>NZ_JAHVHQ010000003.1:0-305382 GCF_019802205.1 Roseovarius atlanticus
CCGCTTCTGGGCGAGCACACGGTGGAGATCCTGCGCGACGTGCTGGGCTACGACGGCGAGGACCTGCAGGCGGTGCTTGACAGCGGCGCCGTGGGCGACCCGCAGAAAACCGCGGCGGAGTAGTAAAGGAAAGACCGGGAGCGTGCGGGCCAAGTCCGCACCTGCCGGACCCAAGGGAGGAAGAAAATGCGATTGATCGTCATGGGGCAGCAAGCCTTCGGCAAGGATGCGCTGGCCAAGATCATCGAGACCGGAACCGACGAGGTCGTGGCCGTGTATTGTGAGCCCGACCGGGACGGCAAGCCGGTGGACCCGATCAAGGAGTTCGCGCTGGAAAAGGGCCTGCCCGTCGAGCAGCCCGCGAATTTCGACGATGCAGCAACACTTGAAACACTGGCGAAATTCGATGCCGACCTCATGGTCATGGCCTTCGTCAACGTCTTCGTGCCCGAGGCGGCGCGGGATACGCCCAAGCACGGCTCGATCTGTTTCCACCCGTCGCTTCTGCCGCTGCATCGCGGCCCCAGCGCGGTCAACTGGCCCATCATCATGGGCTCGGACAAGTCGGGCTTCAGCTGGTTCTACCCGTCCGACGGGCTGGACGAAGGCGACAGCCTGATGCAGTGGGAATGCGAGATCGGCCCCGACGACACGGTGATCGACCTCTATTTCAAGAAAATCTACCCGGCGGCGGTGGACAGCGTGCTGGAGGTCTGCGACCTCTTCCGCGCCGGCAATCCGCCGCATATCGTGCCGGACGAGGATGAGGCCACCTACGAGCGCCGCTGCACCGCGCGGCACTCGGAAATCTGCTGGCACCGTCCGGTGGGGCAGGTCTATGATCTCATCCGCGGCACCAACCCCGCGCCCGGCGCCTGGACCACCTACAAGGGGGCCAAGCTGGGGATTTTCGACAGTGCCCGCGCCTCCGGCGATGGCATTTCGGGCCGCGTCCGCGCCATCACCGACGACGGCATCGAGGTGCAATGCGTCGGCGGCCGTATCCTGGTCAAACGAGTACGCCCCGAGGGCGGGGACAAGACACCCGCCGCCCAGTGGGCATCCGAGGTCGGCCTTGAGGTCGGCGAAGAATTTCCAAGCTGAAACGCGACAAAGGAACCTACCATGAGCCACAAATCAGACATCGAGATTGCGCGTGCGGCGTCGAAGAAGCCGATCCAGGAGATTGGCGACAAGCTTGGGATACCGTCCGAGCACCTGCTGCCCTACGGGCATGACAAGGCGAAGGTGAGCCAGGAGTATATCAACTCGGTGAAGGGCAACGAGAACGGCAAGCTGATTCTCGTGACCGCGATCAACCCGACGCCGGCGGGCGAGGGCAAGACCACCACCACCGTTGGTCTGGGCGACGGTCTGAACCACATCGGCAAGAAGGCGATGATCTGCATCCGCGAGGCCTCGCTGGGGCCGAACTTCGGGATGAAGGGCGGCGCCGCGGGCGGCGGCTATGCCCAGGTGGTGCCGATGGAGGACATGAACCTGCACTTCACCGGCGACTTCCACGCGATCACCTCGGCCCATGCGCTCTTGAGCGCGATGATCGACAACCACGTCTACTGGGGCAACGACGCCGAGATCGACACCCGCCGGATCGTCTGGCGCCGGGTCGTTGACATGAACGACCGCAGCTTGCGCCAGATCACGTCGTCGCTGGGCGGTGTCGCCAACGGCTTTGCCCGCGAGGACGGGTTCGACATCACCGTGGCCTCGGAAGTGATGGCGATCCTCTGCCTGGCGAGTGACCTCAAGGACCTCGAGGAGCGGCTGGGCGCGATGATCGTGGCCTATCGCCGCGACCGCAGCCCGGTTTTCTGCCGCGATATCAAGGCCGAGGGCGCGATGACCGTCCTGCTGAAGGACGCGATGCAGCCCAACCTGGTGCAGACGCTGGAGAACAACCCGGCCTTCGTGCATGGCGGGCCGTTCGCCAATATCGCGCATGGCTGCAACTCGGTCATCGCCACGACGACGGCGCTGAAGATCGCCGATTACGTGGTGACCGAGGCCGGCTTCGGCGCCGACCTGGGCGCTGAGAAGTTCATGAACATCAAGTGCCGCAAGGCCGGGATCGCGCCGTCGGCGGTGGTGATCGTGGCCACGGTGCGGGCGATGAAGATGAACGGCGGCGTGGCCAAGGCCGACCTGGGCGCCGAGAACGTGGACGCGGTCAAGGCGGGCTGCCCGAACCTGGGCCGGCATATCGAGAACGTCAAATCCTTCGGTGTCCCGGTGGTGGTGGCGATCAACCACTTCGTGACCGACACCGATGCCGAGGTGCAGGCGGTGAAGGACTTCGTGGCCGAGAACGGCGCCGAGGCGGTGCTGAGCCGCCACTGGGAGCTGGGCTCGGAAGGCTCTGCTGACCTGGCGAAGAAGGTGGTGGAGGTGATCGAGAAGGGCGAGGCGGACTTCAAGCCGATCTACCCCGACGAGATGGGTCTCTTCGAGAAGGTCGAGACCATCGCCAGGAAGATCTACCGCGCCGACGAGGTGATCGCGGACAAGAAGATCCGCGACCAGCTGAAGAGCTGGGAAGATCAGGGCTACGGCAACCTGCCGGTCTGCATGGCGAAGACCCAGTACAGCTTCTCGACCGATCCGACCCAGCGCGGCGCGCCCACGGGCCACTCGGTCCCGGTACGCGAAGTGCGGCTCTCGGCCGGTGCGGGCTTCGTCGTGGTGGTCTGCGGCGAGATCATGACCATGCCCGGCCTGCCCAGCCGGCCGGCGTCGGAATCCATTCGCCTGAACGACCAGGGCGAGATCGAAGGGTTGTTCTGAGCCATGGCTTACGACTCCATCCACAGCATCATGCTTCCGGTGCGGGGCGACGGCAAAGGCGACAACGTCTTTGCCCACGCCGCCGCCCTGGCGCGGCGCTTCGGCGCCCGGGTCCGCGTGGTGCATTGCCATCCCAAGACCGAGGACCTGATGCCTTACGGCGTCGTGATCCCGACCATGCTGCGCCGCCAGATCGAGGATGCGGCCAATGCCAATGCCGATGTGACCCGGGACCAACTCTACGGTGAGTTCGAGAAGCAAGCCAGGAAACTCGGGCTCGAGATCGCCGATCACGAGATGGACAAGCCCACGACCCGGTTCATCGAGTACGAGGGCAAGCAGGTCGATGCGGTGCAAAGATACGGTCGCCTGTGCGACCTTGTCTGCGTGGCCAAACCGGACCAGAAGATGAACCTCGGCGTCAACACCTTGAAATCGGCGTTGTTTTCTTCGGGCCGTCCAGTGATGATGTGCCCCGACCAGGACGTTGCAGACGCGGGTTTCGCGGATCACGTCACCATCGGCTGGAACGGATCGCTCGAGGCGACACGCGCCGTGGCGATGGCGATGCCGATCATTTCCAACGCCAAGAAGGTCACGATCCTGCATACCGGCGACAGCCCCAAGGACGAGCATCCCGGGGCGGACCAGTTGCAGCGCTATCTCGAACTGCGCGGCGTCGCGTCCGACATCCGGCTCTTCAAGGCCGAGGGGCGCAACGTCGGCCGGCAGCTTTTGTCGGAAACCCGCGCCGCGGGCGCCGGGATGCTGATCATCGGCGCCTATCACGACAGTTACGAACGGGAATCCCTGTTCGGTGGCAACTCGCAAGTCGTTGTCGCCGAGGCGGATTTCCCGGTCATCATGGTTCATTGAGGAGAGAGGGGAGGCTCGACGAAGACTGAGCAGACGACCAGGAATGGGGCAAGCGCCAAACACGTCAAGAATGCACGCGCACCAGCCCTGACACACATGGAGACCATAGGGAGGATAACCATGAATACCTTTAAGCTACTTGTTGCAAGTGCGTCCGCACTGGCATTGACGGCGCCGGCCGCGCTGGCGGAATGGCAGCCGAAAAAGCCGGTCGAGTTCATCATCATGGCCGGCACCGGCGGCGGGGCGGACCAGATCGCGCGGCTGCTGCAGGGCCTTATTCAGAAAAAGGACCTGAGCCCGCGCCCCTTCATCCCGATCAACAAGCCGGGTGGGTCGGGCGCCGAGGCGCTGCGCTACATGCAGGACAAGGCGGGCGACAACCACACCGTCATGATGACGCTGAACAGCTTCTACACCACGCCGATCATCCAGGAGGATCTCGGCATCGACGTGACCGAGTTCACGCCGATCGGCCTGATGGCGATGGACACGTTCCTGCTGTGGGTCAACACCGACCGCGAGGACATCACCGATCTCGACAGCTTCAACAAGGTCGTGTCCGAGGCCGGCAAGGACTGGAAGGTCGGCGGCACCGGGTCGGGCCAGGAAGACAGCGTTCTGACCGCGATGATGGAAGCCGAGTTCGGCTATGACGTGACCTATATCCCGTTCCCGGGCGGTGGCACGGTGGCCAAGAACCTCGTGGGCAACCAGATCGACAGCACGGTGAACAACCCCGCCGAGCAGATGGAGTTCTGGCGCGCGGGCAACACCAAGCCGCTGGTCCAATTCTCGGCCGAACGCATGCCGGCCTTCCCGGACGTGCCGACGGCCAAGGAACTGGGCGTGGAGATCGAGTATTACATGCAACGCTCCGTGAACGGCCCGCCGGACATGGATCCCGAGGCTGTCGAGTGGTACACCAACCTGTTCCAGGAACTGTTCGACAGCGAGGAATGGCAGGCGTTCTGCAAGTCCGACGGCCTGACCTGCGACACGATGATGAAGGGCGAGGACCTCGCCACGTTCCACGAGAACCAGAAGGTCGCGCATGAAAAGCTGATCGAGAAGGTCGGCGCGGGTGCGATCACCGGCGAGTAAGCCAATCCTGAAAACGGCAGGGCCCGGACACATCGGGCCCTGCACCTGGATGCCTGACGATCCGGGCGCGGGCAAGTTGGTCCGGCAGGGACACGCCCCCTCGAAAGATCGCAAACGATTTATACGGAGCCAAAGAGAATGACGGTCCGGACAGCGGAACTCCTGATGGCGATCGTGACCCTGCTGGTGTCACTCGGCCTGATGTTAAACGTATACACAGACGACCTAAGTATCGGCTGGGTCAGGGGCAGGGGTCCCGGTGCCGGCATGTGGCCGTTCTGGTTGTCGGCGGGCATGGCACTGGCCTCCGTCGCCACCCTCGTGCGATGGGCGCAGAAAAAGACGCCCGAGTCGCGCAACACCGATCCCTACATATCCAGAGACACGATCTTTCTCGTGTCGATCTCGGCGGGGTCGGTTCTCGGGTTGCTGATCATGATGACGTTCATCGGCACCTACCTGGCGCTGGTCGTCTTCATGCTGTTCTTCGTGCGCTTCATGGGGCGGCATTCGTGGCCGATGACCCTGGGCTTCGCGATCGGCACGCCGATCTTCGTCTACCTGCTCTTCGAGGTGGCGTTGACGAAGTACCTGCCGAAGGGTCTGCCGATCTTCGAGGACGCATTCCTCTGGGTCGACAACTTCCGCTACGAATGGTTCTACTGAGAGGTCTGACGACAAATGGAAACGGTACTTGTATCCCTAGGGTCAGGCCTTCTTGAGGCGTTCCAGCCTCTGAACCTGATGATGATTTTCGCGGGCTGCCTTGCCGGGCTGTTCGTGGGCTGCATGCCGGGCCTCGGCTCGGTCAACGGGGTGGCGATCCTGCTGCCCATCACCTTCCTGGTGCCGCCGACGACGGCGATCATCTTTCTTGCCGCGCTTTATTACGGCGCGATGTACGGGGGGGCGATCAGTTCGATAACGTTGGGCATTCCAGGGGCCTCGACGGCCGTGGCGACGGTGTTCGACGGGCGACCCATGGCCCAGCAGGGCAAGGCCGACCAGGCGCTTATGGCCGCGGCCATCGCGTCGTTCATCGGCGGCACGGTCTCGATCATCCTCTTCACGCTCTTCGCGCCGCCCCTGGCCGCCTTCGCGCTGAAGTTCGGCCCGCAGGAGGAGTTCGCCCTGATGCTCTTGGCCTTCGCCACCTTCATCGGGCTGGGCGGGGACGACATACCCAAGACGATCTTCTCGATCCTTCTGGGTCTCGTGCTGGCCGCGGTGGGCTTCGACATCATCTCGGGCAGCCCGCGCCTGATCTTCTTCGACATGGTCGAATTCCAGCGCGGCATCGGCTTCCTGGTTCTGGCAATCGGCATCTACGGGATCGGCGAGATGCTCTGGACGCTGGAAACCACCAGCGGCAAGGTCCAGATGCACAACGTCAAGATCTCGATGTCGCGCATGAAGGAGAACTTCAAGCAGATCCGCCAGTACATCAACTCGACCTGGGTGGGCTCGTTCCTGGGCTTCTTCGTGGGCACGCTGCCCGCGGCGGGGGCCACCCCGGCGGCGCTGATGTCCTACGGTCTCAGCAAGACGTTCTCGAAGGATCCCGACAGCTTCGGCAAGGGTAACGTGGCCGGTGTGGCCGCGCCTGAATCGGCCAACAACGCGGCCTCGACCGGCTCGATGCTGCCGATGATCACGCTGGGCATTCCCGGCTCGCCCACCACGGCGATCCTGCTGGGCGGCATGATCATCTGGGGCCTGCGCCCCGGGCCGCTCCTGTTCACCGAAAGCCCCGATTTCGTCTGGGGCCTGATCGGGTCGATGTACGTGGCAAACGCGGTGACGGTGGTGCTGAACATCGCTCTGATCCCGGTCTTCATCCGGGTGCTGGCGATGCCCTTCACCCTGCTGACGCCGATCATCTTCACGCTCTGCGTGCTGGGGGTCTTCGCCACGACGGACCGGATGTTCGACACCTGGATCATGCTGATCATCGGCATCGTGGGGTACCTGATGCGCAAGCTGAACTACCCGGTGGCGCCGGCGGTTCTGGCCATCGTGCTGGGGCCGCTGGCCGAACGCTCGCTGCGCCAGTCGCTGATCTCCGCCCAAGGCGACGCGACCACCTTCATCACGCGCCCGATCTCGCTGGTCTGCATCTGCCTGGCGCTGGCGCTGGTGCTCTTCCCGGTGGTGCAGCGCATCCTGCGCAAGCGCAAGAAGGCGGCGGAAAGCCGGGCCTGATACGGGCCTGATACGGGCCACGCATCTTACCGCACCGCCCAACGCCTGCCCCCTGATCTCCCGGGGGGCAGGCTTTTTCGTGGCTTCAGCTTTCGTAACGGGTCGAGCCGCGCCGGTTGGCGTCGATCGGCAGGTTGATGAACAACGGCTGGTGCGCGCGCTGCGAACAGGCCTGCCGCGGGCAAAGCTGACAGTTGATGCCGATCGGCTGATAGAGCGTCGGGTCGTCGATCTTGAAGCTGGCGGCATAGCGGATGCGATGCGCATGACGGGCCTCGCAGCCCAGGGTCAGCGTCAGGCGGCGGTCCTGGGTTTCGGCACTGAAGACGGGGCGATGCACTGTCCGGCTGATCGAAAAGAACTGCTGCCCGTCCGGCATCTCGACGAATTGCGGAAAGATCACACCGGGCACCGAGAAGGCGGCATGCACGTTCCATACCGGGCAGGCCCCGCCATACTCGGCCAGGTCGAACGAGGTGGCGTTGAACCGCTTGGTCACGTTGCCAGCCCGGTCCAGCCGCAGCAGGAAGAACGGAATGCCCTGCGCCTTGTCGCGCTGCATGGTCGTCAGGCGGTGGCAGGCCTGCTCGAAAGTCACGCCGAACGCGAGCGCGATGCGGTCGATGTCATAGCCTGTCTCCTCGGCGGTGTTCAGAAACGGCTCGTAGGGCATCAGGAAAGCGGCGGCGAAATAATTGCCAAGCTCGACCTCCAGCCGGGGCTGAACCCGTTCGGGATCGGTCTGCGCTTTGCGCGCCATCTTGGCGATCATCCGCCCCTCGGTCAGAAAGGCCAGGACATGCGCCATCTGGAACGCGCGGTTCTCGGTATTGAGCGCCTGTGACAGCAACAGCGTGCGGCTGCTGTCATCGTAGATGCGCAGCGACTCGCCCATTTCCTCCAGTGGCCGCACCTCCACCGACACCCCGTGGTGTTTCTGCAGGCCCGCGCGCAGATCGACAAACAGCGATTCCGGCGCGGCGGGGATCGCCCGGCGCGCATTTTCCGCGGCCACCTCCAGCACGGCGAAGTAATTGCTGTTCTTGCGGAAAATATCGTGAATCGCGTTCTCGGGCGAGGCGTGAAGCATCTCTTCGTCCCGACCATCCATGCCACCGCGCATGATGATGCGAAGGGCGGCGCGATGCGCCCGGTGCAATTGCAGGAAATGATCGACAAAAGCCGGCGCACGGTCGATGGCGCTGCGCAGCTCCTGGATGTCGGGGGCCGCGCCTTCCAGCGTGGTGTCGCCGAATGCGTTGCGCAGATCGGCCAGCACATGGGCGCTGTTGTCTTTCGTCAATTCCTTGACGTCCACGTCGAACGTCTCGGAAATCGCCAGAAGCATCTTGACCGACAGGCTTCTCTGGTTGTTTTCCAACAGGTTCACGTAGGCGGGGCTGATCCCCAGACGTTCGGCGACGTCCGCCTGCGTCAGGTCGCGGGCGATGCGCAGCTGGCGCAGCTTCGGGCCGATAAAGGTCTTTGCCATGGCAGGAACTTTACAAGATTACAGATAGAGCAGTTGTAATCATTATCAATAACACATTTACACGAATTTTGTAGAAGAATCTGCGCACGCAATTATCTTGCGTGATGAAATGACAAGGAGATTTCATCATGGCTCGCAAGGTTCTGATTCTGGGGGCATCCTACGGCTCGCTCTTGGGCACCAAACTGTTGATGGCCGGCCAGGACGTGACGCTGGTCTGTCGCCAGGCGACGGCGGACATCATCAACGAACAGGGCACCGAAGTCCGTATCAAGCTGCGTGACGAGGATGAGCACCGCGCCTTCAAGTCGGGTGACCTTCCGGGCACGCTCGATGCCAAGGCGCCGGGCGACGTGACCCCCGAGGACTATGACCTCGTGGCCCTCGCCATGTCCGAGCCGCAATATGGGAACGCCGAGATCACAAGGCTGATGAAGCGGATCGCGGCGTCCGGGCGGCCGTGCCTCTCGATCATGAACATGCCGCCGCTGCCTTACCTCAAGCGGATCGAGGGCCTGGACGCCGAGGCGCTGCGCCCGGCCTTCAACAGCATCGAGCCGTGGGAGGATTTCAAGCCCGGCCTCGTGTCGCTCTGCAGCCCCGATCCGCAGGCGTTCCGCCCGCCCGAGGAAGGCCCGAACGTCCTGCATGTGGGTCTGCCCACCAACTTCAAGGCCGCGCCGTTCGAGGATCCGGCCCACACCGCGATGGTGCGGGAACTGGAAGAGGCGATCGAGGCCGTGCGTGTCGACGGCAAGGACGTCCCGGTCAAGCTGCGCCTCTTCGATTCCCTGTTCGTGCCCTTCGCCAAGTGGGCCATGCTGCTGACCGGCAACTACCGCTGCGTCCAGCGCGACGGCGTTCGCCCCATCAAGGAAGCGGTGCATGGCGACCTGCTGGAATCGCAGTCGATCTACAGCAAGATCTGCGATCTTGTCATGCAACTCGGCGCGGACGAGGACGACCAGGTGCCGTTCGAGAAATATGCCAGCGCCGCCAATGGCCTGCTGAAGCCGTCCTCGGCGGCCAGGGCCATCGACAGCGGTGCGGACTCGATCGAACGGGTCGACATGCTGGTGAAACTGATCGCCGACCAGAAAGGCAAGCCCATGGTCGAGGCGGATGAAACCGTCTCGATCATCGACGCCCGCCTGGAAGAGAACCGCAAGAAAGCCGCGGCCTGAACGCCTGACGGTGCTTTGACGATTTCGGCCCGGTCCGCGCCACGCGCGGGCCGGGTCTTTTCATGCGCTCGCACGCCCGCCGCCGCTGACGCGGACGCCGCGGCCCGGCGAGCGCCGGCGATGTCCTGCCCCTTGGGCCACTTGTTTCCGCCAGTCGCGCCAATTGAGGTTGCGTTCGGCGTGCCGCATCCCCCATCCTGCGGGGCACGCGGGCACCGGCGCAGTCCGGCCGGGTCCCCGCGTGCAACAGCAAGAGGAGTGCAGACTTGGCCTTCGCCCTGTCGAACATACTGGCGGCCCGGAAGACCATCGCCGGCATCGCCGACGCCACGCCTTTCGTGCCGTCGCCTTTCATGACCGAAAAGACGGGCACCGAGTTCCTGATGAAGCTCGAAAACATGCAGCCCATCGGCGCGTTCAAGCTGCGCGGCGCGGTGAACGCGGTGATGAACCTGCCCGAGGACGTCGCCGGCGTGACCTGCTGTTCGACCGGCAACCACGGGCGCGGCGTGGCCTATGCGGCCGCGCATCGCGGTCTGCGGGCGGTGATCTGCATGTCGAGCCTGGTGCCCCGGGCCAAGGTCGACGGCATCCGCGCGCTGGGGGCCGAGGTGCAGATCTGCGGCAAGAGCCAGGACGACGCGCTGGCCGAAAGTCTGCGACTGGTCGACAGCGACGGCCTGGTCGAGATTTCGCCTTTCGACGACCCGCACGTGATCGCGGGGCAGGGGACAATCGGGCTGGAGATGCTCCAGGCCCGCCCGGACCTGGGCACCATCCTCGTGCCGCTTTCGGGCGGCGGGCTGGCCGCCGGGGTCGCGGTTGCGGCCAAGGCGATCAACCCGCAGATCAGGGTGATCGGCATTAGCATGGACCGCGGCGCGGCCATGCACGCCTCGGTCGCCGCCGGTCACCCGGTCGAGGTCGAGGAGGTCGCCAGCCTCGCCGACAGCCTTGGCGGCGGGATCGGCATGGACAACAAGCTGTCCTTCGCACTCTGCCGCGATCACCTGGACGACATCGTGCTTGTCACCGAGGAAGAGATCTACCACGCCATGCAGGTGCTGTTCTACGAGGACCGCATCGTAGCCGAAGGCGCCTGCGTCGTCGGCATTGCGGCGCTCCTGTCGGGCAAGCTGTCAGCGCTGCCGGGGCCCATCGGCACGATCATCACGGGCCGCAACCTCGATATGGGCATGTTCCACCGGATCATGGCGGGCGAGGATATCCAGCTTGGCGACACCATGGTGAAAGGACGCGCCTATGGCACATGAGATCCAGATCGTGACAGAGGCGGAACTGCGCGCCGCCATTCAATTGGACGTGGAGATGGTGGATGTCGTCGAACGCGCCTTCGCCGCCCTTGCCGGGGGCGAGGTGGTGATGCCGCCGATCCTGTCCATGGACCTGCCTCAGGCCAATGCCGAGGTCGATGTGAAAACCGCCTATATCCCCGGATTCGACGGCTTCGCCATTAAGGTCAGCCCGGGCTTCTTCGACAATCCCAAGCTGGGGCTGTCCAGCCTGAACGGCCTGATGATCCTCTTTTCGGCCAAGACCGGGCTGGTCGAGGCGGTCTATCTCGACAACGGTTACCTCACCGATATCCGCACCGCTGCCGCGGGCGCCGTGGCCGCGCGGCACCTTGCGCCGGAAACGGTCGACACGGCGGGCGTCATCGGCACCGGCGTGCAGGCACGGCTGCAAATTCAGGCCGCGCATCTGGTGCGACCGTTCAAGCGCGTCCTGGTCCACGGGCGCGACCCGGCCAAGGCTGCCGCCTGCGCCCAGGAGCTCGCGCAGACCCTTGGCATCGCGGCCGAAGCGGTCGCCGATCCCGCCGCGCTCGTGGCCGACAGCCAGCTTGTCGTCACCACCACGCCCGCCCGCACGCCCGTACTGATGGCCGACTGGCTGCACCCCGGCCTGCACATCACCGCCATGGGCTCCGACCAGGAGGGCAAGAACGAGATCGACCCGGCGGCGCTGGCCGCAGCGGATCTCTACGTCTGCGACCGGGTCAGCCAGTGCCAGACCAGCGGCGAGCTGGAGGCCGCCCGTGCCGCGGGCGTATTGACCGACGTGACCCCGCCCGAACTGGGCGAAATCATTGCCGGCACCGCCACGGGCCGCAGAACCCCCGAAGACGTCACGATCTGCGACCTCACCGGCACCGGCGCGCAGGACACCGCCATCGCCAGCCATGTCCGCGCCGCCTTGCCGGATACCGGCACGCGCATCGAGACCTGACCATGACCCGCCTCGACGCGCGCGACATCGAAATCCTGAAGGTCCTGGCCGAGGATGGGCGGATCACCAAGTCCAGGCTGGCCGAGCGCGTAGGCCTGTCCGCATCACCCTGCTGGGAGCGGCTGAAACGTCTGGAGAAGGAAGGGCTGATCGAGGGCTACCGCGCCGAGATCGCGCTGCGGAAACTCGGGCCGCACGTGACCGTGTTCGTGGCAGTGGAACTGACCGATCATACCGCCGCGACCTTCCGCATTTTCGAGGATGCCGTGCAGCAATATTCCCAGATCGTCGCGTGCTGGGGCATCGGCGGGGGCTATGACTACCTGATGCAGATCGTCACCCCCGACATCAATGCCTACCAGCGGCTTGTCGACCAGATGCTCAACGACCGGATCGGGATGGCGCGGTATTTCAGCTATGTCGTGACCAAGCCGGTCAAGGGCCCGAGCGCTCCGCCATTGGATGTGATTCTGGGCCGGCAGTAGATTTTTCTGCGCTCGTCGCGGCTTGCAGAAAAATCATCTTCAAGGGTGGGGTCATTCAGGCTCACCCATTGCCCAAACCATATAAAACCTCCGCAAGTCAAAGGAGGAAACCATGCCCGACTCGTCTTTGCGACTGATCGAAGACCTGCGCCTCGTGCGCAACTTTTCCTATGTCGGCGGCAAATGGGTCGCTGCTGCCGATGGCAGCACCCTGACCGTGACCGACCCCGCCGATGGCGCCGTGGTCGGCGAGGTTGCGAGCCTTTCCGCCGAAGAAAGCGGTGATGCCGTCACCGTCGCCCAGAACGCCTTTCCCGGGTGGTCGTCCAAGCTACCGCAGGACCGCGCCGCGATCCTGCGCCGGTGGTTCGACCTGATCATCGAGAACCGCGAGGATCTGGCCCGCCTGATGGTCGCCGAACAGGGCAAGCCCCTGTCCGAGGCGCGGGGCGAAATCGACTACGCCGCGTCCTTCGTCGAATTCTACGCCGAAGAGGCCAAGCGCCCGAATATCGAGGGGGTCACCAGCCACCTCAACACCGCCGAGGTCGAGCTGTGGCTCGAACCCGTGGGCGTCGTCGCGCTGATCACGCCGTGGAACTTCCCGTCGGCCATGCTGACCCGCAAGGCCGCCGCGGCGCTTGCCGCCGGCTGCACCATCGTCGCGCATCCCAGCCACGAGACGCCGTTCTCGGCGCTGGCGCTGGCCGAACTGGCCGAACGCGCAGGCGTCGAGCCGGGCGTGTTCAACGTGGTCACGGGCCGCGCCTCGACCGTGGTGCCGCCCTGGACCGACGACTCGCGGGTGCGGGCGCTGTCCTTCACCGGCTCCACCGAGGTTGGCCGCCTGCTCTATCGCGCGTCCGCCGAGACCGTGAAGAAGCTGGTCATGGAACTGGGTGGTCATGCGCCGGTGATCGTGTTCGACGATTGCGATCTCGACCATGCCGTCGCGGAAACGATCAAGGCCAAGTTCGCCACCTCCGGTCAGGACTGCCTGGGCGCGAACCGCATCTACGTCCAGCGCGGCATCTACGATGAATTCTGCACGCGCTTCACCAACGCGACGCAGGCGCTGACGATCGGCGTCGGCATGGATGATTGCGACCTCGGACCGCTGATGAACGAAGGTGCCGTGGCCAAGCAGGAGGCGCATGTCGCCGACGCGCTGGAGAAGGGCGCGAAACTGGCCTGCGGCGGCAAACGCAACCCGCTCGGGCGGCTGTTCTATGACGCGACCGTGCTGACTGACGTGCCCGACGAGGCCGAGATCATGCGCGAGGAAACCTTCGGACCCGTCGCACCGATCACGCCGTTCGAAACCGAGGACGAGGCCATCCGCCGCGCCAATGACACCGAATACGGCCTAGTCGCCTATGTCCACGCCCACGACCCCCGCCGCATCTACCGGCTCAGCCGCGCGCTGCAATTCGGCATGGTCGCCGTCAACCGCACCAAGGTCACCGGCGCGCCGATCCCGTTCGGCGGGGTCAAGCAATCCGGCCTTGGCCGCGAGGGTGCGCGAAAGGGCATGGAAGAGTTCATGGAAATCAAATACGTCTGCCGCGATTGGGGCTAAGGAGATAACAATGCTTAAGAACGATCAACTCGACCAGTGGGACCGCGAGAACTTTTTCCATCCCTCGACCCACCTGGCGGAATTCGCCCGCGGTGAAGCGCCGCAGCGCATCGTGACCGGCGGCTCCGGCTGTCATATCGAGGACCGCGACGGCAACCGCCTGCTCGACGCCTTTGCCGGACTCTACTGCGTGAACGTCGGCTATGGCCGGCCCGAGATTGCCGACGCCATCGCGGAACAGGCGCGCGAGCTGGCCTATTACCACGCCTATGTCGGCCACGGCACCGAGGCCGCGATCACGCTGGCCAAGATGGTGCTGGACCGCGCGCCGGACCACATGTCGAAGGTCTATTTCGGCCTCAGCGGCTCGGACGCGAACGAGACCAACATCAAGCTGGTCTGGTACTACAACAACATCCGCGGGCTTCCGCAGAAGAAGAAGATCATCTCGCGCTGGCGCGGCTATCACGGCTCGGGCCTGATGACCGGCTCGCTGACCGGCCTGCACCTCTTCCACCAGAAGTTCGACCTGCCGCTGGCGCAGGTGCTGCACACCGAGGCGCCCTATTACTATCGCCGCGCCGACGTGAACCAGACCGAGGAACAGTTCGTCGCCCATTGCGTGGCCGAGCTGGAGGCGCTGATCGAACGCGAGGGAGCCGACACCATCGGCGCCTTCATCGGCGAACCCGCGCTGGGCACCGGCGGCCTCGTGCCTCCGCCCGCAGGCTACTGGGCCGCGATCCAGGACGTGCTGGCCAAGCATGACATCCTGCTCATCGCCGACGAGGTCGTCACCGGCTTTGGCCGCCTGGGCAGCATGATGGGCTCCGACCACTACGGCATCAAGCCGGACATCATCACCATCGCCAAGGGCCTCACCTCGGCCTATGCGCCCCTGTCCGGCTCCATCGTGTCCGACAAGGTCTGGAAGGTGCTGGAACAGGGCACCGACGAGAACGGCCCCATCGGCCACGGCTGGACCTACTCGGCGCACCCGATCGGGGCCGCCGCCGGTGTCGCCAACCTCAAGCTGATCGACGAGTTGAACCTCGTGCAGAATGCGGGCGAGGTTGGTGCCTACTTCAAGAAGGCGCTGACCGAGGCCGTGGGCGACCATGCGAATGTCGGCGAAGTGCGCGGCGAGGGCCTGCTTTGCGCCGTGGAATTCGTCAAGGACCGCGACGACCGCGTGTTCTTCGACGCCTCCGAGAAGGTCGGCGCACGGCTGGCCGGTGAACTGGTCAAGGAAGGCGTGATTTCCCGCGCCATGCCGCAGGGCGATATCCTCGGCTTCGCGCCGCCCTTCTGCATGACCCGCGAAGAGGCTGACGAAGTGGCCACCAAGCTGGGCAAGGTCGTGAAGTCCGTGCTGGGCTAAGCCCGCCCCGACGCAGACAAGAAAGGCCGCGCCATCCCGGCGCGGCCTTTTCGTGTTCACCGCTGTTTCACTACTCCGCCGGCGCGAACCCGGTGATCAGCTGCTTCAATCCCAGCGCCGCCCCGGCGAATATCGCCAGAAACGCCACCGGCGCGGAAAAGGCCAGCACCGAAAAGGCCGAAACTCCCTGTCCGATGCTGCACCCCACCGCCAGGATCGCGCCCGGACCCATCAGGGCCGCACCCAGGATCTGGCGCTTCAACTCGCGCGGATCCTCGCAGGCTTCCCACCGGAAATGCCCCTTGAAGCACGAGCCGATGAAGGCGCCCACCACGACGCCCAGCACCGAGCCCACGCTGAATGACAGGCTGTTGCCCGAGGCGGTCATCGCGTAATAGATCGTGTCGCCGATGGGCGCGGCAAAGGAATGCGTCTCGATCGGTTCGGCCTCGAACCCCGTCATGGCCACCCAATAGGTGCCGACCCATCCCAGGATCACGGCGCACCCGACGACAGCGGCCCAGAACACCATGCCGGGCGAGCGCAGCATCCGGGCGCTGGCCAGCGAGACTACCAGGATACCGCCTCCAAGCACTAGGCCGCTCAGCGCGGGGCCAATGCCCAGCTGCGCCTGGGCCAGCTGGCTGAAGCCCTGGGGCGACCTCGCCCCTTCCTCGACCGTGAACAGCCAGACGCGCAAATGCGCAAGCGGGCCGGACATCACCAGATAGGCCGACAGCCCCATCACGATCACGATGACAAAGGACCGCAAGTCGCCGCCTCCCAGCCGCGCCAGCGCGCCGTAGCCGCAATTGCCCGACAGCGCCATGCCATAGCCGAACATCAGCCCGCCCACGATAGTCGCCAAGGGGTTCCAGACCCGGTCCAGATAGGCGGTGGCGGTGCCGTCCATATGGCCCCCGGCCATGGCGAAATGCGTGCCGATGATCGCCACGCCGATGGCGATGCCCCACATGCGGATGCGCCGGTCGTCCGAGGAATAAAGCACGTCCTCGATCGCGCCCAGGGTGCAGAATCGTCCCAGGCGCGCGGCCAGCCCCAAGGCCAGGCCGCCCAATAGCCCGATCAACGCCGCGCTATTTGCTTCGCCCAGTACGTCAAGCATCTTGGTTCCCGTAGTGCGACCGGAACCTCTCCTCAATCCCGGTCAGTCTTCCCTGCAAAAGAGGTCATAGACGACTTCCATGATTTGCCTCGGCCTGTCGTCTGTCAAGCTGTAGTAGATCGCCTTGCCCTCGCGTCGCGGCGTCACCAGTCCCTCCAGCCGAAGCCGGGTCAACTGCTGCGACACCGCCGCCTGGCGCGCCGAAAGCAGGTCCTCCAGTTCGGTCACCGACTTCTCGCCCGAGGCCAGATGGCACAGGATCATCAGCCGGCCCTCGTGGCTGATCGCCTTGAGGAAATTCGACGCCCGCTGGGCGTTCTTCATCATCTTTTCCATGTCCTCGGCGCACATGTTGGCGTCAAGGACCGGCAGCCGCGTTTCAGGCTCGGATGCGTCGGGGGAATTCTGGGGATCGAGTGTCATGGGGTTCGTCAGCCTGTCTTGTCGAGGTCGATGCGCGCGTCTTCCAGCATCTTGCCGAGCAGACCCCAGAAAAAATCCTCTCCGGGATATCCTTCGATCCGGCCCAGCTCGGTGCCGTCCCGGACGAGGATGAATGTCGGCGTAAATCGGACGCGCCGGACGAATTCGACATCCGGCGTCTCGTCGTATAGCTCGTAGCGGCGCAACGGCGCCGCTTGTCCCTCGGGGGTTTTCGGGTACTTCGCCGAAACCTCCTTGTTCCATTGGGCGCACCAGTAGCACCCGTCTTCCTCGGCCATCAGCAGGTAGGTCTCTGCCAGCAGGGGCGCGGGAAGCCAGGTCAGGAAAACCAGCAGGAGTGCTCTGAACGCTGCCACGTGAAACTCCGATTGACGACTTGCGTAAACCCATCATAATCTAATATTTGAATATTTCAAGGAAATGCGACGGGTGAAAGAATGTTTGACGTAACGATCTACGGGGCGTTGATTGCAGGGTTGTTGTCGTTCCTTTCCCCCTGCATCCTTCCGATCGTCCCCTTCTATCTCAGCTACCTTGCCGGCGTGGGCATGAACCAGATCACGGCAGAGGCCGAGATATCCCGCGGGGTGCGTGTGCGCGCCTTTCTCGCGGCCTGCTTCTTCGCGCTCGGCGTGATCACGGTCTTCGTCGGGCTGGGCGCCTCCGCGACCGCCTTCGGCCAGCTGGTGCAGGATTATTTCGACATCCTGCGCTGGGTCGCGGCGGCGATCATCATCGCGATGGGCCTGCATTTCCTCGGCGTCGTTCGGATCGGCATCCTGTACCGCCAGTTCCGCGCGGATGCGGGCGACACCAGCAACGTGGGTCTTGCCGGCGCCTTCGTGATCGGCCTTGCCTTCGCCTTCGGCTGGACGCCCTGCGTGGGCCCCGTGCTGGCGGCGATCCTGTTCACGGCGGCGGGGCAGGAGTCCGCCTCGCAAGGCGCGCTGCTGCTTTTCGTCTACGGCCTCGGCATGACGTTGCCCTTCATCGCGGCGGCGCTCTTCATCGGCCCGTTCATGCGGTTCATGGCGCGGTTTCGCCGGCACCTCGGCCTGGTCGAAAAGATCATGGGCGCGCTGCTGATCCTGTTCGGCGTCCTGATCGCGACCAACTCGGTGAACATCATCGCCCAGTGGATGCTTGAAAACGTCCCCTGGTTCAGCACAATCGGATAAATCGGAGGACTCACCAGATGACCAGACTATTCGCTTTCGCCTTCGCGGCGCTGATCGCGCTGCCGGTCTTCGCCGCCGAGATAGGCGACGACGGCCTGCACAAGGCGCCGTGGATGCGCGACACCTTCAAGGACCTGGGCGACGACCTTGAAGAGGCGACCGCCGAGGGCAAGCGCCTGCTCGTCCTGATCGAGCAGCGCGGCTGCATCTACTGCACCAAGATGCACGAGGAGGTGTTCGTCGTCCCCGAGATCAAGCAGTTCATCGAAGAGAATTACTTCGTGGTCCAGATCAACATGTTCGGCGATGTCGAGGTCACCGATTTCGACGACGAAGCGATGCCCGAGAAAGCGGCCGTGCGCCGCTGGAATGCCATGTTCACGCCGACGATGATGTTCTTCCCCGAAGTGTCCGACGGCGAGCTGCCCGCCGACGAGCTGGCGGTGGTCACGATGCCCGGCGCGTTCGAGAAGGGGACCACCCTGAACCTGCTGCGCTGGGTCGTCGAAAAGGGCTATGAAACCGATGAACCGTTCCAGAAATACCTGGCGCGGAAACTGGCGGAATAGCCGCGTGAATTGCTGCATGCGCACGACCATCTGCCGGTTTTTTCTGCGAAAGCGAACAGATTTAAAAATTCACTTACTTGAATTTGTTGTTGCGTGAATCGGTTTTGTGTGTGCAAGTATACGCTAAC
The DNA here is from genome assembly GCF_019802205.1 of Roseovarius atlanticus. GTDB lineage: Bacteria > Pseudomonadota > Alphaproteobacteria > Rhodobacterales > Rhodobacteraceae > Roseovarius > Roseovarius atlanticus_A. The sequence goes on from NZ_JAHVHQ010000003.1 coordinate 18,801, forward strand.
TGTCATACGGGAGGGCACATGACACGTTTAACTGCATTTGTATCCGCAACTGCGCTTTTCGCCACCGTTGCGGCTGCGGAAACCATCGCACCCCAGGATGTAGACTACGTCGATGGTGCGGTTGAAACTTCACTGACCGGCCAGCCCGGCGACCCCGAGGCGGGCGCCGTTCTGATGAACAAGGGGGCGGGCAACTGCATCGCCTGCCACATGATCTCCGACCAGTCGCAGCTTCAGTTCCACGGCGAAATCGGCCCGCCGCTCGACGGCGTCGCCGACCGCTGGAGCGAGGCGGAGCTGCGCGGTATCGTGGCCAATGCCAAGGTCATGTTCGAAGGCACGATGATGCCGGCCTTCTACAAGGTCGACGGCTTTACGCGCCTCGGCGACGCCTATACGGGCGAAGCGCATGAAGGCGAGGTCGAACCGCTGCTGACCGGCCAGCAAATCGAGGATGTCGTCGCCTACCTGATGACGCTCAAGTACGAATAACTCAGATACCTGGAGGACAAGATGGAACTGAATCGCCGAAAGATGCTGGTGCTCGGCACCGCAGGCGCAGCCGTGACGGCCTTCGGCGCGCTGCCGGCCTTCGCGTCGGCCACCGAAGATGCAATCGCTGAATTCACCGGCGGCGCCGACGTGGGCGAGGGCGGTGTCGAACTGACCGCGCCTGAAATCGCCGAGAACGGCAACACCGTGCCGATCGAGGTCAGCGCCCCGGGCGCCGTCGCCATTTCGATCTTTGCCGATGGCAACCCGACGCCGCCCGTGGCCACGTTCAAGTTCGGTCCGCTGGCCGCGTCGCAATTCGCGTCCACCCGGATCCGCCTTGCCGGCACGCAGAACGTCATCGCCGTCGCCGAGATGGAAGACGGCTCGTTCAAGCAGGCATCGGCAAACGTCAAGGTCACCATCGGCGGCTGCGGCGGCTGAACAGAGGACAAGGAGAACAGAACATGGCCGAAGGTGTAAAACCCCGCGTCAAGGTCCCGAAAAAGGCAAGCGCCGGTGAGACGATCACCATCAAGACGCTGATCAGCCACCAGATGGAAAGCGGTCAGCGCAAGGACGATGACGGCAACGTCATCCCGCGCTCGATCATCAACCGCTTCGTTGTCGACTTCAACGGAGAGAACGTGATCGACGTCCAGATGGAACCGGCGATCTCGACCAACCCGTTCTTCGAATTCGAGGCCACCGTGCCCGAATCCGGTGACTTCAAGTTCACCTGGTACGACGATGACGGGTCCGTCTACGAAGAGACGCAGACGGTTACGGTCGGATAAGGCGCCTTGAGGCGCCAGGGAGGATAACATGACAAAAACGACTGTAACGGGTGGGCGTTTGATCATCGCAGCAGCCGCCAGCGCGTTCGCGCTGGCCGCCTATGCCGGGCCCGACGAAGACGAACTGGTGGTCAACGAAGATATCGAGATGGTTACCAAGACCGACGCGCCGGATCATGTCGACGCGTTCGACACGATCTATTCGGGCTGGCGCTTCCGCTCGGACGAGACGCAAGCCTTGCAGGCAGACGATTTCGACAACCCCGCGATGCTCTGGGTCGAACAGGCCGCCGAGGTCTGGAATACCGCGGCAGGGTCCGAGGAAAAGTCCTGCTCGTCGTGCCACAACGACGTCGACAGCATGGCGGGCGTCAAGGCGGTCTATCCCAAGTGGAACGAGGACGCGGGCGAGGTCCGCACGCTCGAGATGCAGATCAACGACTGCCGCGAAAACCGCATGGGCGCAGAGCCGTGGAAATACACCGGCGGCGACATGACCAACATGGTCGCGCTTCTGGCCTCGGTGTCGCGCGGAATGCCCGTGAACGTGGCGATCGACGGCCCGGCCCAGTCCACCTGGGAACAAGGCAAGGAGATCTACTATACCCGTTACGGTCAGCTGGAACTCAGCTGCGCCAATTGTCACGAGGACAATTACGGCAACATGATCCGCGCCGACCATCTCAGCCAGGGGCAGATCAACGGCTTCCCGACCTATCGTCTGAAGAACACTAAGCTGAACGCCGTGCATGCCCGCTTCAAGGGCTGCATCCGCGATACCCGGGCGCATACCTTCTCGCCCGGCAGCCCGGAGTTCGTGGCGCTCGAGCTTTACGTCGCCTCGCGCGGCAATGGCCTCAGTGTCGAAGGACCCTCGGTCCGCAACTAAACTCAATTCAAGGCTCCGTCCGTCGGACGGGGCCTTTTCACCGCGCGCAACATTCAAATATGCGCATATGATTCAAGGGGCGACTCACTCATGATTTCGCGCAGGGATTTCCTACAGGTCGGCATGGCGGCATCGGCGCTCGTCGGGGCCTCGGGCTTCGGCAACTGGGCCAAACTGGCCGCGCAGCAATCGCTGACCCAGGACCAGCTCTTGCAGTTCGACACGTTCGGCAACGTGTCCCTGATCCACGTCACCGACATCCACGCGCAGCTGAAGCCGATCTATTTCCGCGAACCTTCCGTCAATATCGGTGTGGGCGAGAACAAAGGCGAGGTGCCGCACATCACCGGCGCCGATTTCCGCCGCCTCTACGGGATCGAGGACGGCAGCCCCAGCCATTATGCGCTCAGCAGCGGCGACTTCACGTCGCTGGCCCGTGAATACGGCCGCGTCGGTGGGCTGGACCGCGTGGCAACCGTCGTCAACGCCATCCGCGCCGACCGTCCCGACGCCATTCTGCTCGATGGCGGTGACACGTGGCACGGCTCCTACACCTGCTATCACACCCAGGGCCAGGACATGGTCAACGTGATGAACGCGCTCAAACCCGATGCGATGACCTTCCACTGGGAATTCACGCTGGGATCGGACCGGGTGGCGGAACTGGTGGACTCGTTGCCGTTCGCCGCGCTGGGCCAGAACATCTTCGACGCCGAGTGGGACGAGCCCACCGATCTCTTCCCGCCCTACACGATGTTCGAACGCGGCGGCACCAAGATCGCCGTGATCGGTCAGGCCTTCCCCTACATGCCCATCGCCAACCCGGGCTGGATGTTCCCGGAATACGCCTTCGGCATCCGGGACGAGCACATGCAGGAAATCGTCGACCAGGTCCGCAGCGAAGGCGCGGAATGCGTCGTCGTGCTCAGCCACAACGGCTTCGACGTGGACAAGAAGATGGCCACCATCGTCAGCGGCATCGACGTGATCCTGTCGGGCCACACCCACGACGCCCTGCCGGAACCCGTCCTGTCGGGCGAGACGCTGATCATCGCCTCGGGCAGCAACGGGAAGTTCGTCAGCCGCGTCGACCTCGATATCCGCGATGGCCGGATGATGGGCTACCGCCACAAGCTGATCCCGATCTTCTCGGACGTGATCGAACCCGACGCGGACATGACCGCGCTGATCGACGAACAGCGCGCGCCTTTCGAGGACAAGCTGACCGAGGTCATCGGCCAGACCGAAAGCCTGCTTTACCGTCGCGGCAACTTCAACGGCAGCTGGGATGACCTGATCTGCAACGCGCTCCTGTCCGAGCGCGATGCCGAGATCGCGCTCAGCCCCGGCGTGCGCTGGGGCCCGTCCCTGATCCCCGGTCAGGACATCACCCGCGAGGATATCTGGAACGTCACCTCCATGACCTATGGCGAGGCGTATCGCACGGAAATGACCGGCGAATTCCTGAAGGTCGTGCTGGAGGACGTGGCCGACAACATCTTCAACCCCGACCCTTATTACCAGCAGGGCGGCGATATGGTCCGCACCGGCGGGCTTGGCTACACGATCGACGTCAGCGCGCCGCAGGGCGAGCGGATCAGCAACATGACCCTGCTCGAGACCGGCGAGCCGATCGACCCCGCGCGCAACTACGTCATCGCCGGCTGGGCCTCGGTCAACGAAGGTACCGAAGGGCCGCAGATCTGGGACGTGGTCGAAAGCCACATCAGGAAAATGGGCACCGTCACGGTGCAGGAAAACGACAGCGTCGAAGTGACGGGCGTCTGAGCATTCATCAAGGGAGCGTTCAGCCATGAATGATCTTTTCAAATCCCCCTCCCGCCGCGCCTTCCTGCGCGGCAGCGCGGCGGCCGTCGCGGGATCCGTGGCAGGGGCCGCGGCAGCGAACGACCCCGATCCGCTGATCACCGAAGTTCAGGACTGGGCCGCCATCACCGGCGAGGGGGTCGATGAAACCCCCTACGGCCTGCCGATCCGGTTCGAGGATGACGTGGTGCGCCGCAACGTGCCGTGGCTGACCGCCGACCCGATCAGCTCGATCAACTTCACGCCGATCCACGCGCTCGACGGCACCATCACGCCGCAGGGCTGCGCGTTCGAACGGCACCATTCCGGCGCCATCGAACTCGCGAAGGAAGATTACCGGCTGATGATCAACGGCCTGGTGGATACCCCCCTGGTCTTCCACTACGCCGATCTCGAGCGTTTCCCGCGCGAAAACCACGTCTATTTCTGCGAATGCGCGGCCAATACCGGCATGGAATGGGCCGGGGCACAGCTGAACGGCGTGCAGTTCACCCATGGCATGATCCACAACATGGAATATTCCGGCGTCCCCCTGCGCACCCTGCTGGAAGAGGCGGGGCTGGATGCCGCCGGCGACCTCAAGGACAAGTGGGTCTATGTCGAAGGCGCCGACGCGTCCTCGAACGGGCGGTCCATCCCGATGGAAAAAGCGCTGGACGACTGCCTCGTCGCCTTCAAGGCCAATGGCGAGGCGCTGCGAAAGGAACACGGCTACCCGGTGCGCCTCGTGGTGCCCGGCTGGGAAGGCAACATGTGGGTCAAGTGGCTGCGCCGGATCGAGGTCATGGACGGCCCCGTGGAAAGCCGCGAGGAGACGTCGAAATACACCGACGTCCTGGCCGACGGCACGGCCCGCAAGTGGACCTGGGTGATGGATGCCAAGTCGGTCATCACCTCCCCCAGCCCGCAATCGCCCATCTCCCACGGCCCCGGCCCGCTGGTTATCTCGGGCCTTGCCTGGTCCGGCCACGGCAGGATCACCCGCGTCGATGTCTCGCGCGATGGCGGCATGACCTGGGAAACCGCTCGCCTCGGAACCCAAGGCGACAGCAAGGCGCTGACCCGCTTCTACCTCGACACCACCTGGGACGGCGAGGAAATGCTGCTTCAGGCCCGCGCGATGGACGAGACCGGCTATGTCCAGCCCACCAAGGCGCAGCTGCGCGAGGTGCGCGGCGAGAACTCGATCTACCACAACAACTGCATCCAGACCTGGCATGTCAAAGCCAACGGGGAGGCCGAAAATGTCGAAGTTTCTTAAGATTTTCGCACCCGCCGCCGGCGGCGCCGCGGGCGTCCTGACGATGGCCTATGTCCTGGCCGACCAGTTCGTCGTCGACATCCCGTCGATTGCCCCCGTGCTCGTGTCGCAGGCCAACGCGGCCTCGACCGATACGGCAGAGAATGAACCCGCCGCCACTCCGACACCCGAAGACGGCTTCGGCCTGGGCCGCGAAGCGCTGCCCGAAGAGGTCGCCGCATGGGACGTCGACGTCCGCCCGGGCGGCATCGGCCTGCCCGAAGGCCGCGGCGACGTGGCCACCGGCGAACAGGTCTTCGCCGAAGCCTGCGCCGTCTGCCACGGCGACTTCGCCGAAGGTGTCGGCAACTGGCCGGTGCTGGCCGGCGGCTTCGACACGCTCGCCAACAAGGACCCGGTGAAGACCGTCGGCTCCTACTGGCCGTACCTGTCCACCGTCTGGGACTACGTGCACCGCTCCATGCCCTTCGGCAACGCGCAGTCGCTCAGCCCCGACGAGGTCTACGCGATCACCGCCTACATCCTCTATTCCAACTACCTCGTGGAAGACGATTTCGAGCTCAGCCACGAGAATTTCGCCGGGTTCGAGATGCCCAACGCCGACGGCTTCATCGTCGATGACCGCCCGGAAACCGAGTACACGATCTGGCGCACCGAGCCCTGCATGGAAGACTGCAAGGACAGCGTCGAGATCACGATGCGCGCCTCTGTCGTCGACGTGACGCCCGAGGAAGACGGCGCCGAGGAAGAAGCCGCCGCCGAGCCCGCCGCCGAAGACGCGGCGGACGAGGTCGAGATGGCCGCCGCAGACCCCGAACCCACAGAGGCGGCCGCGCCAGCGGCCGACGCCGCCGCTGCCCCCGATCCCGAACTGGTGGCGGCGGGCGAAAAGGTCTTCCGCAAGTGCAAGGCCTGCCACATGGTGGGCGAAGGCGCCAAGAACCGCGTCGGCCCGGTGCTGAACGGTGTCATGGGCGCGACCATGGGCGGCCACGACGACTTCAAGTATTCCGGCGTCTTCGAGGAAGCTGCCGCCGAAGGCCGGGTCTGGGACGAGGCGGCGATGGCCGAATTCCTCGCCGCGCCGAAAAGCTACATGAAAGGCACCAAGATGAGCTTTGCCGGTCTGAAGAAGGAAGAGGATATCGACGCCATCATCGCCTATCTGAAAAGCTTCGGGGACTGACCGCATGACGGTCGGACTGCGCGCTCTTTCCCTCAAACTGGCGGCAGGCCTGCTGGCCTGCGCCATCCCCGCAATCGCGGAAGAGGGCGACCCGGAGGCCGGCAAGGAAATCTTTCAATATTGCTCCGGCTGCCACCAGGTGGGTAAGGGGGCCGAGCATGGCATCGGGCCGCAGCTCAACGGCCTGTTCGGCCGGAAAGCGGCCACGCAAGAGGGCTTTCCATATTCCGAGAGCTTCAAGCGCGCCGGCACCGGCGGCCTGGAATGGCACGCCGATACGCTCGACGTGTTCCTTGAAAATCCCACCGCAATCGCGTCGGGCACACGGATGAGCTTTGACGGACTCCCGGACCCGCAGGAGCGTCTGGACCTCATCGCCTATCTGCGGCGCTTTTCCGACAATCCCCGCGACATTCCCGAGGCGGACCCGACCATCCGGGGCATGGACCACGACCTTGCCCCCGAGATCCTCGCGCTTGTGGGGGACCCGGAATATGGCGAATATCTCAGCGGCGAATGCGTGGCCTGCCATCAGGCCGGTGGCGCCAATGACGGTATCCCGTCTATCGTGCTCTGGCCGGAGGAGGATTTCGTGGTCGCCATGCACGCCTACAAGAACAAGCAACGCAACCACCCGGTGATGCAGATGGTCGCCGGGCGCCTGGGCGATGAGGAGATCGCCGCACTCGCCGCGTATTTCGGCCAACTGACGGAACAATAAAGATAATAATACCTTAGGGAGGACTAAACATGACACTCGACAGACGGACTTTCCTTCGAACGACAGCCGCGGCTGCGACAGTGCTCGCGGCGCCGAACGTGCTGGCGCAAGGCTCCGGCAAGCCGCGCGTCGTCGTGATCGGCGGCGGCGCGGGCGGCGCCACGGCTGCGCGCTACATCGCCAAGGACAGCGACGGCGCCATCGACGTCACGCTGGTCGAACCGACGCGCACCTACTTCACCTGCTTCTTCTCCAACCTCTATCTGGGAGGCTTCAAGGAGATCGGCGATATCGGCCACACCTATGGCACCATCGCCGCCAGCGGCGTGAACGTGATCCACGACTGGGCCGTCGATGTCGACCGCGACGCCAAAACCGTGACGCTCGCCGGTGGCGCGACGCTGCCTTACGACAAGCTGATCCTCAGCCCCGGCATCGACTTCGTCGACGGCGCTGTGGAAGGCTGGGACATCAGCGCCCAGAACGCCATGCCCCATGCCTACAAGGCCGGCTCGCAATCCGAACTCCTGCGCGCCCAGCTCGAGGCGATGCCAGAGGGCGGGACGTTTGCCATGGTGGCCCCTCCGAACCCCTACCGCTGCCCCCCGGGCCCGTATGAGCGCATCTCGATGGTCGCGCATTTCATGAAGGAAAATAACCCGACCGCCAAGATCATCGTGGCCGACCCCAAGCCGAAATTCTCCAAGATGTCGCTCTTCCAGGAAGGCTGGAACAAGCACTACCCGGGCGTGGTCGACTGGATCGGCGAGGAATTCGGCGGCGGCAACGTCTCGGTGGACCCCGCGAACATGACCGTCACCATCGACGGCGAGGAGACCCGGGTCGATGTGTGCAACGTCATCCCCGCGCAAAAGGCGGGCCGCATCGCCGAACTGGCGGGCGTGACCGATGGCAACTGGGCGCCGGTGAATCCCGCCGACATGTCCGCACGCGCGGATGCCGATGTCTACGTGCTGGGCGATTCCGCCGAACAGGGCGACATGCCCAAATCCGGCTTTGCCGCCAACAGCCAGGCCAAGGTCTGCGCCAACGCCGTGCGGGGCGCGCTGACCGGCTCCAAGGTGTTCCCGGCGAAGTATTCCAACACGTGCTGGTCGCTTATCGCCACCGATGACGGCGTCAAGGTCGGCGCCACATACGAGCCCACGGACGAAAAGATAGCCTCGGTCGACAGCTTCATCAGCGAAACCGGCGAGGATTCCGCCCTGCGCAAGGCGACCTACGAAGAATCCGAAGGCTGGTACACCGGCATCACCACCGACATGTTCGGCTAAGCCAACCCGCCGTCCCGGCTTTGATCTCGGTCAAAGACCGGGGCGGCGCCCCCGTGCGAAACCAAACCGACACCTAGGAGGACCCACCATGAAACCCGTGATTCTGACGGCTGCCCTGGCCTTTGCCACCGCCGCCCACGCCGAAGCCCCGATCACCACGGCCTATGAGGGGTCCTTCGACGACGCGGCCTTTGCCGTGGAAACCGCGATCGTGGGGCAGGGGCTGGTGATCGACTATGTCAGCCACGTGGGCGAAATGCTCAACCGCACGGGCGAGGACGTCGGCAGCGATGTCATGATCTTCAAGGAGGCGGACATCTTCCTCTTCTGCTCGGCCGTCGTGTCGCGCGAGGTGATGGAGGCCGACCCGATGAACATCGCGCATTGCCCCTACGGCATCTTCGTGGCCGAGGACGCGGAAGGTGCCGTGACGATAGGCTACCGCGACTACCCCGATGGTCCGATGGAAAAGGTCGAGGCGCTCTTGGCCGAGATCGTGAAAGAGGCGACAGAGAACTGATGAACTACCAGGAATTTTTCCGCTCCGAACTCGACGGGTTGCGGGCCGAAGGCAACTATCGCGAATTTGCCGAACTCGAACGGCGGCGCGGGCAGTTCCCGCAGGCCAATTGCTACAATGGCCCCGAAAACGTGACGGTCTGGTGTTCCAACGACTACCTCGGCATGGGCCAGCACCCTGTCGTGCTCAAGGCCATGCACGACGCCCTCGACACCACCGGCGCGGGGGCGGGCGGCACGCGCAACATTTCCGGCACCACCCACGCCCATGTGCAGCTCGAGGCCGAACTGGCCGACCTGCACGGCAAGGACAGCGCGCTCCTCTTCACCTCAGGCTACGTCTCGAACTGGGCCGCGCTGGGCACATTGGCGTCACGCATTCCGGGGCTGGTGGTCTTGTCCGACGCGCTCAACCACGCCTCCATGATCGAAGGCATCCGGCACAGCCGCGCCCGGAAAGTGATCTGGAAACACAACGACCTCGCCGATCTCGAGGCCAAGCTGGAGGCCCTTCCCGCCAACGCGCCCAAGATGATCGCCTTCGAGAGCGTCTATTCGATGGACGGCGACATCGCCCCCATCAGGGAGATCTGCGATCTGGCGGACAAATACGGCGCCATGACCTATCTCGACGAAGTGCACGCCGTCGGCCTTTACGGCCCGCGCGGCGGTGGCATCGCCGAGCGCGAGGGGCTGATGGATCGCCTGACCGTGATCGAGGGCACGCTGGGCAAGGCATTCGGCGTCATGGGTGGCTACATCGCCGCCTCGACCGAGCTGTGCGACTTCGTCCGCTCCTTCGCCTCGGGCTTCATCTTCACCACGGCCCTGCCGCCCTGCGTTGCCGCCGGTGCCGCCGCGGCCGTGCGCCACCTCAAGCACAGCAGCGAGGAGCGCAGCCAGCAACAGGCCCGCGTGGCCGAGGTGCGCGCCCGGCTCGACGCCATCGGCCTGCCGCATATCGAGAACCCCAGCCACATCATCCCGGTGATGGTGGGCGACCCGGTAAAGTGCAAATACATCTCGGACGTGCTGATGCGCGATCACGGCATCTACATCCAGCCGATCAACTATCCGACCGTGCCCAAGGGCACCGAACGGCTGCGCATCACGCCCTCTCCGGTCCACTCCGCCGAGGATGTCGAGCGGCTGATCGGCGCCCTCGAAAACCTCTGGGCGCAGTGCCAGCTCGCCCGGCTGCCCATCGCGGCGCAATGATCGGAAAAATATTCCGCCAATACGAAAAATAGGAAAATCCGTTTCGCCGGACCGTCCCTCGATGGTCCGGCGTTGTAACGTTTTCCGCGTTCCAGAACGTTGTTTCGTCTTTGCCGCCAAAGCCGGAACAATGCTCTTCGCCTTGGGTTTTGACTCGCGCGATATCACACCAGATAAGGACGGATTACCTGAATCAGGACGTGACCCATGCTGCTCGACTCCCTGCCGTTCGACCTGCCCGCGCAATCCCTGCATCTTCTGCTTGGCGCGCTCCTGGGCCTTGCCTTCGGTGTTGCCGCCCAGATCTCGCGCTTTTGTCTGCGGCGTGCCGTGGCGGGCGAAAACGGCGTGGACCGCTCGGCGCTCTCGGTCTGGCTGGTCGCGCTTGCCGTGGCCATCGGCGGCATGGCCCTGGCCGGGGTCATGGGCTGGGTCGAGCTTGGCGACCACCGCTACCTCTCCAGCAGCGTGCCGGTCGCAGCGATCGCCCTGGGCGGGCTCGCTTTCGGCATCGGCATGGTGCTCACACGCGGCTGCATGTCCCGCCTGACCGTGCTCGCCGGCACGGGCAACCTGCGCGCGGTCAGCGTCATTGCGCTTTTCGCCATCGTCGCCCACGCAACGCTCAAGGGCGTTCTGGCCCCTCTGCGCACATCCCTCGGGGCGATCCAGTACGATTTCGGCATCGGCAGCCTCGCGTCCATTCCCGGCGTGGCGCCTGCCGTGGCACTGGGGTTGCTGGCCGTCGCAGTCCTGCTCGCGCACCGCTCCGGCGCCCGCGTCCTGCACCTCGTCATGGGCGCGGTGATCGGCCTCGTGGTCGTCGCGGGCTGGGCCGGAACCTCGGTGCTTCTGCTGGATGATTTCGACCCGCTGCCGGTTCAGTCGATGGCCTTCACCCTGCCGTGGACCGACACCCTGTTCTATGCCATCGCCTCCACAGCGGTGCCCGCGGGCTTCGGCGTCGGTGTGATCGGCGGGGTCATCGTCGGCAGCTTCCTCAGCGCCGCCGCGCGCGGCGAGCTGGCCCTGCAAAGCTTCTCGTCGCCCGTGCAAACCCTGCGCTACAGCGCGGGCGCGGTGCTGATGGGCTTCGGCGGCGTGCTGGCCGGGGGCTGCACCATCGGCGCGGGCCTCAGCGGCGGCGCCGCCCTCAGCATCGCCGCCCTGCTGGCGCTCGGGTTCATCGTGCTGGGCGCGGTCGCGGCCCGCGGCGTGCTCGCGCCGCGCGGTGTCGCGGTTCCGGCCGAATAAGCCCTACTCGAACTCCATCTGCTCAAAGACCCGGCCCGCATTCCTGGTGGCCAGTTCCTCGTAGGTGTGCAGATGCTTGTACGGCGTCTGGTCGACGTAATAGGCGTCGGCCAGGCTGCCCCCACTTTCCAGGTGCTCCCCCACCTTTTCCCGCAAATAGACCAGGTAGTCATGCGTGTACCGCCGCACCTGCGCCATGTTGGTCGGGTGCCCGTGGCCGGGGATCACATACGTCGCCTCCAGCGGCTCGAACGCGGTCTCCCACGTCTCCAGCCAGTCCTTCGTGATCGTATCCTCGAAGATCGGCAGCATCCGTTCGTGAAACGCCATGTCGCCCGCGATCACCAGGCTCTGCTCGGGCAACCAGACCGAGATATCGCCGGGGCTGTGCGCCGGCCCCAGGTGCAAGACCTCGATCCGGAAATCGCCCATCTCGATGATCTTCTCGTCCTCGAACGTCTCGCTGGGTCCGGCCAGCACCGTGCCCTCGGCCTTGTCGCGGTTATACTCCTCCATCCGCCGCAGGATCTGGGCGCCGTATTCCTCGAACTCCTCGGCGGCATCCACATGCGCCAGGATCGGCACACCCTGTTCGGCCCAATAGGCATTGCCCAGCATCGCGTGGCCCTGGCCGTTCTCGTTGATCACCAGCTTCACCGGCTGATCGGTGATGCGCTTGATCTCGTCGTGCAGGGCCTCGGCCAACACATAGGCGGCCCCGCCATTCACCACGACAACGCCATCGCCGGTGACGATGAAGCTCAGGTTGTTGTTATGCCCGGTGTTTTCGTAGGTCGGCGGCGCGGTGGCACCGATGGCCGACCAGACATGCGGGATCACCTCGACCGGCTTGGAATAAAGCGGCGAACCGGGATACTGGTCGGGTATGTTTTCATCGGCCAGCGCAGGGGCCGTGCCGAGGGCGACAAGACAGGCTGTCAGGGCGCGCATCACGCATCCTTTCCGACGAAACGATAGCCGGTCCCGGCTGTTTCCGCCCGGCCCACGCCGCCGCCCGGCAGGTGGAACCCGATCAGGGTCATGTCGTCGGCGGTCAGCCGGTCGAACAGCGTCTTGCGGGTCGCCACGGCCAAGTCCGGGTCCTGGTCCGATCCGCTGGGCCAGTCGGGCCGGGCGAAGGCGACGTGGTGATTGCCGATCGCGTCGCCGATGACCATTGCCGCCTCGCTTCCGCGGCGCAGTTCGAAACTCATATGGCCCGGTGTGTGACCGGGGGTCGAGACCGCCGCGATACCGGGCAAGACTTCCTGTCCGTCATCGAAGAACTCGACGACGTCCTCGATCGCCTCCATCCGGTTCTTGGCGCCCACGGCGAAGGCGGCGCGCGCCTCGTCGATGGTGTTCACGGTCTCGGGGTTCCACCAGTAATCCCACTCGGCCCGGCCCATCATGTAGACGGCGTTTGAGAACAGCGGGTCTCCGAAATCGTCCAGAACGCCCCAGATGTGATCGGGATGCGCGTGGGTGAAAACGACGTGGGTGATATCCTCCGGGGCAAGGCCCGCAGCCACCAGGCTCGCTGGCAACTCGCCCGCGCTGGGCATGAAGTTCGACCCGGCGCCGGCATCGAACAGCACGGTGTTGGTGCCGTCGCGGTAAAGCGTCAGGTTGCATTCGGGGCGCAGCTCGTCGCGGCTCTGGCCGGTGGCCTCCAGGACTTTCTGCAATTCCTCCTGCGGCATCGGCTCGAACAGGAAGTCGCCGGGCAGCACGAGGTGGCCGTCGCTGACGGTCGTGACCGTCGCATCGCCAAGGGGCATGTCCGCCAGGCTCCAGCGCGGCAGTGCTGCCGCCACGGGCAGGGCGGCGCCGGTCACCATCAGGTGGCGTCGGGTCAGTCGCATGATATTCCTCCAAGAAATTCTCTTATAGGAATATGTGCGAATGTTGGACGCAGCGCAAGCGCCGCCGTGTCAGGCGGCCGGTTTCCACTTGATCGAACAGCCGACCGATGCGACCTGGTCGCGCGGGCCTTCGCCGGTGTCCGCCACCTGCTTCATCGCCTCGAACAGTTCCCGTGGCGCGTCCTCGGGCGCGGGTGACATGCGCGACGCATCCAGCCGACCGCGATATTGCAGCCCGCCCTTGGCATCGAACCCGAAGAAGTCCGGCGTGCAGGCGGCATGGTACGCCCGCGCCGCCGACTGATCCTCGTCATGCAGATAGGGGAAGGGCAGGTCCTCTTTCTCTGCCATCCTGACCATGTTCTCGAAGCTGTCGTCGGGATAGGCTTCGGCATCGTTGGAGCATATGGCGGCCACGCCGATGCCGCGCGCCTGCAACTCCCTGGCGTCCCGCTTGATCCGGTCCAGCACCGCCAGGACATAGGGACAATGGTTGCAGATGAACATGATCAGCGTGCCGCGCGGGCCGGACACGTCATGCAGCGTGTAACGCAATCCGTCCGTCCCGGGCAGATCGAAATCCGGCGCGGGCCAGTGGAAATCACATACGGGCGGGGTGTTCGCAGCCATGTCGTCCTCCGAAGCTGTGGCGGGGACAGTCTCGCCCAACCGCGGCGTCGAGGCAACGGGGTGGATGCGCCACACTCAGCGAAAGACGAAGGGCGGGTCGGGATCGTTCATGCCATCGGCATCCCAGCGGTCCGGCTGGGTCAGCCCACGCGCCGCGAGCATGTCGAGAATGCGCTTGTCGATCGTGTCGATCAGGCGTCCGAACTCCATTTCGTCGCGCACGAGTTTCGCCACGTCCTGCGCGATCATCACCCGTTGCTTCGCCAGCAATTCGCCGATCCAGTGGCGCGAGGTTTCGGCCAGAAACTTGACCGACGCCATCATCAGCTCGCGCAGCCTGTCGGTATCGAGTTCGACCTTGTCCAGGCAATCCAGCGACCCCTGCTTGATCGACTCGATCGCCACATCGGTGCGCATCCGGTTCGACATCATCACCACGGCCGCCGCGAAATTCTTCGGGTGATTTTGCACCATCTTCTGCGCCGCAAGGCCATCGCTGTCCGGCAGAAGATAGTCGATCAGGACAACATCGAAACTGTCCGCATCCAGCGCCGCGGAAAACTCGTTGATCGAGGCCGAGGTGACGGCGTTGACGGGCAGGCCCGTCGATTCCAGCGTGCGCGTCAGCCGTTTCTGGTCGAACGGGTCGTCGTCCAGAATCAGAACATCGAAACAATCGCCGCGCCGGGCGCCGTGCAAGCCGGGCACGGGAAGCGCCTGAGCGACCATTGTCTCGGTCGGGATGGGAGAAACAGAGGCCATGGTGCACCTTTCTAACTCAAACGTCCTGGATACCTGGCCCCACGCTACCCGCGCGATCCTTACCGGAGCGTTACTCGTGGACCGGGCTGTATCGTTGATTTTAACGATTGCGGGGCCGCGGCCCCGGCACCGTTCACGAAATGGAAAGTCCACTGTGGCAATGTCACTCCTCACCTGCATCAGAACGAGGAAAGTGGGCGAAAGTGTTGGAAGACGTCCCAGACGATCCGCTCGGTACGGTCCGCGAGGCGGAGGACCTGCTTTATATCGTGACCCACGATCTCAAGGCGTTCGCCCGGGCCATGCGCACCATCCCGGACTGGATCGACGAGGATCTGGCCAGCCAGGGCGTCGCCGTCCCCGCCGATACGCGCGAAAACCTCGACATGATGCGGGATTACGCGCACAGGTTGGATGATGCGATGACCGCACTGACCGAGCTGTCCCGCGTGCGCCGGCTGGCCGATCCGCCTGCTGCCCACGACCTTCAGGGTCTCGTCACCGAGGCCTGCGCGCGTTTGCCTGCCACGCCCAGGCTCTCGTGCGACATAGCCTGCCACGATGTCTTCGTTCTGGGGCCCGCGAACGATCTTGTCAGGCTCTTCGACGCGGTGCTGGGCAATGCCGCGGCCCATCACGACCGCGATTTCGGCAAGCTGCGCGTTGCGGCTGCGCCGGACCGGGGGCGCATTCACGTCACCGTGGCCGATGACGGCCCCGGCATATCGCCCGAACATCACGAGGCGATCTTCAAACCGCTTTCCACCCTTCGCCCCAAAAGCGAAACAGGCCATGCCGGCGTGGGCCTCGCCATCGCGCGCAAGGTCGTGCGCAGCCTCGGTGGCGAGATCGCCGTCGGTCCCACCGACGCGCCCCGCGGGCTGTGCCTGCGCTTCGACCTGCCGCTGGCGACCACCCCGGCCTAGACCGCGCCGCACGCTTTGTCTGGCCAATCGGGCCGCCGGCTTGCTATCACCTTGCCATGTTGTCGCTCCTTCGCGCCCGTTGGCTGGTCATCGTCCTGTTCCTGCTTGCCGTCGCTGCGGCGGCCGGCGGGGTCTGGCGCTACGGCTATTCCCAGGGGCTGACACAGCTGGCCAAGCAGGGGCGCGCCGACCTCGCGCTCGCCGCCGACCGCTTTACCGGCGAGATGCGGCGCTATCGCGAACTTGCGGTCCTGATGTCCGACCATCCGACCCTGGCCGCGCTGACCGGCGCCGGGCGCGACCTGCCCGAGGCGACCCGCCTGCTGCAGGCGGCCGTGGACAAGAGCGGCGCCGCCGGCCTGATCTTCACCGACGCGGCCGGCGCCGTCCTGGCGCAGGCCGGCGCGGTTGCGCTGAACCCGCAGGGCAGCGCCTATTTCCGCCGCGCCATGCAGGGGGCTCTGGGCTCGTTCTTCGGCCGGCTCGGCCCCGAGGGGCGTCGCGTCTACGCCTATGCCGCCCCGTCCTTTTCCGGCGCGGGCGCGATCCGCGGCAGCCTCATCGTCGTGGTCGACATCTCCGAAATCGAGTGGGGCTGGATCGGGGGGCAGCCGGTTGTGTTCTTCACCGACATCGACGGGCGGGTGTTCCTGTCCAACCGTGCCGAGATCATCGGATGGCGCCTGTCGCCCGGCTCGGTCGGGCTGGTCTCGCCCGACAGCGACGCACCCGTCGGCGCACCGGAGCGCCGGTTCGCCGAAATCTGGGACCTGTCCCAGGGGGCCTACCTGCCCGAGCGCGCCCTGCACCTGGCCAGCCCGAAGCCGGTGATCGGCATGACGGGCCACGCGCTGATGGACGTCGCCGCCGCCGCGCGGGTCGCCAACCTGCAGGCGGCGGTGTTCGCTGCGATCTGCCTCGCCTTCGGAACCGTGCTTCTGCTCCTGGCCGAACGGCGCCGGACCCTGAGCATCGCCAACGCCCAGCTTGAAACCCGTGTCGCCGACCGCACCGCGGAACTGTCGCAGGCCAACGCCGCGCTGCGCCGCGAAGTGGCCGAGCGCAAGGAGGCCGAGGCGGCCCTGACCCGTGCCCAGGAAGAGCTTGTGCAGGCCGGCAAGCTGAATGCCCTGGGCCAGATGTCCGCGGGGATCAGCCACGAACTGAACCAGCCGCTTATGGCGATCCAGCAATTCGCCGACAATGGCGCGGCCTTCCTCGACGTGGGCAAGACGCGGCCGGCACGGGCCAACATGACCCGCATAGCGGACCTTGCGGCGCGGGCCGCGCGTATCATCAAGAACCTGCGCGCCTTCGCCCGGAACGAGGCGGAGCCGGCGGGCAAGGTCGATCTTGGCGCCGTGATCGACACCGCGGTGGAACTGACCGAACAAAGGCTCGCGCAGGAAAACGTGTCGCTCGACTGGCGGCGTCCGGCCCTGTCCGTGCACGTCCGCGCCGGCGAGGTCCGCCTTGGCCAGGTCTTCGTGAACCTGATCAACAATGCCGTCGATGCCATGGCGGGACAGGCCCGCAAGCGCATCGAGATCTCTCTCGTCCCCGGGGCCCGCCCGACGGTGACCGTGCGCGACACCGGCCCCGGCATTTCGGACCCCGCCAAGATATTCGAGCCGTTCTACACCACCAAGGAGGTGGGCGGCGAGGATGGCCTTGGCCTCGGCCTCTCGATCTCCTACGGCCTGGTCGAAAGTTTCGGCGGGCGTATCAGCGGCAGCAACGCGCCCGATGGCGGCGCGATCTTTCGCATCGAACTGGATCCCTGGCAGGAAGAGGTGGCGGCATGAGCACCGATGTCCTGATCGTCGACGATGACGCCGCCGTGCGCGAGGCGCTGGCCCAGACGCTGGAACTGCATGACCTTGCGCCGCGCGTCGCCGGGTCCTTCATCGAGGCCAAGGACCACATCACGCCGGACTTTCCCGGCGTCATCCTGTCGGATATCCGGATGCCGGGCCGGGATGGCTTCTACCTGCTGGAACATACCCGCAAGACCGATGCCGAGCTGCCCGTGATCCTGCTGACCGGCGAAGGCGACATTCCCATGGCGGTCCGCGCGATGGGCAAGGGGGCGTTCGATTTCCTGGAAAAGCCCTGCGCGCCCGACGCCCTGCTGCCCGTGCTGACCCGCGCCCTGCAGACCCGGTCGCTGGTGTTGGAAAACCGGCGGCTGAAGCGCCAGCTGGAAACCGGCGATGCGGCGGCGCGGATGCTTTTCGGGACATCGAAACTGGCCGAGGACCTGCGCGAACGCGTGCGCCGCGTCGCGGCCATGGGCACCGACGTTCTGGTCAGCGGCCCGCCCGGCGCCGGCATCTCGAAGGTGGCCGAGGTGCTGCACCTGATGACGCCGGCGGGGCGGGGGCCCTACGTCAAGCAACCCGCGGCGGCGCTGGATGTCGACGCGCTCGACGAGGCGCTGGCCTCCGCCCGGGGCGGCAGTCTCTTCATCGAGGAGATCACCGCCCTGCCGCCGCAATCGCAGCACGCGCTTCTCGATCGGCTCGAGGACGGGGCCGAGGCGCGGCTGATCGCCGGAACCACCACCGATCTCGCCAGGACCGCCCAGGACGGGCGGTTCTACCCCGAGCTTTACTACCGGCTCGACGTCGCTCCCGTGCGCATCCCCGCCCTGTCCGAGCGGCCCGAGGATATCCCGGTGCTGTTCCGCCACTACGTGGCCCAGGCCGCCGAGCAATCCGGCATCGCCGCGCCCGATATCGCCCCCGATCACCTGGCCCGCCTGATGGCGCAGGACTGGCCCGGCAACGCACGCTCGCTCATGAGTGCCGCCATGCGTTTCGTCCTCGGCATGCCCGACGAGGTCACCCGCGCGGCCGACCTGGGCCTGTCCGAGCAGATGGCGCAGGTCGAGCGGTCGCTGCTGATCGCGGCGCTGGGGCGCCAGAACGGACGCGCCTCCGAGGCCGCAAAGGCGCTGAAGCTGCCGCGCAAGACGTTCTACGACAAGCTGGCCCGCTACGGAATAAAGCCCGAGGATTACCGCCGCGGCGAGGGCTGACGCGGCATCCGTGCCACAGGCCCGGGCCTTGGTGCCCGGATCGGCAAACGGTGATTCCGCGCACAGATGAAAGACCTTAGGCTCCTGCGACACGATACGCCGCACCAGATCGCGGGCGAAAGACGGCAGAGCAGGCAGACCCCATGACCACCCCGACACCCCCCGACAAGATGCCCAAGGGCCTGATGGCCGCCGCCCGCTGGGCCGCCGAGCGCACGCCCGACACCCGCAACCGCGCCGTCGATCTTTACCGGGCCATCGCGATCAGTTTCGTGATCCTCGGTCATTGGCTGCTCGTCGCCGCCGTCATGCGCGACGGCGAGGTGACGCTGGTGATCCTGTTGGCCGAACAACGCTGGACCCATTACGCCACCTGGCTCTTCCAGGTGATGCCCGTCTTCTTCTTCGTCGGCGGATTTTCCAACAGCCTGTCATGGGACTCCGCCCAGAAGGACCCGGAAAAGAAACGCGCCTGGGCCGCCACGCGCCTGTCGCGCCTTTTGAAACCGACCGTTCCCGTGGTTCTGGCCTGGGCCGCGGGCGGTGTGATCGCGCGCGCCATGGGCGTCTCGCCCGAGCTGATCGGTTTTGCCTCGCAGGCTGCATTGGTGCCGGTCTGGTTTCTGGCCGTCTACATCGTCATCACCATGGCCGTGCCGGTCACCGTCGCGCTCTGGGATCGCATCGGTGTCCTGTCGGTCCTCCTGCTGGCCCTCGGCGCCGTCGCCGTGGACGCCATCGCCTTCGGTCTCGACCAGGGCTGGCTGCGCTGGGCCAACTACGGCTTCGTCTGGCTGGCGGTGCACCAGCTTGGGTACTGGTGGCGCCGCGCCGCACGGCCCAAGACATGGGCGCTGGGCTTTATCCTCTTGGGCGTCGCCTGGCTCTACGTGTTGATCGTGCAGTTCGGATACCCCGTCGCCATGGTCAGCGTGCCGGGCGCCGAGATGTCCAACACGCGCCCGCCCACCACCGCGATGCTGGCCGTGGGGGCCATGCAGATCGGCGCGATCCTGCTTTTCACCGACCTCGCGCAGGCATGGCTGCAGCGCACGCGGCCCTGGGCGTTGGTCATCCTTTTCAACCAGATGATCATGTCGATCTACCTTTGGCACATGACGGCGCTGATCATCGTCGTGGGCGTCGCCGTGCTGCTTGGCGGCGTCGGCCTGCAAGAGCCGCCGGGCAGCAGCGCTTGGTGGGCCATGCGGCCCGTCTGGCTGGCGCTCTTCAGCGTCGTCCTGTTGCCACTCGTCCTGGTCTTCGTGCGGTTCGAGGCCGGCAGCCGCACCAAACCCGCCGGTCGGCCCGGCCCGCTCCTCGCCATGCTGGGCGCCCTGATGACCTGCGCCGGGCTTGTCGTCATGGCCATGGTCGGGCTGGGCGCGAACAATATCACCGGCGTCAACTGGCTGGCCGTGGGGCTTGTGGCGCTTGGCGTACTCGTGGCGACGCGGCGCTGGCCCGGCAGGGCGGTCTGAACGCCGCTTCACCGAATTGTGCGAAAATCCGCACAGCAGAGGCGAGGCGCGTGCGGGAATCCGCACAGGCATTTCGCGGCTGACGCGGTTCACAGCGATTCGAAAGCCTTAATGCGCTGATATCGTGGGAAATATTCTGATTCGGCGGATCTTCCCCCGAATCATCTTGAGGCATTTCCCCGCTTCGCCATTCTTTGCCCCGCAATACCGTGACGGTATCGAAACCAGTCTCGAATTTGGGAGGAGAGACCATGAAATTCCTGTCTGCCGCAACCGCGGCACTCGCACTGACCGTGTCCGCCGGCGCCGTGAGCGCCGCCTGTGACGATGGTGAAATCGTCGTCAAGTTCAGCCACGTCACCAATACCGACAAGCACCCCAAGGGCATCGCCGCCTCGCTGCTGCAAGAGCGCGTCAACGAGGAAATGGACGGCAAGATGTGCATGGAGGTGTTCCCCAACTCCACGCTCTACAACGATGACCAGGTGCTCGAGGCGATGCTGCAGGGCGACGTCCAGCTGGCCGCACCGTCGCTGTCGAAATTCGAGAACTTCACCAAGGTCTTCCGCATTTTCGACCTGCCCTTCATGTTCAAGAACATCGACGCCGTGGACAGTTTCCAGGCCTCCGAGGCGGGTCAGGACATGCTCGATTCCATGCAGCGCCGCGGCCTTCAGGGGCTGGGCTTCTGGCATAACGGCATGAAACAGTTCTCGGCCAACGTGCCGCTGGAAACGCCGGAAGACGCCAAGGGCCTGAAGTTCCGCGTGCAGACCTCCGACGTTCTGGTCGCGCAGATGGAAGCGCTCGGCGCCTCGCCGCAGCCGATGGCCTTCTCCGAGGTCTACGGCGCGCTGCAGACCGGCGTGGTTGACGGCCAGGAGAACACCTGGTCCAACATCTACGGCCAGAAGTTCTTCGAGGTGCAGGACGGCATCACCGAGACCAATCACGGCATCATCGACTACCTGCTGGTGACCTCAAGCGACTGGCTCGACTCACTGGAACCCGACGTGCGCGACCAGTTCATGACCATCGTCGCCGAAGTGACCGAGACCCGGAACGCCGAAAGCTACAGCGTGAACCAGGAAAACCGCCAGGCGATCATCGACGCCGGCGGCGAGGTGCGCGAATTGTCGGCCGACCAGCGTCAGGCTTGGGTCGATGCGATGCGGCCGGTCTGGGATCAGTTCGTCGAGGATGTGGGCCAGGACAACATCGACGCGGCCCAGTCCCACAACAGCGGCAGCTGACGCAGGGCAAGGCGGGCGCGCGCCCGCGGCTTCCCTGAGGCCCGACCGCGCCCGCAGCGCGGGATACCGGCGGCACCACCCGTGTCGCCGGACCCTGCACCGGCCTTACCCCACATGATCCGGAGGGAAACGCCATGAGCGTGAGCGGATACACACCATCGGGCCCGGTCGGACGCGTCGTCCACCGCGCCGAGGAAATCTTCATCGCCCTGATCCTGGGCGCGATGACCCTGATCACCTTCGCCAACGTCGTGTTGCGCTACGGGTTCTCCGAAAGCCTGCTCTGGGGGCAGGAAGTGGTGGAAATCCTCTTCGCCTGGCTGGTCCTCTTCGGCATTTCCTACGGGTTCAAGGTGACGGCCCACCTTGGCGTGGACGCCATCGTCAACATGGTCGGTGGCGGGCTCAAGCGGATCATGGCGATCATCGCCTGTCTCGTCTGCGTGGCCTATGCCTTTCTTCTGCTCAAGGGCGCCTACGATTTCTGGGCGCCGTTCTCGAACCTCAATCCGACCTCGGGCCGCTGGTTCCCCACCGGCTTTGACGAGGCGCGCGCCCAGGGGTACGCCGTGGTCCGCCCGGTGCCGATACCCTTCGGCAAGGAGTTCCTCGAGAACACGTTCAACTGGTACATGGACGGCGATACCCGCGTGGTCGAGGAATACGATTACCTCCCGCGCGTCATTCCCTACCTGATCCTGCCCATCGGCGCCGCACTGCTGCTCTTCCGCGTGGTTCAGGCGACGCTGGGCGTCATCCGCGGCACCCGCCAGCGCATCATCACCAGCCACGAGGCCGAGGACGCGGTGGAAACCGCCGCCGACAAGCTCGCCCGCGGCGAAGCCGTGAACAGGGGCTAGGACCATGGAAGTCGCATTTCTCTTCATCATGATCGTCGGCCTGCTGCTGATCGGTGTGCCCATTGCCGTCTCGCTGGGTTTCTCGTCCATCGTGTTCCAGCTGATGTTCTCCAACACCTCCATCGGCGCGGTGGCCAAGTCGCTCTATGACGCGATGGCCGAACATTACACGCTGCTGGCCATCCCGTTCTTCATCCTCGCCTCCAGCTTCATGTCCACGGGCGGCGTGGCGAAACGGATCATCCGTTTCTCCATCGCCTGCGTTGGGCATCTGAAGGGCGGTCTGGCCATCGCGGGCGTTCTGGCCTGCATGATCTTTGCCGCGCTCTCGGGCTCCTCTCCCGCCACCGTGGTCGCCATCGGCACCATCGTGATCGCCGCCATGCGGCAGGTGGGCTACACCAAGGACTTCGCCGCCGGGGTGATCTGTAACGCCGGCACGCTCGGCATCCTCATCCCGCCGTCCATCGTGATGGTCGTCTACGCCTCGGCCACCGACGTGTCCGTGGGCCGGATGTTCCTCGCCGGTGTCATCCCCGGCCTGCTGGCCGGGACGATGCTGATGGTCACGATCTACATAATGGCCCGCATCCGCAACATGCCCGCGGGCGAGTGGAAAGGCTGGGCCGAGATCTTCGAAAGTTTCCGCGACGCCTTCTGGGGCCTTCTGCTGATCGGCATCATCATGGGCGGCATCTACGGCCACCCGTGGGTCAACCTGACCGGCGAGGGCAGCCTGGTCTATTGGCAGCCCGGCGCCTTCACACCAACCGAGGCCGCCGCCGTCGCCGCCGTCTACGCCTTCTTCGTGGCCTGTTTCATCTACCGCGACATGGGGCCCCTTGCGGCACCTTCGGCGGAGGAAGCCTACTCCGGCGCCATGGGCGAGCGCAGCGTCAACGCCGCCGAGGCCCCGCGCCCCGCGACCCTGCTGCAAAAGCCCTGGGCGCTGGTCACGGCCTTCTGGCACCGCGACACGGTGAATACCGTCTTCGAGGGAGCGAAACTGACGATCACGCTGATGTTCATCATCGCCAACGCGCTTCTGCTGAAGCACGTGCTGACCGACGAACAGATCCCCCAGGCCATCGCCGAAAGCATGCTGGCCGCGGGCCTCGGCCCGGTGATGTTCCTGGTGATGGTCAACGTGATCCTGCTGATCGGCGGCCAGTTCATGGAACCGTCGGGCCTCCTGGTCATCGTGGCCCCGCTGGTGTTCCCCATCGCCATCGAGCTCGGGATCGACCCCATCCACCTTGGCATCATCATGGTGGTGAACATGGAGATCGGGATGATCACCCCCCCCGTCGGCCTGAACCTCTTCGTCACTTCGGGCGTGGCCGGGATGCCGATGATGAACGTGGTGCGCGCGGCGTTGCCGTTCCTCGCCGTGCTCTTCGTCTTCCTGATCATGGTGACCTATATACCGTGGATATCGACCTACCTGCCCACCACCTTTATGGGCCCGGAGATCATCACCAACTGACACGAACTGGCGCGCGGTCCGATCACCGCGCGCCAGTACATTCTTCGCAGAAGAATGTGGCCAGAAAATCCTCCGAATTTTCAGCCGCCTTCGACCGCCCTCAGCGCCCCTTCCAGACCGGGTCGCGCTTTTCGGCAAAAGCCTTTGCGCCTTCCAGCTGGTCCTCGGAGTCATAAAGCACATCGACGCTCTCGAATTGCCGCCGCGTGATCCGGTTCATCGCGTCCTGGAACGTCATCGCTTCGGCCTCGCGCACGATCTCCTTGATCGCGGCATAGACCAGCGGCGGCCCGCTCGCCAGCAGGTCGGCCATCTCCCGCGCCTTGGTCATCAGCTGATCGCCGGGATGGATCTGGTTGATCATCCCCCACCGCGCCGCTTCCTCGGCGTCGATCCAGCGCCCGGTCAGCAGCATCTCCATCGCGATATGATAGGGGATGCGCTTGGGCAGCTTCACGCTGGCCGCATCGGCCACCGTTCCCGACCGGATCTCGGGCAGGGCGAACTGCGCATGATCCGCGGCCAGGATGATGTCCGCGCTCAGCGCCCATTCCAGGCCGCCGCCGCAGCAGATGCCGTTCACGGCGGCGATGATCGGCTTGTTCATCGCCCGCATTTCCTGCAGGCCCCCAAAGCCGCCGACGCCATAGTTGTCATCCACCGCATCGCCCCCGGCGGCGGCCTTCAGGTCCCAGCCCGGGCAGAAGAACTTGTCGCCCGCGCCGGTGATCAGCGCCACGCGCAGCTCCGGATCGTCGCGGAAGTCCTTGAACACGTCGCCCATGATCCGGCTGGTCGCCAGGTCGATCGCGTTGGCCTTGGGCCGGTCCAGCGTCACTTCCAGCACATGGCCGCGTGTCTCGGTCTTTACGGGGCTCTCCGTCATGTCAGTCTCCTTTCCGGATCAGTGCATCCGCCGCCACGGCCCTATCGGTCGTGCAGATCAGCGGGTTGATCTCGATTTCCTCCAGCCGGTTGCGTTCGGCGCCGACATAGTCCTGCACCGCCAGAACGGCGCGTGCAATGGCGGCGCGGTCCGTGCCGGGCCTGCCGCGATACCCTGCAAGCACGGGGGCGATGCGCAAGCTGTCGAGCGCCCCGAACACTTCGTCTTCCGTCACGGGCAGGATAAGCGACACCGTGTCCCGCAGGATTTCCGTCAGCGTCCCGCCGGCCCCCAGCGTCAGCACGAACCCATGCGCCGGATCCCGCACGACCCCGAGCAACAGCTCGGCCACGCCCCCGCCGATCATCTCCTCCAGCAGAAAACCGTCGCAGGCCATGCCCTTGGCCGCTTCCTCGACTTCCAGCGCGTCCCGCAGGCCAAGCGCCACCAGTCCGGCCTCGGTCTTGTGCGCGACGCCCATGCCCTTCAACACCACGGGAAAGCCGATCTCCTTGGCCGCCGCCACGGCCTCGTCGACCGTGTCCGCGACCATCGCCCGCGGCACGTCGAGGCCCGCGGCGGCCAGCGCGCGCTTCGCCTCGGCCTCCGCCAGCACTCTTGCGCCTTTGGGCCGGTCTCCCTGCACCACCGGCGCAGGCAGCGGGCCGCACCGGCCAATGAAGGCCGCCGCCTCGACAGCGGTCAGAAAATCGTCCAGCCCCTGCATTGGGATCATGCCGCCCGCCGTGGCGCGCGCGGCCATCGCCTCGGGCAGCAGCTCGGGCAGGGTGGACACCAGCACCAGAGGCCTGCCGGTCTCGGCCACTGCCGCCGCCCCGGCCTCGAACACGCAGTCCCAGGCGCCTGGATCGCACCGATCCGTGCGCGGAAAGTCTATGATCACACAGGTCAGGTCCGCCGCGCCCTCCTGCATGATGGCAAAGACCTGCGCCATGCGACCGGCGTCGTTCCAGATGAACGTGTGATAGTCCAGCGGGTTGGCCAGTGCGACCATGGGGCCGAGCGTCTCGCGCAGGCGGTCGCGTTGCGCCAGGGTCAGGTCGGGAAACGCAACCTTGCGGTCCTCGGCGCTGTCCGCCATCAGGCTGGCCTCGCCCCCCGAACAGGACAGGGAGGCCAGCGAGACACCGGACAACGGGCCTGCGTAGTGCAACAGTTTCGCCGTCTCCAGCAAGGCGGGCAGGCTGTCGACCTGCGCCACGCCCAGCCGCCGCAATAGCGCGCGCGCCCCGGCGTCGCTGCCGGCGAGCGAGGCCGTGTGAGACACCGCCGCCGCCTGCGCCCGCGCCGACTTGCCGGCCTTCAGGGCGATCACGGGCTTGCCGAGGTCCCGGGCCGTTTGCACCAGCCGCTCGAAGGCGGGCACGTCGCCGATACCTTCGATGTGCAGCGCCAGCACGGTGACCCGCGGGTCCTGCAACAGCGTGTGGCCCAGCTCCGCCAACCCGGTCTGCGCCTGGTTTCCGGCGGTGGTCACATAGGCCAGCGGCAGCCCGCGCGACTGCATCGAGATGTTGATCGCCATGTTGGAACTCTGCGTCAGCACCGCCACGCCGCTTCCGACCCTCGCGCCGCCATGCTGGTCGGGCCACAAGAGCGCGCCGTCCAGGTAGTTGATGAAACCATAGCAGTTCGGTCCCAGGATCGGCATCTCGCCCGCGGCCTCCAGCAACGCCGCCTGAAGGTCGGCCCCGTCGCCGGTTTCGGCCTGCGCCTCGCTGAAGCCACTTGCGAAACAGACCGCGCCGCCTGCGCCCATCTCGCGCAGCTGGCGGACGACATCGACCGTGGCGTGCCGGTTCACCCCGATGAAGACGGCATCCGGTGGCGCGGGCAAATCATCCAGCCGGGCGCAGGCGG
Source organism: Roseovarius atlanticus (assembly GCF_019802205.1). Taxonomy (GTDB): domain Bacteria; phylum Pseudomonadota; class Alphaproteobacteria; order Rhodobacterales; family Rhodobacteraceae; genus Roseovarius; species Roseovarius atlanticus_A. Next base: position 45,330 of record NZ_JAHVHQ010000003.1, read on the forward strand.
GCAGGCCCGCGATTTTCGCCTTCGCCGGATGGACCGGCCAAACCGGGCCGGAAAACGCCATCTTCCGGCATTGCTCGACGACACTGGTGCACCAGGCCCCGCCGCCGATCACCGCAATCGACTTCGGCTGAATGAGGCGGCTCAGGTCGCGCATGGGGCGGACCCTTGCGCCGAAGAGTTTCTTGCCTCCGGCGGGGATATTTCCGGCCAGAGGAAGAAACGGTTTGTTAACCACGACCTGCAATGCTTGCCATGCGGTACAGGCGGGGACGCCGATGACCGCGCCAGGGGAAGAGGCGCCGCCTTTTCCCGGGGGGAGCTTTCGAGGCTCCCCCCTTTTCCTCTGGCCACAAATATCCTCGCCGAAGGCATTCGTCTCTTATGCCCCCAGCGGCCGCAAAAGCTCGCGGCTGATGATGTGGCGCTGGATCTCGGACGTTCCGTCCCAGATCCGCTCGACCCGTGCGTCGCGCCAGAACCGCTCCACCGGGAAGTCGTCCATCAGCCCCATGCCGCCGAAGATCTGCAAGGTGGCGTCGGTCACGCGGGCCAGCATCTCGCTGGCATAGAGCTTGGCCGAGGCGATCTCGCGGTTCGCCGGCAGGCCCTGGTCCAGGCGCCATGCCGCGGCCAGCGTCAGCCAGTCGGCGGCGTCGATCTCGGTGACCATGTCGGCGATCTGAAAGCTCACGCCCTGGAACTTACCGATCTGCTGGCCGAACTGTTTGCGCTCGGCGGCGTAATTCAACGCGTAATCAAAGGCCCGTCGCGCGCGTCCGACGCTCATCGTCGCCACGGTGATCCGCGTGGCGTAGAGCCATTCGTTCATCACCGCGAACCCGCCATCGACCTCGCCCAGAACCTGCGCATCGGGCAGGCGGCAGTCGTCGAATTCCAAGACCATGTTCTTGTAGCCCCGGTGGCTGACCGACTTGTAGCCGTCGCGGATGGTGAAGCCCGGCGTGCCACGATCGACAAGGAAGGCGGTGATCCGCTTCTTGGGGCCTTTCGGCGTGTCATCCTCGCCCGTGGCGATGAAGACGATGATGAAATCGGCATGATCCGCGCCCGAGATGAAATGCTTGGTGCCGTTCACCACCCAGTCGCCCCCGTCACGCCTGGCAAAGCACTTCATGCCCCGCACGTCGGACCCGGCATCGGGTTCGGTCATCGCCAGCGCATCCATCCGCTCACCCCGCACGGCGGGCAGCAGGTACCGCTCGCGCTGCTCGCCCTCGCAGGCCATCAGGATGTTCTGCGGCCGCCCGAAGAAATGCGTCAGCGCCATCGACCCGCGGCCAAGCTCGCGCTCGACCAGCGCGAAATCCACGTGACCAAGGCCCGCGCCGCCCACCTCCTCGGGAAAGTTGCAGGCGTAAAAGCCCAGGTCCATGCACTTGCGCTTGATCTCCTGCGCCACCTCGGGCGCCACCTCGCCGCTGCGCTCGACCAGCTCCTCGTGGGGATAGATCTCCTTCTCGACGAAGCTGCGCACCGTCGAGACGATCATCTCCTGCTCGTCCGTCAATCCGAAATGCATGATCTCACTCCTCCGCGTGCAGGGCGACCAGCGCCGCCACCTTGTCCGCCACGTCCTCGGGCGGCTCGCAGGTGCGCCGGGTCTCCAGGCTCACATGCAGCATCAGCTGGTCGCAGGTCGCCATGACCGCGCCGTCGCTCTTGCGCCGCATCTCGTGGAAACAGCGCAGCTTCTTGCCGCCGCCCTCGGTCACCCGGCTTTCCACGACAATCTCTTCCCCGGCCCGCGTTTCGGCCAGGTACTTGATGGTCGTCTCCACCGTGAAATAGCTCAGCTGCCGCTCGGACACATAGGTCTCGTCCGCGCCCACATACGCCATCACGCCCTCGGCGGCATCGCTGAAGACCTGGCCGTAGCGGCCCTCGTTCATGTGACCGTTCATGTCGGTCCAGTCGACCGGCACCATCCGGTCCTGCGTGATCATCGGCCGGGCGTCCTGCGGCGGATGCATCAGCGTCCGCTGATGCTGACCGACCAGCTTGCCCGAGGCGGTCCCCTGCTGCTTCAGCGCCCGCATCATGGCAATCAGGTTGCGGTCGCGCTTGCGCTCCAGCTCGCGGATCGACAGGTGACCCGACTGCGCGTCGGACTGGTCCGCGATCAGGTCCACCAGTTCCGGCGTGAACTCCGGCACATCCGTCAGCTTGGTCCAGGGCCAGCTCAGCGCAGGGCCGAATTGCGCCATGAAATGCCGCATCCCGGCCTCGCCGCCGGCCACGCGGTAGGTCTCGAAAAGGCCCATCTGCCCCCAACGCAGGCCGAACCCATAACGGATGGCGTTGTCGATCTCCTCGGTGGTGGCGATGCCGTCCTTGATCAGCCACAACGCCTCGCGCCAGACCGCCTCGAGGAAACGGTCGGCGATATGCGCGTCGATCTCCTTGCGCACATGCAGGGGATACAAGCCCAGCTCGGTCAGCACTTCCTTGGCCGCCTCGACCATCGCGGGTGATGTCGCCTCGGATGGCACCACCTCGATCAGCGGCAGCAGGTAGACCGGGTTGAACGGGTGCGTGACCATGATCGTCGACGGATCGGCGGCACCTTCCTGCAACTCGGACGGCTTGAACCCGCTGGTCGACGACCCGATGGGCACGCCCTGTGCTGTGGCCTGGATCTCGGCAAGAACCTTGTGTTTCAGGTCCAGCCGCTCGCTCACGCTTTCCTGGATCCAGTCCGCGCCCTCCACCGCCTCGGCAATCGAGCCGTAAAAACTCAGCTTGCCCTCGGCGGGCAGGGCGCAATCATAGAGCATCGGCAACGCGCCGCGCGCATTGTCCAGCACCTCGCCGACCTTGCGCTCGGCCTCCGGGTCGGGGTCGAACACCCGCACATCCCAGCCGTTCAGCAGGAACCGCGCGGCCCAGCCGCCGCCGATCACGCCGCCACCAATGATTGCCGCCCGTTTCGTCATAGTCGTCCCCTTCGTCATCTCATCCTGATTTGCGAGGTGTCATAGCCGTTGAAATCCAGGATCTCCGCCGCCGCCCGCAGCCGGTCCGCCCCGCCTTCGGGGCGCCGGTCGAGGATCCAGCCATAGCTGCCATCGGGCGTCCCGATCGCCGCCGTGCGGAAATCGTCATCCACCCACACCACCCACATCTGTCGCGGCGCTTCGCCCTCGCGGGTCAGCTGCCAGCGGTTCTGCCCCAGCGGCCTGGCCAGCCAGATCTCCGTGTCGCTTTCGCAATCGCCGGATAAAAGGCACGCCTCGCTGCGGAACTCCACCGCCTCCTGGCCGCGCAGGTCTGGCAGCAGGGTCACCATCGCCAGACCGCCGTCGCCCGGGAAATACCCGCGCACGAACCACGGCCCGCCCATGTCCTGCATCCCGTTGCCGCGCGTCGTCACCGACAGTGGCTGACCCGTGTCTCGAAACGATCCCTCGCGGGACGTGGGCCCGCCGCCGCAGCCCGCCAGCATCAGCAAGCCCATGCCTGCTCCGATCACGTGTTTCAGCATCGCGTTCTCCTTTCCGCAATATCCGGATCGTCCGGGCCGCCGAACACGGCAAGACTGTCCCAGGTAAAGGAGACACATGATGAGCATACAGTTTCAACCTTTGCCGACCGATCAGGTCCGGCACCTGCGCGGAACCCTGCGCGATATCCACGACCAGCCCATCGCGGCGCTGGTATCCGACGGCACGGGAACCCCATGCCGCCATTGCCTCCGGACCGTCCCGGACGGGAAGCGCTATCTCGTTCTGGCATGGCGCCCGTTCCGGGGATTGAACCCCTATACGGAAACCGGGCCGATCTTTCTGTGTGCAGACGAGTGCGACGCGGCCTCACCGGCAGACACATTGCCGCCGATGCTGACGGCGCCGACCTATATCGTCCGGGGCTACACATCTGACGAGCGCATATGCCCGGGCACGGGTCAGGTGACCGCGACGCCGCAGATCCGGACCTACGCGGCGCGCTTGCTGGAGAATCCGAAGATCGCGTTCGTCGACATCCGCAGCGCGTCGAACAACTGCTTCCTGTGCCGGGTCGTGCGGGCCGGATAGGGCGCATGGTCATGGCACCAGCGTTTCGGTATGGCCGTCCACCGCCATCACCTGCCCGGATATCTTCGCCGCCCCGGGCGAGGCGAGAAACAGCACCATGTCGGCCAGGTCGTCCGCCGTGACCCAGCTGCGCAGGCTGACTCCCCTGACGTATTGCGCGCGCACCTCGTCCTCGGTCTTGCCGCTGGCGGCGGCCTCCATGGCCACCACCCGGTCCATCCGGTCGCCTTCCACGGCTCCGGGGGCGATGGCGTTCACCCGCACGCCGGCCGGGCCCAACTCCATCGCCAGGGTCTTGGTCAGGCCCACCAGCGCCCACTTGGCCGAAGAATAGGGCGAGCGATAGGGATAACCCCATTGCCCCGCCGTCGAGGTCGTCAGAACGATCAGCCCGGACCCCTGCGCCCGCATCACCCGCGCGGCCCAGCGGCAGGTCAGGAACGACCCGTGCAGGTTGACCGCCACGCATTGCTGCCACGCGGCATAGTCCAGGTCCTCGATCAGCCCCGCCTGTCCGCCGGTCCCGGCATTGGCGCAGACCACGTCCGCGCCGCCCCATTCGCCTTCGACCTGACCCAGGAAGGCGTCCATCTGCGCCTCGTCGGTGACATCGGCCTGTTGCGCGATAATCGAAGGATTGGCCTCGGCCATCGCGGCCACCGCCACCGGGTCGGCGTCGCAGATCGCCACGCGGTCGCCCGCCTCCAGGAACCGTTCGGCCAGTCGCTTGCCGATGCCGGACGCGCCGGCGGTGATGACCACGCGGCGGCTCATGGACGGGTTGTCCAGCAGGCACAAATGGCACCGACGCGATGCCACTCAAATACCGACGCGATACCGACAGCCATTTTCAGACCGGCGCCCGCTTGGTCAGTCCCAGCTTCTTGCGCACGTCTTCCGGTCCGATCACGCGGGCGCCAAGCCGTTCGATGATCTCTTTCGCCCGCGCGACAAGCTGTTCGTTGGTGGCCAGCACGCCCTTGTCCAGCATCAGGTTGTCCTCCAGCCCGACGCGCACATGGCCGCCCGCCAGCACCGAGGCCGCGACATAGGGCATCTGGTTGCGACCCAGCCCGAAGGCGCTGAAGGTCCAGTCCTGAGGCACGTTGTTGACCATCGCCATGAAGGTATTCAGGTCATCCGGCGCGCCCCACGGCACGCCCATGCACAGCTGCACCAGCGCGGGGCTGTCCAGGACGCCACCGCTAACAAGTTGTTTTGCATACCACAAATGGCCCGTGTCGAAGGCCTCGATCTCGGGCTTCACGCCCAGTTCCGTCATCATCCGGCCCATCGCCGTCAGCATGCCGGGCGTGTTGGTCATGACGTAATCGGCCTCGGCAAAGTTCATCGTGCCGCAATCCAGCGTGCAGATTTCCGGGCGGCATTCGGCCACATGCGCCACCCGCTCGGTGGCGCCGATCATGTCGGTCGCGTCCTCTTTCAGCGGCAGCGGGTTTTCGACATCGCCGAACACCATGTCCCCGCCCATCCCCGCGGTCAGGTTCAGCACCACGTCGACCTCCGCATCCCGGATGCGCTCGGTCACTTCGCGGAACATCTTCACATCGCGCGACGGAACCCCGGTCTCGGGATCCCGCACGTGGCAATGCACCACCGCCGCCCCCGCCTTCGCGGCGGCGATGGCGCTTTCGGCGATCTGCTCGGGGCTGCGCGGTACGTGCGGGCTCTTGTCCTGCGTTCCGCCCGATCCGGTCACGGCACAGGTGATGAAAACCTCTCGGTTCATGGCAAGCGGCATGGTGGTCTCCCTTTTCGTTAACGAGATCATATCGCGCTGGCTCTGGGGCAGAGTTTGCGGTAACTGACAAAAATCGTGCCGGAATGGACAAAATCAGCGCTTGAGCCAACCCGGATCGGGTTTCTGCTGTTCGACAGGTTCTCGAACCTGTGCCTGGCCAATTGCATCGAGCCTCTGCGCGCCGCCAACACGGTCGGCCCGAAGCCGATCTTCGACTGGACGGTGCTCAGCCTTGATGGCGGCCCGTCGCGGTCCTCCAGCGACATCGAGATGATTGCCCGCGCCTCGGTGACCGCGATGCCAAAGGTCGATTACCTGTTTGTGGTGGCCAGCTACGGTCACGAAGCGCATGACAGCCCGCGCACCCGCAGGCGGTTGCGCGATGCCGTTCATCACGCCGACGTCGTCGTGGGATTGGACGCAGGCCCGTGGCTGCTGGCGTCTGCAGGGTTGTTGGATGGACGCCGGGCAACGGTACACTGGGACCTTCTGGACGCCTTCACCGAAAGGTTCCTCACCGTGGATGCCGAACAGGCGCGCGTGTTGAGGGACGGAAACGTGATCACCTGCGCGGGGGCCATGTCTGCGCTCGACCTGACCCTGGATTTGATCGCGCAGCATGCCGGCATGGCGGTCAGGCTGGATGTCGAGGCGCTGTTTCTGCACGGCGAGCCGCCCGTGGGGCGGGAAAGGACCACGCAGGTGGTCGACCCGCTGGTGCGCCGCGGCTTGCAGATGATGCGCGACACGGTCGAGAAACCACTTTCCCTGGAACAGCTTGCGGTGCGATTGTCGTGCCAGCCCCGGACGCTTGACCGCCGCTTCCGCGCGCGGTTGGGGGCGTCTCCGGGCAAGGTCTATCGACATCTGCGCCTGGCCGCCGCGCGCAAACTGATCGAGGACAGCACGCTCGGCATTGCCGAAATCGCCATCCGCTGCGGGTACGACTCGCCATCCTCCATGACCCGTGCGATCCGGCGACAATATGGCACCACGCCGCGAATGCTGCGATCCCATTGACAGCGTAGGAGGCGCGGCTAAAGCTGCGCTGATGACAGGCAAGACATGCAATGTTGCCGTGATCGGCGCCGGCATCGTGGGGGTGTCCACCGCGCTTTGGCTTGCCCGCGAAGGGCATACCGTCACCCTGATCGACAAGGCCGGTCCCGGCGAGGCGACGAGTTATGGCAATGCAGGCCTTCTGGCCTGCTCCGGGACAATGCCGGTGCCCGGTCCCGGCCTCTTGGGCAAAGCGCCCCGCATGGCACTCGATCCGCGCGAACCGCTTTATATCAGGTGGCGGCACTTGCCCGCACTTGTGCCCTGGCTGATGAAATACCTGCGCCACGCGACGGCGGATGCGGCCAAGACCCGGGCGGACGCGATCCTGCCCCTGATCGGCGACAGCCTGGCCGATCACCAGGCCCTTGCGGCGGGAACCGAAGCGGAAAAATACGTCGTATCTTGTGATTATCTTTATGGTTACGCGACCCTAAAGGCGTTCGATGCGGACCGCTTCACGTGGGACATCCGCACGGAGCAGGGATTCGAGTTTTCGGTAATGGATCGGACTGCGTTGCGCGCATACGATCCGATCTACGGCGAGGCGATCGGGTGTGCAGCCAGAATACGGCGCCACGGGCGCATTTCGGATCCGGGCGCGTATGTCAAGGCGCTGGCGAAGGCCGCCGAACGCCTCGGGGTGAAGCTGATCCGCGAGGAGGTCGAAGCGATAGACCGCTCCGGTGGGCGAGTGACGGGGGTGCGCCTGGCAAGCGAAACACTGTCCGTGGACACCGCCGTGGTCGCGGCAGGCGCATGGTCCAAATTTCTGGCAGAGACGCTTGGCATCGCGGTTCCCCTGCATCCCGAAAGCGGGTTTCACATAGAGCTTTGGGAGCCGTCGCAGATGCCGCGGTCGCCCTTGATGTTCGCGCCGGGCAAGTTTGTGATCACGCCGATGGACGGCAGGATCCGGCTGGCCGGAATGGTCGGCTATGGCGGGTTTGATGCGCCGCCGCCCGAGGCACCCTACCGCATGTTCATGCGTCACCTCAAAGTGGCGCTGCCGGGGCTGACATGGCGCGAAACCACGCGTTGGATGGGCCATCGCCCGGCGGTCTCGGACTCGCTTCCGCTGATCGGGGCGGTGCCGGGCGTTGCCGGGGCCTATACGGGCTTCGGCCACGATCACGTGGGGCTGACCGCCGGGCCCAAGACCGGCCGATTGTTGGCGCAGATGATCTCGGGGGGGCGCCCTAATATCGACGTTGCCCCCTTCGCGCCGGATCGTTTCACCCGCTGACCCGACCCGGGCGCTGTGCGAATCTGAACGCAGGTCTGTGCGGGCCGATGCGCTCGTATCGACTTTTGAAGATGCGCTCTAACTCGTAGATTGTAACAACAAGGCGCGGTCCTCGCGCCCGTTTGACGTTCCAGCGACTGCCAACAGGGATAGGAGCCAGACATGACGACATTTACGCTCAACGGAAAAGAAACCCAGATCGACGCAAGCCCGGATATGCCCCTGCTTTGGGCGCTGCGCGACGAACTGAACATGACGGGCACCAAGTACGGATGCGGTGTCGCCTCCTGCGGGGCGTGCACGGTGCATGTCGACGGCGTGCCGACGCGGTCCTGCCAGACTTACCTGGGCGACCTTGAGGGCGCGACGGTCACCACGATCGAAGGCGTGGAAAGCGAGGCCGCGAAGGCGATCCAGGAAGCATGGGTCGAACTTCAGGTGCCGCAATGCGGCTACTGCCAATCGGGGCAGATCATGTCGGCTTCAGCGCTCTTGGCCGAAACGCCCAAGCCCACCGACGAAGACATCGACACGGCAATGGATGGCAACCTGTGCCGCTGCGCGTCCTATGCCCGTATCCGCAAGGCCATTCACCGGGCCGCAGAAATCATGGAGGCGTAAGATGAGACTGATCGACAAACGCGACCTGATACCCGCCACACGCGCGCTGACCACGACGCGGCGCGGATTCCTGACCCTGTCCGCCGGTGCCGCAGGTGGCCTTCTGCTGGGGGCCGCAGTGCCGGTGCGCGGTCTGGCCCAGTCCGGTGCCGAGGGCGACATGCTGATCACGCCCTTCGTTCATGTCATGCCCGACAACACCGTGCTGGTGCTCAGCAAGCACCTCGACATGGGGCAGGGCACGGCCTCGGGTCTTGCCACGCTGGTGGCCGATGAACTGGATGCCTCGATGGACCAGATCACGACGGATTTCGCGCCGTCCAATCCCGAGGTCTATGCCAACACCGCGTTTGGCGTGCAGGGCACGGGCGGGTCCACCGCCATGCCCAATTCTTGGGAGCAGTACCGCAAGGCCGGCGCAACGGTCCGGGCGATGCTTGTCAATGCGGCTGCGAGCGAATGGGGCGTCGACGCCTCCGAGATCGGCGTTTCCGACGGCAAGCTATCGGCTGGTGAAAACAGCGCCACTTTCGGCGAACTGGCGAGCCTCGCGGCCAGCCAGCAACCGCCCGAGAACGTTGCGCTGAAGGCGCCCGAGGATTGGGTCTATATCGGCAAGTCCTTTGCCCGCGTGGACGTGCCGCAAAAGACGCAAGGCAGTGTCGGCATGTTCGGGATCGACCAGCAGCCCGAGGGCGGGCTGGTTGCCGTCACGGCGCGCCCGCCGCGGTTCGGCGCAACCCTGGCCTCGATGGACGCAGCCGACGCGAAAGCGATGGATGGCGTGCATGACGTGCTGGAAATTCCGCAAGGCGTCGTCGTGGTGGCCGACTCCACGTGGAAGGCGATGCAGGCGCGGGACGCGCTGGCGCTGGAATGGGCCGAGGGCTCTGGCGAGACCCGGGGGACGGACGCGCTGATGGAAGAGTTCCGTGCGCTTCTGGACCAGCCTGGCAACCCGGCAGAGCCAAAGGGCGACGCCGCGGCCAAGCTGGAACAGGCGAAGACCGTCATCGAGGCGGATTACGTTTTTCCATATCTGGCCCATGCGCCGATGGAGCCGCTGGACATGACCGTGCTCTTCGACGGCAGTTCCGCGCAATTCTGGGGCGGCTCGCAGTTGCAGACCGTGGATCACGGCACCGCGGCCTCGGTCCTCGGGTTCGAAATGGGGCAGGTGCAGGTGCACACCAAGTGGGGCGGCGGCTCGTTCGGGCGTCGTGCCACGGGGGACGCGCACCTGGTCGCCGAGGCTGCCACCATCGGCAAGGCCTGGCTGGACGCCGGGCATGACGCGCGGCCCATCAAGCTGGTCTACACCCGCGAGGATGACATCAAGGGCGGCTACTATCGCCCCATGACGATGCACCGGGTGCGTGCTGGCCTCGATGCCGACGGCAACATCTCGGGCTGGGAGCATCGCATCGTGAGTCAGAGCATCGCAAAGGGCACGCCGTTCGAGCAATACATGGTCAAGGACGGCGTGGACGACACCACGATCGAAGGCATTCACCCCACGCCTTATGCGATTTCCGACCTTACGGTCGACGTGCACCACCCGGATGTCGGCGTGCCGGTCCTGTGGTGGCGCTCGGTCGGGCATACGCACACCGCCTATGTCATGGAAACCATGATGGACGAGCTGGCAGAGGCCGCCGGACGCGACCCGGTGGAGTTCCGACTGGCTTACCTGGGCGAAGATGCGCGTCTGGCAGAAGTGCTGAAACTCGCGGTCGAAAAGGCCGGAGAGGCCGGGCCGGAAGGCACGCATCGTGGGATCGCCGTGCACAAGAGCTTTGGCAGCTACGTGGCCGAAGTGGCCGATGTGCGACTGCGTGAAGACGGCACGATAAAGGTCGAGAAAGTGACCTGCGGCGTGGATTGCGGCGTTCCTATCAACCCCGACAACATCGTGGCGCAGGTCGAGGGCGCCTTGGGGTACGGTCTGTCGTCGATCCTGCGCGAGCAGGTCACGCTGACCGATGGCGAGGTGGATCAGTTCAACTTCCCCGACTACACGCCGCTGCGGATCTCGGACATGCCCGAGGTGGAGGTGCATATCGTGCCCTCGACCGAGGCGCCCACGGGTATCGGTGAACCCGGCACGCCGCCCATCGGCCCTGCCGTGGCCAATGCGGTTTACAAGGCAACCGGCGAACGGGTGCGCAGCCTGCCGATGTCGCAGCACGGGCTGGCCTGACGACGCCTTTCATAAGAGTACAGAAAGGGGCGGCCACGCCCAGCCCTTTGCAGTGAATGATGCAGCGCAAAGCTGAAAGCCGTTCAGGGCAACCCGATGATAGGCAACCAGCGCCCGAAGAAATCTTCTGGCGCTGGTTGCGAAGAATGTTCGCAGAGCGGGCGAAGCGGCGTCACTGCCTCAGCTGAACAACCCGGTCGGCTCCGAGTGATTTGAGAAACGCTTGATCGTGGCTCACCGCAATGACCGCACCATCATAGGTTTCCATTGCCTCTTCCAAGGCTTCGATACCGCTCAGATCGAGGTGATTGGTCGGCTCGTCCAGTATCAGCAACGCAGGGGGCGGAGTGCCGCCAAGGGCGCATGCCAGACCACCGCGTAGCCGTTCGCCTCCACTCAGGTCACCCGCGCGGCGCAGGGCGTCATCCGCTCGGAATCCGAACCGGGCCAAAGCCGCATGGGCCGTCTGCATCGTTGCGGCGGGGTTCACCGCCAGAAAGTTCTCGCGCAGGGGCAAATCGGGATCGAGCAGGCCAACATGCTGATCCAGCATCGCGAATGGGACGGAGCGGTCCACCTGCCCGACCTGCGGGGTGAGTTGACCGATGATAAGCTTGAGAAGCGTGGTTTTCCCACTGCCGTTCGGCCCGGCGATGACGATCCGCTCTGGGCCGGTGACGACAAAAGAGAGTTCTCGGATTACAGGGCGGTTTGGATCGTGCCCGCCGGTCACAGCATCCAGCCGCAGAACGGTCTTTCCGGGCGGTAGACCGGACGGTGCGATCTCCATGCGCAAGGGCTCCAACACCTCTATTTTCTCGCGAGCGACGGCGAGCGTTTTTTCGGCCGCATTGCGCCGGGCTTCGCGCAGATGGGCGCCCGCGCCGCCCGAAGCTTCGGCCCGCTCCTTGGCGGCATCCATGAGAATTTTCGGCTGATCGCCCTTCGCCCGCGCCTTGCGTCCGGCGCTGTCCTTGCGGGCCTTGCGCTCGGCCGCTTGTTGCGCACGACGCGCGGCCTCTGCGCGGGACTTTTCTGCATAAGCCAGATCACGTGACGCGGCCTCCAACTCGGTATCCTTATGCTGCCGATAAACGGAGTAGTTGCCGCCATACCTGGTCGTTCCAAGCGACGAGAGTTCAACGATGGCGTCCATTTCCTCCAATAGCTCACGATCATGACTCGCGATGATCGCGCCGCCGTTCCAGGTGCGAATAAGATCAATCACGCCCCTGCGTCCGTCCCGGTCGAGGTTGTTTGTCGGCTCGTCCAGTAACAGGAAATCAGGATTTTTCAGGATCAGCGCGGCAAGGGCCGCCCTGCTGCGCTGCCCGCCGGAAAGCGTGGCAAGCCGCGTCTGCGGCTCGGCTGTCAGACCGCAATTGGCAAGCGCGGCGTCTATCCGGGCGGGCAGCGTCCAGTCGGCCTCATTAAGGTCATCGGCGGTGGCCTCGCCCGCCTCGGCTCGATCGAGCAGGTCGAGCGATGCCCGCACTCCGAAAAGGTCGGCGATGGTGTCGTCCGAATGCTGCATCGCATCCTGACGCATCATGGCTATGGACCCGGTCACGCAAACGTGCCCTGAGGCGGGGTTCAGATGCCCCGCGATCAGGCGCAGAAGCGTGCTTTTACCAGTTCCGTTGCGTCCCACGAGGCCTATGCGCTCGGGGCCGAAGGTCAGGTTGAGGTCGGAGAAAAGCGGTGTGCCGTCAGGGGTGGACCAGGACAGCTCGGACAGGGAAACAGATACAGGCATGGGACAAGACTTCTCGCAGCGAAACCAGAGGGGTGAAGGCGGCGATGGTCATGTCCATGTCGAGCGTATCTCCTATGCGGTGATGACGTCTACTTAGTTGCGTCTCCGTGCTTTCGCAAGGACGCGCCCGAAGCGATCATTGCGCACTGGGTCCACTGCGGGTTCTCAACTGCATCATTTACTGAAAAGGGCTGACAGCGGCGCCCCTTTTTTCGCTCCGGCGAACTGCGGCCGAACTGCCCCACTGCCTCCAAAGACAGCGCCAACGCCCACCGACGAGAACGTAGGTATGATCTGTATGCCAGCGGTGGATGGTCGAGGCGTCGACCGTAACGCCTCGCACCGCCAGCAGATGATCTCGCGTGGAGATCCGTGGCGCTTGAAAAACCAGTTTACAGCGGACGAGTGTTTTAATAATATGAATGATATTCACATATGCTGAACGACGGGAGAGCGTTCAGCTTTGGAAACAAGGGAGGCCCTGATGAAGAAAACAATTTGTACCCTGCTGATGGCAGGCGTGATGATCACCGGCGCGGCGAAGGCCGAAGACTATGTCATGCAGACCGCCTCAACGGGCGGCACATTCCACCCTGTGGGGGTCGCCATCTCGACGCTGAGCAAGGTCAAGCTGCTGCCTTCGGAGAATTTCTCGCTGACGGCGGTGAACTCGGCGGGGTCTGGCGCCAACCTGCAGGCCATGGCGTCCGGAACGGCCGACTTTTCGATCCTGCAGGGATTGTTCGGCTATTACGCGGCGCGCGGCACCGGCCCTTTGAGCACTCCGATGGAGGATATCCGTTCGGTTTCCATGCTGTGGCAGAACGTCGAGCACTTCATCCTGCGCAACGACCTGGTCGACACCGGAACGGCCGCGGATATTGTCGCCGCCAAGGGCGCAGGCGCGGGCATGGGGGCGCGCAACTCGGGCAGCCTGGGCTCCGGAACGCTCCTGATGGAAGGCTTGGGGCTGAATGCGGAAGAAGACTTTCAGATGATCTATTCCGGGTATGGCCCGACACTTGATGCCATGGCCAATGGACAGATCGATTTCGCGTCGATCCCGGCCGGCGTGCCTGCGGGCGCGATCACCCAGATACTTGCCACGAACGGCGATGACGTGACGATCCTGAACGTGACGCCGGAAGAGGCGGAAGCGATGGATGGCGGTCGTGAACTCTGGACTGCCTATACCATCCCGCCCAACAGCTATCCCGGACAGGAAGAGGCGATCCAGACCATCGCCCAGCCGAACTTTCTTGCGGTGAATGACGACGTGCCGGAAGACCACGTCTACAAGCTGACCAAGGCGCTTTACGAAAACCTGCCGTTCTTGCAGTCGATCCACCCGGCAACAAAGGCGATGTCACTGGAGTCGGCGATTGCTGGCCTTCCGACACCCCTGCATCCGGGTGCTGTGCGCTATTACCGGGAGGTTGGCCTGGATATTCCCGAGCGGCTGATCCCGCCGGAAATGCAGGACTGATCGCAGGACGCGACCGGGGGCGGTATGCCGCCTCCGGCACATTGCGAGAGCAGACCGGGATGATTGCCGGTCGCCTTGTCTCCGCGCCACCGCAAAACAGGAGCGAAGCCCATGCCCGCCCCGAAAGACCCGATCAAAGCCGCCTCCGACGTCCCGGTATCAGTGACCGCTATGACCGGGGTTCCCTCGGATGCTGGCCAGGTGTCTGAAAAACGCCGGCGCTGGCTTGACCCGGAAAGCTTGGGGCAGGGGCCTTGGACCGCGCTTGTCACGCGTTGGGCAGTGATCGCCTTTGCGCTCTGGCACATCGCCACGAACCTTTTCATCAACGAAGCCGGGATCTGGCAGAACGCGTTGCATTTCGGCGGTTTCGGGCTGATTGCGGCCCTGTCAACAGCCCCCATGCAGCGGTTGCGCGACAGTCGTTGGGCGCTGGTCCTCGACGTGATCTACGGGTTTGCCATTTTAGGGGCGGCCATCTGGGTCGCCTACGCCGAGGATGGCGTGTACGTGAACTCCATGGCCCAGCGTGGCTCCGGCTGGATATTCAGTCCGATGGACTGGATCGCCGGCGGGCTGGTGATCTTTGCCGCCGTGGACCTGACCCGGCGGCTTACCGGCTGGATCATACCGGCGCTGATCCTGGTATCCCTGGCCTATATCCTTTTCCTCGGGGCCTGGTTGCCGGGCGTTTTCCGGTCCGCGTCCCTGCCGCTGTCGGACGTGCTGTTCCGGTCGCTCTACAATGACGAAGGCATGTTCGGCGGCATCACCACGATCTCGTCGGCCAACATCACCTTGTTCATGATCTTCGGCGGTTTCCTTATCTACTCCGGCGCGTCGGATTTCGTGATCGAGTTGAGCCGGATCGTCGCCGCGCGCCTGCGCGGCGGTGGCGCCTATGTCGCCGTGATCTCTTCGGCGCTGACCGGCACGATCAGCGGCTCCGCGGTCGCCAATACGGCCTCCACCGGGGTCATCACCATCCCGACGATGACCTCCAACGGTTTCAAGCCGACCTTTGCCGCCGGGGTTGAGGCAGCCTCGTCGACCGGCGGCCAGCTGGTGCCGCCGATCATGGGGGCCGGCGCCTTCGTCATGGCGAGTTACACCGGACTGCCCTACAGCACGATCGTTGCGGTTTCGGTCCTGCCGGCCATCCTTTATTTCCTGTCGGTCGCCTGTTTCGTGCGGATCGAGGTCCTGCGGTCGGGTATCCCTGCCGCGGAGCCGCGCCCTGTGGACCGCAAGAAACTGGCGGCAGGTGCGTTGAACTTCGTGCTGCCACTCGGGGTCATGATCTGGCTGTTGATGACCGGACGCACGCCGAATTATGCGGCTTCGGTCGCCATCGCGGTGCTGGTGGTCGTCAGTTGGGCAACACCCACCAAGATGACCCCGAAGCGTATTGCGCAGGCCCTGATATTCGGGATGCGGACCGCGGTCATGACGGCCGTGCTGCTGACTGCCATTGGCCTGGTAAACAACGCGATCACGACCTCGGGCGTCGGCGGGGCCTTCAGCCTCATGATCATCCAGTGGTCCCAAGGGTCGCTGATCATCGCGATCGCGCTGGTGGCCCTTGCCTCGCTGATCCTTGGCATGGGGCTGCCGGTGACGGCCGCCTACGTGATCCTCGCGATCCTGCTCGCGCCGGCGCTGTCTGGGCTGCTGGCCGACCGGATCGTCATCGACGCGCTGGCGGCGGGCGTCAATGATGCGGCCGTGAGTGGGACGCTAGCCCTATTCGATCCGTCTCTACAGGCGGATCTGCCCAACGGGCTCGGCGCGGAGCGCGCGGCCGAAGTCGTAAGCAGCCTGCCCATGGAAGTATCCGCAGTGTTGCGCTCGTCGCTTGTGGACCAGGGCCAGTTGTCGACCTTCCTTCTTGTCGCGCACCTGATCATCTTCTGGCTGAGCCAGGACAGCAACGTGACGCCGCCGGTCTGCCTTGCGGCCTACACCGCGGCCGGCATCGCTGGGTCGAAGCCGATGGCCACCGGGCTGACCTCCTGGAAGATCGCCAAGGGGCTTTACATCATGCCTTTGCTTTTTGCCTATACACCACTGATATCGGGGGACGGGGCAGAGGCCTTGCGGGTCGCGGTCTTTGCCAGTTTCGGGATCTACGCGGTCACCGCCCTGCTGCAGCGCCATGCCGAAGGGCCGCTGACCTGGTGGGCCTACGCCGGGCTGTTGGCTGGTGCCATGGGGGCCTTCTTGCCTTACCATATCTGGGCGAACCTTGGCGGGGCTGTCCTGATCCTTGTTACCGCCTGGGGGACGCGTCCGCGACACCCAATTGGCCAGAGGATCGAAACATGACCGAAGAAAAGACTTCATCGAAACAGACCACGACAAGCGATGCGACGCCGCGACGTGATTCCACGCTGCGCAACGGGCTGCGCATTGTCGAAGCGCTCTCGATGAGGGGCGCAATGAGCCTTGGCGACCTGTCCCGCGTGACCGGGATCGGCAAGGCCACGGCCCACCGGCTGCTGCAAACATTGTCGGAAGAAGGTTACGTCGATCAGGACGCGGAAACTTCGCGCTACGCCGCGACAATGCGGATCTGGGAGGTGGCAATGATGCGGTCCGAGCAACCGGACCGCGTTTCGCCCTGTTTGCCGGCGATGCAGCGGCTGCGCGATCTCAGCCGGGAAACCGTCATCCTCGGTCTGATCGACGGGGACGAGATCTTGTACCTGCACCGGCTCGACAGCCCGGAAGCGGTACGGACCTTCACGCGCGTGGGGGACAGGGCGCCGGCACATTGCGTGGCCACCGGCAAGGCCGTCCTTGCCTTTGACCCCGCTGGTGAAGATCGCTGGAGCACGATGACACTAAATGCGTTCGGGTCGGAAACGATCACCGATCACAAGGCCTTTGCCGCCGACATGAAGGCCACCCGCAACCGGGGTCATTCGATCAACCGGGGTGAGTGGCGCGGTGGCGTTCGTGCCATTGGTGCGCCGATCCGCGGCTGGAACGGACGTGTGCGCATGGCGCTGTCCATTGCCGGCCCGGCGGAGCGCATGCCCGACGACAGGATCGCGGAGCTTGCTCCGCTGGTGATGGCGGCAGCCGAGGAGGCCTCGGTTGCTTTGCAAGGACGAAAGGACAATTCATGACAAATACACTTCCGCTGGCCGGCGTTCGCGTCGTCGAGATCTGCCAGATCGCGGCCGGGCCCTTTTGCGGGATGCTCCTGGCCGATATGGGCGCGGAGGTCATCAAGATCGAACCCCCCACCGGCGATGCCATGCGGGCATGGCCGCCGATCACCGACGGCTACTCGGAGAACTTCGCGTCGTTGAATCGCAACAAGAAATCGATCGCGCTCGATCTGAAGGATCAGGGTGACTACGACACCGCCCGCGCGCTGATCGCGCGCGCCGACGTGGTGATCGAGAATTCGCGACCCGGTGTCATGGAACGGCTCAAGCTGGATTACGAAACCGCGAAAGCCTGGAACCCGGTGCTGGTCTATTGCTCGATCTCCGCCTTCGGTCAGACCGGCCCCAAGGCGAAGCAGGGCGCGTTCGACGTGACCATGCAGGCGATTTCGGGAATTATGAGCGTGACCGGCCACGAGGGTGTTCCGCCGGTCAAGTGCGGTGTGCCCATCGCCGATTTCGCGACCGGCCTCTACGGCGCGTTCAACGTGGCGTCCGCTTTGATGGCCGCGCGGCAAAGCGGGCAGGGGGCGCATATCGACGCCTCGATGCTGGGCTGCTCGCTGGGCATCGCCGCGTTGCAGACATCCGAGTATTTCGGCACCGGGAACGTGCCGCGGAAGCTGGGGGCGGCGCATCCGCGCAACTCTCCGTATGAGGCCTATGCGGCGCGGGACACGCATTTCGTCATTGCGGCCGGCAATGACCGTCTCTGGGAAAAGGTGTGCGCCGTTACCGGGCTGGAGGCACTGAAAGATGACCCGCGGTTCGTGACCACCTCGGACCGGGCGACCAACCAGGCGGAGCTGAAGCCTCTGCTGGAAGAGCGTTTCGTCAGGGAAGATGCAGAGGAATGGCTGGCCCGGTTCAGCGCGGCGGGGGTGCCCTGTGCGCCGATCAATACCTACCCCGAAGCACTCGCCGACCCGCAGGTCGAAGCGCAGGGCTGGGTCCAGCGCACAAAGCTTCCCTCCGGAGCGGAGATTTCGACCTTCGGTCCGCCCGTTTCCATGTCTGGTCGCGCGTTCACGATCCGCAGCGGCCCGCCGGGGCTGGACGGGGATCGCGACGCGATCCTGGCCGAGCTGGACGCGGAGAAAGTGGCATGACGGACGCCGTGCTGTTGCACACCGACGGCCCAATCTGGCGCCTGACCCTGAACGCGCCGGACACGCGCAACGCCTTGTCGCTCGACATGGTCGAGGCCCTGCATGCGGCCTTCGACCGGGTCGAGGCCCAAACGCCGCGCGGCCTGGTGATCACCGGCGCGGGGCCGGTCTTCTGCGCCGGGCTCGACCTTGCGGGGATCGAGAGCCGGTCGGACGCGGACATGCTGTGGCTGCTGACGCGCATCGAGTTGATGCTGCAGCGGCTGTGGTCCTTGCCGTGCCGGACACTCGGCCTGGCGCAGAAAGCCGCGATCGGTGCGGGGGCCGACATCCTGGTCTGTTGTCAGCACCGCGTGCTGTCCGACGGGGGGCGCATGGCGTTCCCCGGGCTTGGCTTCGGCATTTTTCTCGGGACGCATCGTCTGTCGCTTCGGATTGGCGAGAACGCCGCGGAAAGGGTGCTGGCTGCCGGCGCGCCCATCGCGGCGGAGGATGCGCTGCGGCTTGGCCTTGTGCACGCCACGCCCGCCGCGCCGGAAGAGGCGCTGGAGGACTGGAGTGCAGGGGTGATGAAGCTTGACCCGCACGTGGCGGCGCACCTGTCGACCACGGTTTCCAAAGCCGATCCGCAAGCGGACATGGCTGCCTTTGTCGCCTCTGCCGCGCGGCCTGGTCTGCGTGACCGGATCGCCACCTACGTCGCGGCCCAGAAAGCGGCACGGCAAGACGCCAAAGTCGCAACAGACACTTTGAAACTAAAGGTTCCCTCATGACCCGTTCGGAAAAACTTACCACCCTGGAAGAGATGGTCGCCACGATCCCGGATGGCGCGTCCATCGGGCTGGGCGGCAGTTTCCTGCATCGCGGCCCCTTCGCCTTTGTCCGGGAGTTGATCCGGCAGGGCAAGCGCGACCTGGAAATCATCAAGGCCTCTCCCGGTTACGACATCGACATCCTGTGCCGGGCCGGGTGCGTGTCGCGCGTGCGGGCCGGGATCGTCGCCATGGAAGGCAATTTCGGTCTCGCCGGCGGGTATCGCAAGGCGATCGAAAGCGGGACGGTGAAGCTGGAAGAACACGCCTGCATGACGCTGACCGCCGGGCTGCGCGCGGCCGGAGCCGGCGTGCCCTTCATGCCGGTCGGCGGCGTGCACGGCAGCCAGATCGCCGAGGTGTCCGGCTGGAAGAAAATGACGGACCCCTACGGCGGCGAAGAAGAGGTCTGGCTGATCCCGGCCATCCGCCCGGATTTCGCCGTCATTCATGCCCATGCGGTGGACCGCGACGGCAATGCCCGCGTCGAGGGTTCGCCGCATTGGGACCGGGCGCTGACACGCGCGGCCCGCAAGGTTCTGGTGACGGCCGAAACCCTTGCCCCGTCCGAGAGCTTTTCAGAGCGGCCGGAACTGACTCTGGTGCCCGGCTTCATGACCGCCGCCGCCGTTCATGCGCCGCAGGGCGCCTGGCCGGGATCGCTCGCCCCGATTTATGACGTCAACTACGATGCTGTCGCCCGCTACGTTGAAGAAAGTGCCGGCGGTTCCATCGCAGGGCACATGGCGGCAGCCCCCGAAGCCAGGCAGGAGGAGCCAGCATGACCAGCTATACCCCGTTTTCCTACATCGTCATCAACCTGGCCCGCCTGATCCGACCGTCAGAGGTGACTTTCTCCGGTGTGAACTCGACCCTGCCGATGCTGGCGTGCCTGGTCGCGAAGCGGGCCTACGACTTCGACTTCACATGGCTGAACGTCGCCGGTGGGGTCGATGCGGAGCTGGCGGGGCCGGTGCCACTGTCGTCGGGGGACGCGGCCCTTACCGCGGGCTCGCGCTCGATCTTCGCCAACGAGGATTTCTACGATTTGTGCACGCGCGGCGGCATGGACCTGTGTTTCCTCGGCGCCAGCCAGATCGACGGCACCGGGGCGACCAACAACTCGGTCATCGGTGACTGGGACAGCCCAAAGGTGCGCCTGCCGGGTGGCGGCGGATCGGCCGTGATGATGCCGACGCTGAAGCGGGCCGCCACGTGGCGGACGGAACATTCGACGCGCACGCTGGTCGACACGCTGTTCTTCCAGACGGCCAAGGGCAACCTGCAATCCGTCGTCACGCCGATGTGCGTCTTCGACAAGAGGGACGGGCGGCTTGCGGTGGCCTCGCATCACCCGGATGTCACGCGGGACGACATACGTGCGGCGACCGGGTTCGAAACCGACATGTCGCAGGCCGGTCCAACCCCCGAACCCACCGCGGCGGAACTGGCGGCGCTGAGGGCGCTGGATCCCGATGGCACATTCGAAGCGGATGCCGCGATCCGAATGCCGGAGTTGGCCGTATGAGTGATTTCGTCACCGCATTCGAGCAACAGGCGCGTTTGCGCGGGGACGCGCCGGCACTGTTCGCGGACGGGCAGACAATAGGCTATGCGACGCTGCACGCCAGGGTCGTGGACCGCGCCGCGGCCATGCTGACCTCGGGCCTTGTTCCCGGCGACCGGATCGCCTTGTTGCAGGATCGTAGCGTGGATCTCTGCACGGACCTTCTTGCCGGTCTGCACGCGAGGCTCCCGCTGACCGTTCTGAGCCGGAGCGAGGCGCAAGGATCGGTCGTGGCCAAGCTGGTCGACGGTGGTTTTACAGGTTTGATCTGTGACGACACCAACCGGGAGGCGGCTCAGGCGCTGGCCGACGCGGCCGGATTGCGCCTCGTGACACCGCTTGTGCCGGAAGATACCGCCAACCGTCACACGATGCCGGTGCCGCGCGCCGAAGAGGAAGCTTTGCTGATCTTTACGTCCGGTTCCAGCGGACGTCCCAAGGCGGTGCGTCTGAGCCACGGAAACATCGCGGCGAATACGCGGGGGTTGTCGGAAATCACCCCGGTGGGTGGCGATGATCACTACCTGCACATGATGCCCTTGAGCCATACCAACGGCATTCTGAACCAGCTGCTGTATCCATTGATGCGCGGCGCGCGGATTACCTTGCTGCCGCGCTTCACGCCGGAAGCCGCGCTGGAGGCTATGGCGGACCTCAAGCCCACGGTTGTAACCGGCGTGCCGACGATGTTCCAAAGGTTGCTGGACCATCCGATCCCGCAAGGGGCGACGGACCGGCTGCGGATGCTTCGCTGCGGCTCGGCGCCGCTGGCGGTCGAGACACAGGACCGGATCGAAGCGCATCTGGGTTGCCAGGTTCTGGTGAGCTATGGGCAAACGGAGTTTACCTGCACATCGACCGCCAATCCGCCGGGCGCGGCCCGGCGCGGCTCTGTCGGGCGCGCCATTCCCGGTGCCGAGGTGGCAATTCTCGAACCTGGCGAGGACACGCCCTTGCCGATCGGAAGCCGCGGCGAAGTGGCGTTCCGCGGTCCCTTGTCCGCTCTTGGCTATGTCGGCCATCCCCCGTTCGACCCGGAGGGCTGGGTCAGATCAGGGGATCTGGGATATCTCGACGCAGACGGCTATCTTTTCCTGACCGGCCGCCTGAAGGAGATCATCATACGCGGTGGTGAAAACCTGGCTCCCGCAAGCATCGAGGATGTGCTGCTTGCAAGCCCGGGTATCCGGGCGGCTTGCGTGGTGCCCGCGCCACATGCCGATCTCGGAGAAGTGCCGTTTGCTTTCGTGGAAGGCACGAGCCAGATCGAGGCTCTTGACGACTTGAACCGAAAGATCAGGGACGCACTTGGCCGCGCGCATTGTCTGGCCGGGATCGAACGCGTGGATCGCCTGCCGGAAAACCATGTCGGCAAGATTGACCGCAAGCGGCTGACGGCGGATCTGTCGCAGCGGATGTCCCCGGCACTGACCGGCGGCTGAGGCCGGTCGGTCCGGCCATCGCACGGATCGGTTTCGGCTCAGCCCGCGTCAATCAGCGCCATAAGCGCTTCGACTGCCCGGGTACGATGCCGTTCCGGATGCGACAGCACGGTAAACGGACGCTCCGGTCGCGGCGCCCAGGTCACGCGGCGCTGGTGGACTGCACCGTCTTCCGCCAGCGCGTCGACGACGCGTCGTGACACCATGGACACGCAGTCGCTGCCCGCCACTGCCGACAACACCGCTTCGTTCGACGGGATCTCAAGCAGGACCGCAAGGTCATCCCGGCGCAGCCCCAGTTGGGCAAGGTGAACTTCGACCTCGGCGCGTGTGCCCGAGCCTTCTTCCCGCATCACCCAGTCGAGCTTGCGATAGGTTTGGGCCGACATCGCGCTGCGGGCTGCCGGATGTCCGCGGCGCATGACCAGCACGAGTTCGTCGCGCGCCACCACCCGTGTCCGAAGATCGCCAAGCACGACCTCGCCTTCGACGAACCCCAGGTCGGCAGCGCCATCGGCCACGGCCCTGGCAACGCTTGACGTGTTGCCCACGCCAAGCCGGACGGAGAGATCGGGGTGTGCTTGCCTGAGGCGTACCAGAACCGGGGGCAGGAAATAGGTCGCGACCGTCTGGCTTGCCTCGATCCGCAGTCGCCCCCGCGGCCGCGCCGAGAGGTCATCAAGGATCAGTTCCGCGGTCTCGGCCTGGTTCAGAACGCTTTGGGCCGCGGGCACGAACCTGCGGCCTGCTTCGGTGAGGGTGATGCCGCGCCCGACCCGGTCGAAAAGCTGTACGCCATGATGGCCCTCCAGCGCGCGCAGGGCGGCCGACACGGCGGATTGGGTCATCTTCAGCGCCTCTGCCGCACGGGTGACGTGGGCGCGTTCAGCGACTTCAAGAAATATGCGGAGCTGGTCGAGCGTCATCCATCAATCCAATCGATTAATATGTTCGATATTAGTTAATTTAATGATCAATGCAATTGGGGCAGTTTGCAGGCGCAGACACCGAGGAGGTACGCCATGCAAACCCTGAGCCAACGCGCGCACGCCGGTTCGCTTCAAGACCTTTACGCGCACTTGCCCGGATTGGCACTGGTCATGGCGATCACCGGCATCGCCACGCTTGTCCAGAGAGCGACCGGGCTGGCGGCGCTCAGCCCGCTGGTCGTTGCCCTGCTGCTCGGAATCGGCTGGCGTGTCGCCGTGGGCAGCCCGCCGTCGCTGCAACCGGGTATCCGTTTTGCCCTCAAGCCGGTCCTGCGCGTCGCGATCGTATTGCTGGGACTTCAGGTCACGGTCGGAGAGGTGTCTACCCTGGGCTTGCGTGGTATTGTTGCGGTCACGACCACCCTGGCCGCGACGTTTGCATTCACATGCCTGCTCGGCCGTCTGCTGGGCGTGGAAAGCCGACTGGTACAGTTGATCGCTGCGGGGACGTCCGTGTGCGGTGCGTCTGCGGTTCTGGCGTGCAACACAGTGACACGTGGATCGGACGAAGATGTCGCCTATGCCATCGCCTGCGTGACGCTGTTCGGGACGAGCGCGATGCTGCTTGGGCCGATGGCGGCTCACATGCTGGAGCTCACACCTGAAACCTACGGCTTTTGGGCGGGCGCGACGGTGCACGAAGTGGCCCAGGTCGTGGGCGCTGCCTTTGCAATGGGCGAAGAGGCCGGGCACGTCGGTACCGTGACCAAGCTGACCCGGGTCCTGCTGCTTGCACCTCTGATCCTGACGCTGGGCGTCTTGCAGTTCCGCCGAGGCGGTCAGCGGGCCCTTGGCTCGAAGCTTACGATCGTGCCGTGGTTCGTGCTTGGCTTCGTGATTCTCATGGGTATCAATTCGATGGTGAACCTGCCGGACCGGCTGCACGACGCCACGGTGACGCTGACGGCGTTGATGCTGACGGCGGCGCTGGCAGCGATGGGACTGGAGACGGACTTGCGGCGGTTGCGCCAGAAGGGCTTGCGTCCACTGGTCCTGGGTGGGGCAGCGTGGATCTTCATCGCGACCCTGGGGCTGGGCTTATCGCTTTGGGCAATGGCTGGATAAGTCTTGCAGGCATTGCCAACTTGTTTCCGTAGGGTCCGTTGCATGGACGGTTGGGACATAAGAGACATCGTTACCCCAAGCCGAGGAGTGAGCGATGATCGGGCGCGACGACCAACATGACGCTCTGACGTGAATGCAATAGACCCGCTGCGCGAGACAGCCTGTCGGATCCTCCGCGGGATCCTGTAGGCCGGGTATGCTCATGATGGCGGTGGAAGACATGCGATCTCTGTCTTGCCGATTGGTATCGAGCGGCATAACAAAAGCGCTGCCATACTTCTGCTGTGCCAATCGATAGGAACCCTTTTGGAAACCCGCCTGCTTGAAAGCCTTTTGCAAGTTGCCCAACAGGGCTCGATCGCGGCAGCCGCACGGCGTCAGGGCCTGACGCCTGCAGCGGTTGGGCAGCGCATACAAGCGCTTGAGAACGAGCTAGGGATCCGGTTGCTGGAGCGGGTCGGGCATACGTCGCGCCCGACGGAAGCCTGCCTTCGGCTTTTGCCGCACGCGCGAGAACTGGTCACACTTGCCGATCACTTGGCGGACAAGGCCGACATGGACGGAATGAGCGGCTTCATTCGAGTCGGGGTGATTTCGACGCTCTTTCAGGATCTGATTCCGCCGGTTTTGCGCCGCATCAATACGGAGTTGCCGGGCCTGCGCCTGCATCTCGTTCCCGGCACGTCGGTGGAACTTTACTCGGCTTTTTGCCGGGATGAAATCGACGCGGCCCTGATCGTGGAGCCGGGCTTCGAACTACCCAAAGCCGCGGCGGCCGAGCCGCTCCTTTCCGAACCCCTCGTGTTGATCACCTGCCAGAGCATGAACTGTACGATCAAGGATGCACTCGGTGGCAACAGCTACCTGCGCTACGACGTGAACTCGTGGGGCGGAATGATCGCGGAGGCCTTCGTGCGGGACTTGGGACTCAACCTCGAACCGATGGTGGAGCTCGACAGCCTTGAAACCATCGCGATCCTTGTCGGTGAGGGGTTAGGTGTTTCGCTTGTTCCGCGTTGGCACGGGATTCGCCGGTTCGCGTCGCGGATTCACATCTCGGACCCTTTGCCCGGCGCTTATGATCGCAGTCTTTGTCTGATTTACCCAAACAAGAACCGCCGCGAACCGTTGTGGACCGCTTTTCGGAAGCTGCTGGGCGAGTGCGCGGCGGGGTTGGTGGACAATTAGGGTGGAGACAGCAGCCTGACGCTTCCCGGTCAGGTGCCGTATCGTTCGATCAATTCAGCCATGCGGAGCATGGCGGCGGTCGGTTGAGCCGAATGCAACCCCAGTCGGTAGCCCGAGAGGGCGTTGGTCTTGGGCGGCCCCCATGATCGAGATGACGTGCGGATACTTCTGAGTGCCGGTTTCAGAACGGCCATTCAGGCCAATGGCGAGGCAGGGATATGTCGGTCGCGGCAGTTTGAAACTAAAGCGTTACTTTAGGTCAGTTTCCGAAAGGGGGTTTTGTCGAGGTCGACGCGATGCTTGCGTGTTGAAATCCCATAAAAACAAGTATTCTCTGGAAAGTTCCTGCGGGGCTGGCCTGCACTTTCCGCACCCACCGAAGCTTACACATAACTATCCATTATGCCTCTGTTACGAGGTGTCGTTTGTGAAACCTCTGGAAATCTCGAGGCTGTGGCTCGGTATTACAAGAGGTGACACCCGACATGACTTTACATTCCACGCAGCATAATGACGCCGGCAGCGCCGCGGGACTTTCGCTTCTGGCGAGGGCTGAGCTGAACGAGATCGAGACCTGGCGCGCGGGCCGTCGCGGTGCGGAGGCGGGCGATCAGATTACGATCACGAACCCCAGCACGGGCAGCAGAATCGGTGCCGTGGCTGACGAGGGGGCTACGGGGATCGAACGTGCCGTCGCATCGGCAGAAGCGGCGTTTGGCAACTGGCGGTCGCTGCTGGCCAGCGAGAGGGCCGAGTACCTGATGCGTTGGCATGACCGGATCCTGGCCGAGGCGGATAAACTGGCCGCGCTGATGACACTGGAGCAGGGCAAGCCCGTAGAGGATGCGCGCGGCGAGATTCTCTATGGTGCCGGCTTCGTCAAATGGTTCGCCGAGGAAGGTCAGCGGGTGTATGGCGAGATCATACCGTCGCACCTGCCGGGATGTGTCACCAGCGTTCGCCAACAGCCTTTGGGTGTGGTCGCAGCGGTGACGCCGTGGAATTTCCCCTCTGCCATGCTTTTGCGCAAGGCGGCGGCAGCGTTGGCCGCCGGCTGCCCTGTTGTCTCCGTTCCGTCGAGGGTGACGCCCTATTCGGCGTTGGCGCTGGAGCGGCTGGCGGAGCAGGCCGGATTGCCGAGGGGTATTTTCCAGGTCGTGACGGGGCGCACCCGCACCCTTGTGCAGGCGCTGTGCGACACGCCGAAAGTGCGTGCGCTGTCCTATACCGGCTCGACCGAGGTTGGTCGGAAGATCATGGCGCAATGCGCTGCCACGGTGAAGCGTGTTTCGCTGGAGCTTGGGGGGCACGCGCCGTTCATCGTCTTCAAGGATGCGGATCTGGAGGCTGCCGTAAAAGGCGCAATCCAGGCGAAGTTCCAGACCGGGGGGCAGGATTGTCTTGCTGCCAACCGGATCTACGTCGCAGCCCCGCTGTACGAAGATTTCGTTGCTCGGTTCACCGAGGCGGCGCGCAAGTTGAAGGTCGGTGACGGTTTCGAGCAAGGGATCGAGATCGGTCCGCTGGCGACGTCCGAAACCTTGCAGAAATCGCGCGATCACGTTGCCGACGCGGTGGCGAAAGGGGCGCGCGTGACCTGCGGCGGATCGGATGAAGTCGGCGGTTTGTATTTCACGCCGACGGTTATTGCCGATGTAACGCCTGACATGAAGATCACGCATGAAGAGACGTTCGGCCCGGTTGCGGCACTGATGCCTTTCGAGGACGAGACCGACGTTCTGCGGCGCGCGAACCAGACGGAATACGGGCTGGTCGCCTACGCCTACACAAACGACCTGTCCCTGGCCCAGCGTCTGCCCGACCTTTTGGAATATGGAATGGTCGCGATCAACACGCCGAAGCTGACCGGCGCGCCGATTCCGTTCGGTGGCGTCAAGCAGTCCGGAATCGGGCGTGAGGGAAGCCGGACCGGCATCCTGGAGTACACCGAAACCCAATATGTCTGCGTGTGCCACTGAGCGCCGACGTGGACGGTAACCTGAAGAACTGGAGAAAAATCATGAGTCAGAAAACTGTCGCGATGAGAATGATCGAGGGCCTGCGGGATCGCGGTGTCCGTCACGTATTTGGCGTTCCCAGCGGGGGATGGGTCGATTTCATGGAGGCGATCCGCAATACGGACGGAATCGATTTCGTGCTGGCCACGCATGAGGGTGGTGCTGCCTTCATGGCCGATATCTGTGGGCGCATGACAGGTGTGCCCGGCGTCTGCTTCGGTACGTACGGTCCCGGCGCAACCAACCTCGCCACCGGAGTGGGGAACGCCCAGCTGGATCGGTCGCCGCTGATTGCGTTGACCGATGAAATGCCCGAAAAGATGCGGTCGCGGGTCACGCAGATGGGGATCGACCACCAGGCGCTGATGGCGCCGATCACCAAGTGGACGACCCGCCTTACGGTCGCCAATGTCGACGAGACGCTCGACCAGGCGTTCGAGATGGCGCTTTCAGGGCGTCCCGGGGCCGTGCATATCGGTATGCCCACGGACCTGACGGCGAAGCCGGCCGAGAATCTTGGTGCGACGCGGGCCAAGCCGTTTGTGCCGACGAAGGTGCCAGCGGCCGACTCGGCGCTGATCGAGACGGCGAAGGCGCAGTTCAGCGCTGCGCGCAAGCCGGCACTGGTGATCGGTCTGGGCGCGGTGAGAGCAGGGATGGCGGAGCCACTGCGGGCTTTTTGCGAGGCGCATAGTATTCCGGCGGTTCTGACCCCGATGGCGAAAGGGCTGATCCCTGACGCGCATAGAAGCTATGCCGGGGTGCTGTTCCACGCGCTGAGCGACAAGGTTGCCGAGACGCATAAGCAGGCGGACCTGATGGTTGCAGTGGGGTATGATCCGGTGGAGTTCAATTACGAGAACTGGCTGCACAAGATGCCGCTGGTCAATATCGACACCGTGCCGGTGGATATCGACCGTGAGACCTATCCCGATTGCCTGGACCTGACGGGCGATGTTGCCGCCACCTTTGACGCGTTCGCCAAGGTGGCTGTCGGCGAGAATGACTGGGACATGGCCGCGCTGAAAGATCGCATGGATGCAATCCGCAAGGAGATGTCGCCGCGGAATACGGATTTCGGCCCTTGCGCCGCGCTGGACACGCTGCGGTCGCTGTTGCCGCAGGATGGTATCATGACCTGCGATGTCGGTGCGCATACGCACCTGATCGGCCAGAAATGGCAGACCCCGGGCCCGGATACCCAGATCATGACCAACGGCTGGTCGGCGATGGGGTTTGGCCTGCCGGCGGCGATCGCGGCCAAGTTGAGCCGGCCCGAAGCGACGGTCTGTGCCGTTCTGGGCGATGGCGGTTTTCTAATGACCGTCGGCGAGTTGGCCACGGCGGTGCGGGAAAACCTGAAGATCGTCTTTGTCGTGCTGACCGACAATGACCTGGCGCTGATCCGCATCAAACAGCAGCGCAAGGGCAACCCGATCTACGGCACGCCGGTACGCGGCGGCGGGACGATCGGCGGGGACAACCTGTTTGGTGTTCCGGTCATGACGGCGTCGGATCGTGACAGCTTTGAAAGCACGCTTAAGAAGGCCTTCGAAGCAGACGGGCCGGTTATCGTCGAGGCGCAGGTAAGCAGCGCGGAATATGATGCTCTTGTCCTCTTCAAGGACAAGAGCTGACGCCTTCGCGTTGCCACAGGTAAGGCGAAAAGCTCCGGCGCTCTCCCCGCCGGGGCTTTTAGTTGTAAGAGACATGCTCAGGTAGCTCTTGAAGGCTTGTGGGGCGGCAAAAAGAAAGGCCGGCACGGGGCTGTCCGTGCCGGCCGGTTTCGGGCGATGCGTTGCAGGTCAGGTGCCGACGGACAGCGGGCTGTTCATTTTCCGCAGAACGGCAAGAACGGACTGCGCGGTGATGAGGCCGGTCTTTGGGTTTTCGGAGGGAATGTTCTCGATCTTCATTTCGAACTGGGCACTGTCGGAGACGACCTTGATTGTATGGGTATTGCGCGTGAGATCGGGGTCGGCCCAGATTTCCAGCTTGGTCTCGTCCGGGCCGATTCCGGCCAGGGAGAGGGCCACTGCGACGTTGAGGTTGGCGGGAAAGCCGATGGCAGCTTCGCGCGGGCTGCCGTCGTAGATCTTGACGGGTTCGGTGATGCCCTCCAGCACGATGCCGTTCTTTTCCAGATGTTCCGCGCCTAGAAGGCCGCGCACGGGTTTGCGGGTGACCATTCTGACGGACTCTATTTTGCCCTCGGCGGCTGCGACGACGGCATCGAGTCCCAGAAGCGCACCGGATGGGATGATGATCCGACCGTTGTTCCGGGCGGCGACGTCAACAAGGTGTTCGTTGCTAAGCAGCGCCCCGGCCGAGAGGACGATCGCCGTCTTTCCCTTCTGCACGAAGGGTTCCACGATGTCGTTGAAGAGCGGCGCGGGGGCGCACTCGATCACGATGTCCGCGAGCGGTTCGAGCTGGGTCACGGGCAGGACCGGCACTGGTGTCGCGAAATCCTTCATTCGGTCCGCTGCGGCCTCGGGCGTGCGTGCGGAAACGGCGACCAGCTTGTAGCCCGGGATGCCGCGGTCCAGTTCCTGCGCGAGCTTGAGACCTACCGAGCCCAGGCTGGCGATAGCGACCCGGGTTTCGCCATGCGAGGCGTCTTTTGCGAATATTTTTGACATTAAGGAGTTTGGCATATCAGGCACCTTCAGATTCTAGCGACAGTTTGTTGTGGAGCACCTCGGCTGTTCTCCTTCTCGCATTTGAAGCCGCCGGGCCGGCGTGGGCAGGTGTCGCGGACACATAATTTTCTGGATCTCGATGCCTTTCCTTGGCGGCGTGGTGCGAGAGGTCACGCTCTGGGTGGCAGACCGGAAGGAACTGCCTTGCCAGATACTGAGACCAGATGTTCGGGCGGAAAAAAACGCAAATCGCACATGGCGCTAGGCCTTGATTGATCTGATCTTTCGTCACGCCTTGCGCGTTCCGCACGCCCATAGATATTGAAATGCGCACGCTTGGGACAAACTAGAAAATTGTCTTTCGCGTGTAATTTATTATTATCCGTAGCTGACATGAGGATCTGTAGAATTGCGTAAATTGCCGTCGTTGAACGCGCTTCGCACCTTCGAGGTGGCGGCGCGCACGTTGAGTTTTTCTCTGGCTGCCGAAGAATTGAGCGTCACCCAGGCGGCGGTGTCGCGCCAGATACGTGTGCTTGAGGAAGACCTGGGCGTGAAACTGTTTCGCAGGCTGACCCGGGCGGTGGAGTTAACCGAGGAAGGCGAGACGCTGTACCCGGTTTTGCGTGACGCATTCTATCAGATTGAGCGTGCGACCGCGCGAATCTGGGGAAACAAGGGTACGGGGATACTCACGATATCGGTTCTGCCGACCTTCGCCGTCAAATGGCTGATTCCGCGTCTGATGCATTTCTCTGACCTGCATCCGCAGATCGAGGTGCATCTGGTGAATTCGATCAAGCCGGTCGACTTCGAGCGCGAGGAGATCGACCTTGCCATCCGGGTCGGGACGCCGGGCATCCTCGAGCATGTCGAAGACAAGCCGCGGATCGACCTTACGATGACCCGAAGTTGGGAGGGGCTGGAAGCGAGCGAGATCATGGTGGATGAGTTGGTGATGGTGGCCTCGCCGGGCTACATCGAGGCCCGCGGGCGCGTCGAAACGGTGGAAGACCTTCAGGATGTCACCCTTCTGCACACCGCGACCCGCCCGAATGCCTGGAAGGATTTCCTGGGGTCTCTGCGTTGGTCGTTCGATACGTCGGGCGGGCTGTCCTACGGGCATTTCTTCATGACGATCCAGGCGGCGATAGATGGGCGGGGGATCGCGGTCGTACCGTACCAGCTTGTCGAGGCGGACCTGCGCAACGGCAGCGTCGAGATCGCGCACCCCGAGAAGGTTGCCAGTGCCGGGAGTTACTATCTAATTGGCCGGAAACGGTCCTGGGATCAGCGCAGGATCAAGATCTTCCGCCAGTGGCTGTTGTCGGAACTCGAGCGAGAGGTTTAACGAGGTGTGGCGTGGCGCCGGGCCTGGAGTTCGTGTTGTTGTCGGCAAAAAAAATTATGAAGCGGTCGGCGATATCGAGATGTCGCCCAATTAATAGGCAGCTGCCGGCGGCCGTGTTCTTTGGCGCGTCTTTTTCTCCTGTCGGTGGGCCATCAGGATGGGCTGCAACAGGATAACTACAAGCGCGACAAAGCTTAAGGCTGCGATCGCGCTGAGGCTTGCAACGATGGTTCTGCTTGCTGCGCGCAACGGTTTCGGGCAACTGAGCAGCCGCTTCTGATCCGGTTGTCGGTGGCCCACGCATGACAAAAACTTTCCTGTAAGCCCAAAAAAGTTGATTGTGCCGATGTGGTCCTTTGCGGAAGTCTGCATGGCACGATGAAACAAGTTGTCGAACGTGCGGTGGCTGAATGATCTCCGGATGATGTCAGGACATGGCCGGACAGGTGAAGCGATATCAATCCTGCTTTCCCGCTGTCATGGCCCTGACCTCGAAGAGGTTCGGAGCATTTCTACCGGCCACGTAGTGTCCTGCTCGTACAAAAGGGTGGAGTGCCAGGCAATACTGTCGTCAGACAAGGAGACCGAAGACCTATGAAAATACTCAAACTCAGTACATTGCTCGCAGCCACCACGGCCGTTGCCGGCCCGACACTTGCGCAGGACGCGCCGGATCTTCCCTGTGATACGGTTCGTGTGGTCGTCGGCTTTCCCCCTGGTGGCGGTTCCGACTACCAGGCGCGCGTCCTCGTGGATGCGGCCAACGAGATCATCGACGGCACCGAGTTGCAGGTGGTCAACATCAGCGGCCAGAGCGGCAACCGCGGAAGCCGCGACGTGGTGGAGTCGGACCCCGATGGCTGCACGATGATGTTCCACCTCGCGGCGATCCTCAGCAGCTATTTCACCGGCCGGGTTCCCTATTCGTGGGAAGCTTTTGAGCCGGTGGCCATGATCAGCCGTGAGCCGGCGACCTATGCTGCGAGCAACAACGACAACTTCACCAACCTTGATGAACTGGCCGCCTTTGCCTCGGAGAACCCGGGCGAAGTGACGGCCGCCGTCAGCATGGGATCAGATTCGCATTTCTTCGCGCTGCAACTTCAGGATGCGCTTGGGGTCGAATTCAACATCGTGGGATATAACGGCGAGGCCGAGCGGGTGACTGCGCTGCTGTCCGACGTGGTGCAACTGGCCCAGGTGACCGAGCAGACCGCGGCTCAGTATTTTGGCAACGAATTGACCGCGCTGGCCTACATGGCCGAAGAACGGTCGCCGCGCCTGCCTGACGTGCCCACGGGGGGCGAACAGGGCTATGATCTCGATCTTGCCGGAACACGAGGTTTCCTGCTGCCAGCGGAGACGCCGGACGAAATCGTGGATTATTACGCTGACGTGTTCCGCCAAGTGCTTGACCGTGAGGACGTCGTTGACGAGTTGGAAAGCAAAGGCATGATCATCGACTACCGCGGCCCTGCCGAGTATCGTGAGTGGTGGCAAGCCACCTCGGACGAGTGGGAAAAATTGGCCAAGAATTTCGGTGTCTATAACCCCCGCGACTAAACGGCCTGACATCCCCGGCGTTGGCGGCGGGTGCCGCGCGCCGGTGATGTTTTTCTGCAAGGAGACTGACGTGAAGCGGGACGTGATACTGGGAGCGGTGACTGGGGCGCTTTGTATCGTCTTTTACCTGGAGACGCTGAAAGTCAACAACCTGGCATTTGCCAAGGTCGGTGCCGATCTGTGGCCTCAGATTGCCATCGGGTGCATTTTCGTGTTGTCCATCGTACAGGTGATCGTCGGTTTCAAAGCGCCGGCGGAGGCACCGGCGGAGGCAGGGGACGGCCTGCTGGAGAAGCTGTTTGCCCCTGTGGTCGTCTTCGGCACCATGATCGCTTTTCCGCTATTGGTGCCGGTGCTAGGCATGACGGTGTCGGGAGCAATCATGGTGCTGACGCTGCTGAGCATACTGGGGCCGAAAACGCCCCTTGCGATGGTGCTGCACGTTACGATCGCGCTTGTCTCCGTGTTCTCCATAACCTTCATTTTCACGCGGATCATGGGCATCGTTCTGCCCGGTTTCGCGCTGTGATACCTAGCTTTTTCGGGATCCTGCAATGCACCATGATCTTCTCGCTGCACTGTTGCAGGTTCTTCAGTTCGACACATTTTTGCTGTTGTGCGCCGGTGTCTTTGGCGGGCTCCTGGTGGGCGCGATCCCGGGCTTTTCCGCCACGATGGCGATCGTCATCATCCTGCCGCTGACCTATTCTCTGGCGACGGCGTCGGGCTTGGCGGTCATGATCGGTGTGGCGATCGGGGGGATTTCCGGAGGGCTGCTTTCGGCGATGCTTATCGGGATACCGGGAACGCCGGCATCGGTGGCCACGACCTTTGACGGGTTACCCCGCGTGAGATCCGGACGGCATGGCGAAGCGCTGGGGCTGGGCATATGGGCCTCCTGCATCGGCGGAGTGCTGAGCGGCATCGCGCTGCTGGTGCTTGCGCCCTATCTGGGCCGGATCGGCCTGGAGATCGGGCCCTGGGGGTATTTCATGATGGTGGTGTTTGCCCTCACCATCACGGCGAGCCTGTCTGGCGAAGCGATGATCAAGGGGCTGATGGCGGCGGCGATCGGCGTGCTTGCCGCCAGCGTCGGCGAAGAGCAGGTCAACGGTACGGCGCGTCTGACCTTCGGCAACGACTCGCTGCTGAGCGGCTTCGACTTTCTGCCTGTCCTGATCGGGGTCTTCGCCTTCAGCCAGTTGCTCAACGACATGCCTACACGGGCGGCGGCGCGTAAATCGGTATCGACCGAGGCCACGCCGAGCTCGATGCGCATCCCCCATCTGTGGGCGATTCGTGAGCTGGGACGCCGCTGGTTCAACGTGCTCCGGTCGAGCGCGATCGGTCTTTTCGTGGGAGTTATCCCGGCCGCGGGTCCATCAATCAGCAATATTCTGGCCTATGCGCAGGCCAAGCGCAGCTCTGACATGCCCGAAGAGTTCGGCAAGGGCCACTCGGACGGCATCATCGCGCCGGAGGCCGCAAACAACGCGACACAGGGTGGCTCCCTGCTGGTGCTGATGGCGCTCGGGATTCCGGGTGACGCGGTCGCAACGGTTCTGCTGGCGGCACTGGTCATCCACGACGTGGCGCCGGGGCCGACATTCATTGCCGAGAATTCGGTCCTCGCCTACACGATCTTCATCGCTTTCATCCTGGCGCATGTTGTCATGGTCGGTTTCCAGCTTCTGGCGCTCCGGGTGTTTGTTCACGCGGTACGGATCCCGCTTTATATCCTGGCCTCCATCGTCCTCTTCTGCTGTGCGCTGGGTGTCTTTGCCGTCAACAACAGCCTTTACGATGTCTGGGTGATGGTAGGCTTCGGTGCGGTGGGCTACCTGATGTCGGTCTATGGTTATCCGATTGCGCCATTCGTATTGGGCGTCGTGCTGGGTGGGCTTGCCGAGGTAAACCTGATCCGGGCGATCACGGTGTCGGGCGACTATACGTTGTTCGTGACACGGCCCTGGTCGCTGCTGTTCCTGGCGCTGACGGTTCTGTCGGTCCTGCTGGTGGTTCTGCGGTATACGCGGCTTTCAAGATTTGCATCCAGCCTGATCCTGTTCGTTCCGATGGCGGTGACCGCCTGGGCGCTGGTTATGATGCCGGGCCTGGTGCGGCCCGCGCTTGCGGTCATCGTCGCCGTCTCCGCGATCCTGCTGGTGGTCCGGGCCAAGCGCGGAAAACCCGTCGTGCCGCCGGAGATCCCTTCCTGACGTGAGGCAGTAAAGGCCCCCCGTGCCGGTGGTCTGTTGTGCAGGGGGAGGGGGCGCGTCGGCATGGAGCTGAAATGGCTGGAAGATTTCCTCAGTATCGCTGCGACGCGGAGCTTTTCCACGTCGGCGGCGGAGCGGAACGTCACGCAATCGGCCTTCAGCCGTCGCATTCGGTCGCTGGAAATCTGGCTGGGCAGCGACCTGCTGGACAGGTCGACCTACCCTGTGAGGCTGACCGAGGATGGGCGGATCTTTCACGAGGCGGCCGAGGAAATCGTCCGGTTGATCCATGCAAGCCGTGCCGATCTGCGCGGGCAAGTTGCCGCGATGTCGGCACCGACGACAATCGCGCTGACCGCGCTGCACAGCCTGACGCTGACGTTCCTGCCGCACTGGGTCACCGAGATGCGCGAGCGGCTGGGCAACGTCGCGACCCGCGTGTTGCCCGAGAACCACGCGCTTTGCCTGGAGGCCCTGACCGAGGGCGGGTACGATTTCATGCTGACCTACCATCACGGCAGCGTGCCGTTCCCGCTGGATCCTGTGCGGTATCCGCATCTTGCGGTCGGGCGCGACTGCCTGACCGGCGTGGCGAACCCGCTGTATTTCTCGCCGTCGGAGCGCCGGGGAGCTTGGCCGCTGTTACAGTATTCACGCGGCTCCTTTCTAGGGCTGCTGAGTTCAGTGGCACGGGAAAAGCCGGGGGCACCGGAAACATATGTGGCACATATTAACGAAAACTCGCTGGCGGAGTCGCTGAAGTTCATGGTGCTGGAAGGGCATGGCATCGCCTGGCTGCCTGAGGCGCTTGTTGCCGGGGAACTGGAGGATGGGCGTCTTGTCCGGGTGGCCCCGGCGATGCCGATGGAAATCCGTTTGTACCGCAATGCTGCGCGGTCACGCCCCGCCGTAGAGAGGATCTGGCGGGCGGCTGGCGGGAAGTATGCAAAAGGGGAATAGACCAGTCCAAATCGGCATTGGTCGGATACGGGGCATTCCGATACCCCAGTCGGCAAGACCCGGATTCACGCCAATCTCACGCCGGGCTCAGTCGTTCATGCGCAGGCCACGGACCGCGCCAGTTACAGGTACCTTCCAGATGCAAGACCAAGGCTCGATCCGTCCCGCCATGCGAACAGAACACGACATGATAGGCGACCGCGAGGTTCCCGCGGCGGCATACTGGGGTATTCACAGTCTCAGAGCTGTCGAGAATTTTCCGATCACCGGACGTACGATTGCCGACATGCCAGACCTGATCCGGGCGCTGGCGGCCATCAAGCTGGCCGCGGCACGCACGAATGGGGAGCTTGGCCTGTTGCCGCCGAGGGTTGCCGGCGCCATCGCGGAGGCGGCGCGGGAAATCTACAATGGGGCGTTGCACAATGCATTCGTCATCGACCCGATCCAAGGTGGGGCCGGCACGTCCACGAACATGAACGCCAACGAGGTCATCGCCAACCGTGCGCTCGAACTTCTGGGCGAGGCGCGGGGCAATTACCGGGTCGTGCATCCGAACGAGCATGTCAATTTGGGCCAGTCCACCAACGACGTTTATCCCACGGGCCTCAAGCTGGCGGCGTGGTCCGGGGTGCAGAGGCTTTGGGCGGCGATGGATGAGCTGCGAATTGCCTTCGCCGCGCGGCAGGCAGATTTCGCCGACGTGCTGAAGATGGGGCGGACCCAGCTTCAGGATGCAGTGCCGATGACGCTGGGCCGGGAGTTCGGTGCGTTCGCGCGGATGCTGTCCGAAGACCAGGAGCGCCTGTCCGAAGCGGCAGAGCTGATCTGCGAGATCAATCTGGGCGGGACGGCGATCGGGACCGGCATCGCTTCTCATGTCCGGTTTGGGCCCATGGTGCGGGAAAACCTGGCCGAAATCACCGGGGTTCCGCTGGTGACGGCCCATGACCTGGTCGAGGCTACGCAGGATTGCGGCGCTTTCGTGCAGCTTTCCGGGGTGCTGAAGCGGATCGCTGTGAAGCTGTCGAAGGTCTGCAATGATTTGCGCTTGTTGTCGTCCGGGCCGCGTGCGGGATTCAACGAGATCAACCTGCCCGCGCGGCAGGCCGGATCGTCGATCATGCCGGGCAAGGTGAACCCGGTGATCCCGGAGGTGGTGAATCAGGTCGCTTTCAAAGTGGTCGGCAACGACGTCACGGTCACGATGGCGGCCGAGGCGGGGCAATTGCAGTTGAACGCCTTCGAGCCGGTGATTTTCCACGCCATC
Source organism: Roseovarius atlanticus (assembly GCF_019802205.1). Taxonomy (GTDB): domain Bacteria; phylum Pseudomonadota; class Alphaproteobacteria; order Rhodobacterales; family Rhodobacteraceae; genus Roseovarius; species Roseovarius atlanticus_A. Next base: position 82,883 of record NZ_JAHVHQ010000003.1, read on the forward strand.
CACAGCAGCCTGTCGCAGCTGACAGCCGCATGCAAGACGCTGGAAAAGAACTGTGTGGCGGGGATCACGGCCAACCGAGACCTGCTTAAAAAACAGGTGGAAAATTCCACCGGCATTGTCACCGCGCTGAATCCGGTCATCGGATACCATGCCGCAACGGAAGTTGCGGTGGAGGCGCATCTGAGCGGGCGGCGTGTTGGCGACGTCGTGCTGGAACGGGGCCTCATGACGAAGGCGGAGCTGGATTTCGCGTTGCGCGTCGAGGCCTTGACGGCCCCGAGCCAGGTCACGCCGGACTAAGAGGGGCGCGCCTCGCCCGTGCCTCCACCGCCGCTAGCCGTTCAGCATACATCACCATGCCCGAGAAATTCTCCACCCGGTAGATCTGATGGCGGGCTGCTCTCATATCCGGTCGCTCCGTTTCATTGATGCAGGCCCCAGACGACGCTGGCGGCGGTCTGCAAGCGGATGGAATTCTTCACGGCTGGGTCAGGTATACCCGTGAATCCAGCTTTTCCGAGCCACCCCGCGTGTTTCCTCGGTGACATCACCATTACACTGTATTCCAGGGGCTGACTGGAGCCGGAATTGCATAAACCGACCCGGCGCACGGTTTCGGAGCCTTGTCGACGTTGTGATCATCGCGACGAGGGAACCTCTGCCGGCCTCTCACGGTACCGAACACCGGATGGGGTGAAGAACGCAAGAATAGCCCTGCCGACGCCGACAAAGCGCAATCAGGCCTGCGCGGGATAACAAATGTTGCGGGAACCTTGGGGCGCGCCCGCTGCTTCCTGTCACAGCGCTGCCCCCGACGGCGGCCCGCCTCAGAAGGAACCAGACCATGTCACGAGCCGATGGGCGAAGCGCCTTTCTCGGACTGATGGCGCTTGCCATATTGCTGCCGACACTGGCTGTTTCTGTGGTCGCGCTGGCCGTGCTGGTCCAGGCCATTCTCGGCGCGCTCAACCTTCATGCCGGGCTGGGCCTGAAGCGCCGACTGGCCGATGCGGCGTCGCGGCCGGTGAGGGCGGGGCGGCTGCACTTTTCCGTGCACCTGGCGACTCATGACGAACCTCCCGCCCTTGTTGCACGCACATTGCGTGCCTTCGCATCACAGGTTGGGGCGCCGGAGTTCGAGGTCATCGTGCTGGACAACAATACCGCCGATCCGGCGCTCTGGCGCCCGATCGAGACGCTGTGCGAGGAACTTGGGCCCGCGTTCCGCTTCTACCATGAAGAGGGCGTCACAGGCGCCAAGGCGGGTGCGCTCAATATCGCGCTTGCGCGGACGGATCCCGCGGCGACGCATGTCGTCATCGTCGATGCGGATTACGAGGTCACGCCGGATTTCCTTGCCATCGCGGTCGAGGAGCTGCAGCGCGGCGGTGACGACTTCATCCAGTTCCCGCAGGCCTATCGCGGCGATGAGGGTGCCGCGCAAGGGCTTTCGCTCGAACTGGCGGACTACTTCCTGCGCCACGCGCGGCACGCGGACGTGGCGGGGGCGATGCTGTTGACCGGGACGCTCAGCGTGATCCGCCGGGAAGCATTCGAAACCGCCGGGGGCTGGAGCGGCCAGACCATCACCGAGGATGCGGAGCTTGGCCTGCGCCTGCACCGCCTGGGCTATCGCGGGCGGTTCGTGGACCGGATCGTCGGACGCGGCCTGCTGCCTCTCGATCTTGGCGGTCTCAGCTTGCAGCGGTATCGCTGGGCGGCGGGCAACATGGACACGGCCCGCGGCGGTCTGGGCGGCCTGCCGGCGCGCACGGCGCTGAAGATATTCGCGCAGCTTACCGCCTGGGCGAACCTTGCGCTGCCCTGCGCCGCCGGGCTGATCGGCGGCGGGGTCGCGCTTGCCCTCGGTCACCAGCCTGACGCGAGCCGCCTTCTGGTGAGCCTGTCAGGGATCGGACTGGCACTGGTCTACCTGTCGGCCTGCCTGCCCATGATCATCGGCATGATTGCGCGCGCGCGTCTGCCTTTGGGGGTGTGTCTTGCCGCACTGGCCTCCCGGATCGCGATGATCCTTCCGTCGGCGCTGGGAACGATGGATGCCCTCATGGGCCGATCCGGCGGTTTTAAGCGCACCGCGAAGGACGTGACCCAGGCCACCGATGCCGTCGGGCCGATGCTGCCAGCGCTTGTCTTGTGCGCGGTTGCCCTGCTGGCCGTCCCGCAACTGCCGTCCGCTGCCATCCTTGGGGCCGTGCTTGTGGCGCTGCCCTATCCGCTGGCGCTCGCCACGCGTCGCCGTCTGGTGGCGTACCGCACCGCCCTTCGTCCTGCCTGAGGAGAGACACCGATGACCCCCAGCGTCACGATCATCATCCCGACCTACAATCGCGCCCACATGCTGCCGCAGGCCATCGAGGCGGCGCTGGGGCAGTCGCATGCCCAGACCACGGTGATGGTCGTCGATGACGGATCGCAAGACGAGACCGGGGCGATCCTGAGCCGATACGCCGATCACCCGCGTTTCGTCGGCGTCAGCCTTGCCGGCAACGTCGGGACCGCGCAGGCGAAGAACGTGGGCATCGCGCTGAGCACGACTGACGCCATCACCTTCCACGATTCCGATGACCTGCCACACCGCGACAAGGTCATGCGGCAGGCGCGCGTGCTCGGGAACGAAACCATCGGTGCGCATCCTTCGCTCAACTGGCGCCTGTCGGGCCGAGAGCCTGAGACGCCCATCCAGGTGGGTGGCGTGCTGACCCATCATGAACTCATCCTGCCGGATGGCGAGCGGGTCGAGATCCGCCGCAGCCTCAGCCTGGTCGACGATTTCTTTCCGAACCTGCAGATGGCCGCCGGGGTGCCGGGGGACTGGACGCATGTGAATTCCGGCCTGTTCCATCGGTCGGTCTTTGACCGGCTGGGCGGCTTCCTGGACTGTATCGAGGAGGACCGCGAATTCCGCAACCGGCTGATCATGGCGGGTGAGGTGCTCTGGGTCATTCCCGAGATCCTGTTGACCAAGATCGAGTCACCGGACGGGTTAACCCAGGCGGGTGCGACGGATTACGACAGCCCGCGGCGCGTTGCGGACCGCCAGCGCGTCTGGGATGCGGTGGGCCGCTGGTTCGCAACGCGCAAGGTCGATCCGGTTCCGATCGATCTGTCCGGCGTAAGGATACGGTCCTGCACCAGGCCGGATCTCTGCAACCGCCAATCGCTCGCCCGGGTGACGGCGCTTCGGGACCGGGTGGCATGAGCGGCGGCATCACCTTTGTCGACACGCTCGCGCCGCGCGCCTACAGCGGGATACGAGGTCAATTGACCGGGCTTGGCGGCACCGAGGCGACAGTGGTGCGCATCGCACAAAGCCTTTCCCCCCGGATCCGCATCATCGTCCGCCAGTCCGCGCGGCAGGGGCCGGACGCCCTGTCCGGCGGCGTCCGGTATGGCCGGTGCGACATCGGGCGCCCGCTGCCCGAAGCGCCGCGCGTGATTGTCGTGGTCAACTCTTGGAAAATTGCGCCCAAGATGGCGCGCATGCATCCCGACGCGCGGGTCATCGTCTGGCAGCATGTCTTTCCCGGCCGTCACAACCGGGCGCTGGCCCCGGCCTTGCACGCATCCGGGGTGGAGGTGATATGCGTCTCGGCCGCCCATGCCGAATGGTTGCGCCGGTTCCTTGGGACAGGTGCGCCGTCGATCGGCCATATACACAACCCGATCGACGACGATCTTGTCCCCGACGACACGCCCCGCGACCGCGACCTGATGCTGTTCGCCTCGTCGCCCCACAAGGGGCTTGGCCAGGTGTTCCGCCGGTTCGAGACACTGAAGCAACGTGTCCCGTCGCTGCGACTCGTCGTGGCCGATCCCGGCTACCTCAGCTGGCCGACCGGGCCGGTCCCGGCCGGGGTGATCCCGCTCGGGAGGCTCGAAAAGCCCAAGCTGATCAGATGGATGCGCCGGTCGCTGTGCCTGTTCTATCCGCAGGACCAATTTGCCGAGACCTTCGGGCTGGTCATTGCAGAGGCCAATGCCGTCGGCTGTCCGGCGCTTTTGCAGCGCGGCCTTGGCGCGAATGACGAGGTGGCCTCGGATCCCGGACAGTGCATCGACAGCGGCGACCCCGACGCGGTCGCCGGCCGGATCGCCGACTGGCGCAACGCCATCGGGCGGCGCCCCCTTGCCACCGCACGGGCCGAATTCCGGCTTTCCCACGTGGCCGACCAGTGGGCAGCGCTGCTGAACGCCGACGTGGCGGACCGGCCCCGCCTTCACGCAATGCAGGATTGAACACGAAAGGACTTCCCATGAAAGACGACAGTGATATCCGCAAAGGCAACGGCGGCGAGACCCATCAGGTCGCGGACGACAGCCACGAGACCATGACGACGCAGGTCGGCACCCCGATCTCGGACGACCAGAACACGCTCAAGGTCGGGCAGCGCGGACCGCACCTGATCGAAGACCAGGTCTTCCGCGAGAAGATCTTTCATTTCGACCACGAGCGTATTCCGGAGCGGGTCGTCCACGCCCGGGGCTATGGCGCCCACGGCACCTTCGAACTGACCGAGGACCTTTCTGACCTCACCCGCGCCAGAGTGCTTACCGAGGTGGGCGAGAAGACGGAGGTCTTCGTGCGCTTCTCCACCGTCGCCGGCAACAAGGGATCCCCCGACCTTGCCCGTGACGTGCGCGGCTTTGCGGTGAAATTCTATACCAAGGAGGGCAACTGGGACCTCGTCGGCAACAACATCCCCGTCTTCTTCATCCAGGACGCGATGAAGTTTCCGGACCTGATCCATGCCGCCAAGCAGGAGCCCGACCGCGGCTTTCCGCAAGCGCAGACGGCGCATGACAATTTCTGGGACTTCATTTCGCTGATGCCGGAAGCCATGCACATGGCGCTTTGGATCATGTCCGACCGGACCATCCCGCGTTCTTTCCGCTTCATGGAAGGGTTTGGTGTGCATACCTTCCGGCTGGTCAACGCCGAGGGCACGTCGCGTTTCGTCAAGTTCCACTGGAAGCCCCGGCTGGGCATGCAATCCGTTCTCTGGGACGAGGCGGTCAAGATAAACGGCGCAGACCCGGACTTTCACCGCCGCGACCTTTGGGACGCGATCCAGAAGGGCGATTACCCCCAGTGGGATCTGGGCCTTCAGGTCTTTGACGAGGATTTCGCCGACAGCTTCGATTTCGACGTGCTGGACGCCACCAAGCTGATCCCGGAGGAATTGGTCCCGGTGCGCAGCGTCGGTACGCTGACGCTGAACCGCATGGTCGACAACTTCTTTGCGGAGACCGAGCAGGTCGCCTTTCAGACCGGCAACATCGTGCCCGGTATCGACCATTCCAACGACCCGTTGCTGCAAGGCCGGAACTTTTCCTACCTCGATACGCAACTCAAGCGGCTTGGCGGGCCGAACTTCAACCACATTCCGGTCAACGCGCCGAAATGCCCGTTTGCCCACCTGCAACAGGACGGCCACATGGCGATGCACAATCCGAAGGGCCGGGTGAATTACGAGCCGAACAGCTTTGGCGAGGGCCCGCGCGAGGACCCCGACAGGGGGTTCACCTCTTACCCCGCCGAGGAGGCGGGGCCGAAGCAACGCGTGCGGTCCGAGACCTTTGCCGACCATTACAGTCAGGCGCGCCAGTTCTACCTTAGCCAGACGGATGTCGAGAAGGACCACATCGCCGATGCCTTCGTCTTCGAGCTTTCGAAGGTCGGGCGCGTGTCGATCCGCCAACGCATGGTCGGCCACCTGATGGGCATCGACGACGATCTGGCCAAGACGGTCGCCGACGGGCTGGGACTTGCCGAGATGCCGGCGCCCGCCGCGCCCGCGCGCAAGGTGGTCGAGACCGAGCCGTCACCCGCGCTCAGCATCCTCGCCAACCCGCCCGAAAGCTTTGCGGGTCGCAAGCCGGGCGTACTCCTCACCGATGGCATTGACGGCGGGGCCTTTGACGCGCTGAAAAAGGCTGCCGAAGCGGAAGGCGCGCAGGTCACGGTCGTGGCCGAGAAGGTCGGCGGTGTGACCACAGCGCGCGGCAAGACCATCGAGGCGGACGAAAAGCTGGATGGCGCGCCGTCTGTCCTGTTCGACGCGGTGGCGATCCTCGCGTCCGAGGACGGCGCGGCCAGGCTGGCGGGCCTGCACGGCGCGCGCGTATTCCTGGCGGACGCCTTTGCGCACAAGAAGTTCATCGCCCTGACGGCCGAGGCGAAATCCGCCCTCTGGTCGGCCGCGGTGCCGGAGGAGGTCGACGCGGGCGTCTTCGTCCTTGACGGCGGGCCCGAGGACTTCATCGACGCCTGCAAGAAGCTGCGCTTCTGGGAGCGGGCGGCGTGAGCCGCCGGCCTCTTGCCGCGGGCAGCCTTGCGTTCGGCCCGCAGACGCATTGGCCTGCGGCGATCACGGTCCCGGCCCGAAACGAGGCGGAGCGGATCGTGCCCTGCCTCGAGGCCGCGCGCATGGCCTTGCAGGGCCGTGGTGGGATCGTGGTGGTCGTCAACGGGTCGGACGACGCGACCTTTCCCCGCGCCCAAGACTGGTTCGCGGCCACGGGCACGGCGGGGCTGCTGATGGAACTGGCCGAGACCCCGCCGGGGGGTGTCGGGGCAGCGCGGCGGCAGGCCGTCGCCGCCGCAGCATCCCGGCTTGCCCGCGACGGCGTGGTGCTCACCACCGATGCCGACAGCCGGGTGTTTCCCGACTGGCTGGACGCCAACCTGTCGGAGCTGACGCAGGCCGACCTGATTTGCGGCTCCGTCTTCCCGGATGCCGACGAGTTCGCGCAATTGCCCCGGATCATCTCGCAGCGCGGCGCCGCCGAGGGCGAGTATGTCGCACTGACCCTCGCGCTTCGTGCGCTGATCGACCCTCTGGCGCACGATCCCGCCCCGTGCGGGCTGGGTGCCGCGGGCGCCAGCCTTGCGTTCCGGATGCCGCTTTATACCGATACCGGCGGGATCCCGGCGCTGTCGGGCAACGAGGACCGCGCCTTTGCCGCGCTCGCGGAGGACCGTGGCTGGCGGTTGCGGCACAGCCAGAAGGTGCGCGTCACGACCTCTTGTCGACTGGACGGACGTGCGCCGGGTGGCATGGCCGAGGCCTTGGCGCGGCGTATTTCCGACCCCGATCCGCTGGTGGACAGCGCGCTCGAACCTGCCGACCGGACGGTGCAGCGTTTGCGCCTGCGACAGGCGCGGCGTGTCGGCGTGGTCCGGTACGGCGCGGACTCGCTGCAGGTGGCGCGGATCGACAGGCAATTGGCCGGGTTGGACCGCATCCGGATGCGACTGTCGGACGTGGAGCGCGAATTGCCCCTTCTGGCCGCGGCGGTCTGCGCAGAGCGGGCGAACACGGAAAGGCTGACGGCATGAGAAAAGCCCCCGCAATATCAATGCAGCCGCTGACCGAAGCCGACGCCCTGAAGGCCGTCGCGGATGTTGCGCTGAAGGCCGATGCAGGCCTCTGCGATCTGTCGGGCGACATGCGCCGCCTGGCGGCATCCGGCATCCTGGCCCGGCTCTGCGCATTCGAGGGAGACCCACGGGAAACACGCGAGCAGGCCACATTGCTGCGCCGGATTGGCCGCGCCAGCCTGTCGGTTGGACGCCTGGCCGAAGGGCATATGAACGCCCTTAAACTGGTCAGCCTCTACGGCACGCCCGAGCAGGTGCGGCGCCACACCAATCTTGCATGGAACGGGGCGATCTATGGCGTATGGGGGGCCGACGCCGACCCGCCGGTGAGGGTCATGTCGGAACTTGACGGGCGGCTCCGCATGGCCGGGGGCAAGCGCTTTGCCTCGGGTCTGGGGACGGTCAGCCATGCCGTGGTGACGGCCAAGCATGTCGATGGCCTGCGCCTTGCCATCGCGGAGGTCCGGGACCCCGGACGCGCAGATGCCGCCGCGTGGGACACCTCCGGCATGCGGGCGACGGCCTCGGGCAGTTACGATTTCAACGGTGTCACGGCAGAGGCCCTCGGGGCTGCGGATGATTACCTGCGCGAGCCGCATTTCCAGGGTGGTGTCTGGCGTTATGCCGCCGTGCAGACCGGAGGGCTGGAGGCCCTGGCCGAGGAGGTTCGTCGCGCCGTCAGCGGGATGGACGCGCCGGGCGAGGCTCAACTGCATCGCCTTGCCCGGATTGCCAGCCTGGCCCATCGTGCACGGCTGATCGTCGAGGATGCTGCTCTCCGGGTCGAGGCGTCCGGCGCGGGGGCGGAGGCCGTGGCGCTGAGCCTCGCGGCGCGAGAGGAGGTCGAGGCGGCCTGCCTCGAAGGTATCGCGCTGGCTGACCGCGCCCTCGGCACCCGGTCTTTCGTCAAAGGTCAGCGGGCGGAGCTGGTCCGCCGCGACCTCGGGTTCTTCCTGCGGCAGGCGGACCTAGACGGAAAGCTGCGGCAGGTCGGCGCGGCGCTGTGCGCGGCCGAGGCCCCGATCGGAGAGGTCTGGGAAGGATGATGACCTTCACCGGGATTGTCGCACAGGCCGAAGACGCGCCCCATGTCCAGCTGGCGGACCTGACCGGAGCCGGTGACGTGCTGGTCCTGGCACCCCACCCCGATGATGAATCGCTCGCGATGGGAGGGGCCATCGCGGCGGCCTCTGCCGCCGGCCACCGCGTTCACGTAGCGGTCGTTACAGACGGAGCATTGTCGCATCCCAAGTCCAGGGCCTATCCCGCCGCCGCACTGGCAGCCTTGCGCAAGACGGAGGTCGAGACGGCGGTCCGGATCCTTACCGACGAACGCGAGACGCCGATCTGGCTGGGGTATCCCGATCAGGGCATGCGGGATGATCCCGTGTTGTTTTCCGAAGTCGAGACGCGGTTGCCTTGCCGTCTCGAACGCGTCACGGCAATCTGGACCACGTGGAACGGCGATCCGCACAGCGACCATCAGCACGTGTGGCGGCTTGCCCGCTGGATGGCGGGCCGGCTGGACTGCGCGATGTTCGCCTGCCCGGTCTGGGGCAGGGTACAGCCTGCCGTGGCCGGGGCGTCCAGCGTCGGCCTCCGGCGTTTTCGAACGACAGCGTTCCACGACCTCAAGGCGCGCGCCGTGGCCGCCCATGTGTCCCAGATGACCGGGCTTATCGACGACGACCCGGACGGCTTTCGGATGCCGCAGGACCTCGCCACGCATTTTGTCGTGGCCGATGAGATCTTTATCCCAGCATGAGCCGCGACGCCGCCTCCTTCGACCGTCTCTACCGCGAGACAGCCGACCCCTGGGATTATGAGACCAGCCCATATGAGGCAGAGAAATATGCCCGCTGCCTCGCCCTTTTGCCGCCGCGCCGGTTCGGCCGCGCCCTGGAAGTCGGCTGCTCGATCGGGGTGATGAGCGAAGCGATCGCGCGTCGCTGCGACAGCCTGCTCGGGATCGATTTCGCGCCCACGGCCGTCGAAAGGGCCCGCACAAGGCGTATCCCGGGCGCCCGGTTCGAGGTGGCCGAGGTGCCCGAGGGTTGGCCGGAGGGGCATTGGGACCTGATCGTCCTGTCGGAAGTTCTGTACTATCTCTCCTCCACCGGGCTGGACGAGGTCCTTTGCCGGGTTGTCGACAACCTCGCGCCCGATGGCGTGTGCCTTGTCGCGGGCTACCTCGGCCCGACGGAAACGACGCTGAGCGCGCGGGAGGTCGAAACACGTCTGCTGGCCGCGCTTTCGGCCGACCGGCCGGATCATGACATCCGCCGCGATTCAGGAACCAGCTGGATCGCGGCGGCCTTCGTCTGCAACGGCGCTCACTCTGCAAGTGGATAGAGGTAGGATGGATCGAAATGCGCCAGGTGATGCAGGAGCGCCCTGTCGTGGATCTCGGCATGTCCGTCCCGGATCGTGCAGGCTCCGCTCTCGCGGAGCTCCCTGCAGACGCGACTGACATGGACCGGGGAAAGACCGGCGATTTCGGCCAGATCGGTCTGCAGTAGGGGTAGGGGCAGGCGGTCGCCGGTGATCTGTCCCGCCTCCTGAAGTCGCAGATCCATCTCGCTCACGAAATCGGCCACGGACGCCAATGCGCGCAACCGGCTTGAGCGGAAGACCCAGTGCCGGTGGATCGAGGCGTCGATCATGGTCAACCCCCACAGTTGCCGTGCATAGCTGGAGGACCGATCAATGATCTGGTCCAACGCAGCATGGGGGAAGATCGCGATCCGCGCGTCCGTCAAGGCACCGATATCGTGATCCAGGCGTTTCAGGGGCAAGGCGTGCAGGTCGACGAAATCCCCCGGCACATTGATGGAAACGATCGCACTCTGCGGCTCGCCCCTTTGCGAGGCCCGGATGTAGCGCGCCATCAGCCCGTCCAGGAGCAGCGCACTGACATCGAGCCTGTCGCCCGCCCTGGACAGCATTTCGCGTGCGTCAAGCACCCGTATCCCGGAACAGGCGGCACGCAACAAGTGCCAGAGTTCCGGCTCCAGCCGCCGCACAACGCCTTGACGGTATTGTTCCTTCAAGGCGCTTTCGCCGCCTTTTGAGGCTGTCGTCACAATCGAACGTTCCGGCCTGCCAAACCGTTCGCCTTTCATTCATCGCCTCCTGCACGGCAGTCGATCCATCAAGGAACCAGCGGTGCTGGACCTTGGGTCACACAATGCAGGTTGAACGCGCCTGCGAGCACACTGTTCCCTTCCGGTTCGGACACCCCGCAAACGCGAAGCGCGTCCTATCCGGAGGGTGGAGAAAAACACCCCTGAGAAGATGCGAAAGCCACGAAATCACGTGCTTCGAAGCGTCGTACCGAAAGTACTGACGTCATTGGCGATCCCGCGAGGACTCGAACCCCGAACCTGCTGATTAGAAGTCAGCTGCTCTATCCAGTTGAGCTACGGGACCGCTTGGCGAAAGCCTTACCCAAGCGCGGATGCGAATTCAAAGGCGAAATCACGCGAAGGGGTCCTCGGGGTAGCCGACGCCCGCAAGATAGAGGCCTTGTGGCGGGCAAACCGGGCCGCAGGCGGCGCGGTCGCGGGCCTCGAGCGCCGCTTTCACCTGGTCCGGTGCCCAGGCCCCGGCGCCGACGCGCTCCAGCGTGCCGACGATGCTGCGCACCTGGTTGTGCAGGAAAGACCTTGCGCGCAGGCGGAACTGGATCTCGCGCCCGCCGAGGCCTTCGACCTGCGAGATGGCGATCTCGTCCATTGTTTTCACGGGGCTTTTCGCCTGGCAGATGGTCGAGCGGAAGGTCGTGAAGTCGTGGTGGCCCACAAGGTGGGCCGCGCCTTGGCGCATGGCCTCGACGTCCAGCGCGTTCTGCACGCGCCAGACCAGCCCCTTGTCATGGGTGGCCGGGGCGCGGCGGACCAGCAGGCGAAAGAGATAGCGACGCTCGATGGCGGAAAAGCGCGCGTGCCAGTCGTCGGCGACCTGCGCACAGTCGAGGATCGCAACGGGCAGGGGTTTCAGGTGATAGTTCAACGCCTCGGACAGGCGGAACGGGTCCCAGTCCTTGGCCATGTCGCATTGCGCGACCTGTGCCAGCCCGTGCACCCCCGCATCGGTGCGACCCGCCGCCGCAATCGTGTGCGGGCCGGGTTCCAGCCGCGCCAGCGCATCCTCGATCGCGCCTTGCACCGAAGGCTGATCGGCCTGTCGCTGCCAGCCGGCGAAGGGCGCGCCGTGATATTCGACTTTCAATGCATAGCGGGGCATGAAAAGGCCTTAGCGTGGCCGGGGGCGGGGAACAATCCCCCAACGCTCCCCTCTGGCACATGCCGGGTGCGCGGCCTATCTTTAGCGGAAAGAGAAGGGGCAGTTTGGTGCTTTCGGATATCGCAGATGGGCTGACGCGCGGGGTGGAACGCGTGGGCGACACGCTGTCTGGCGCGTTCATGGAGCCTGTGATCCGGCTGGGCGTCACGGGGCTGAGCCGCGCGGGCAAGACGGTGTTCATCACCTCGCTGGTGGCCAACCTGATGGATCGCGGCCGGATGCCGGGGCTTGTCGCCGCCGCCGAGGGGCGCATTTCGGCGGCCTATCTGCAGCCGCAGCCCGACGACACGCTGCCCCGGTTCGAGTATGAAAAACACCTGGGGGCGCTGACCGCCGAGACGCCGCGTTGGCCGGACAGCACAAGGACCGTGTCGGAGCTGCGCCTGTCGCTGCGCGTGCGTCCCTCGGGGCTGTTGGCCGGGTTGCAGGGGCCGCGCACGGTGCACCTGGACATCGTGGATTACCCCGGCGAATGGCTGCTGGACCTGGGCCTGATGGACAAGAGCTTTGCCGAGTGGTCCGCCGAAACCCTGGGCCGGTTGGAAAGCCGTGAGCAGGCGCAGGGCTTTCTGGCCTTGGCCCGCGAGGTGGATGCCACGGCCAGGCTGGAGGAGCCTGTGGCGCAATCGCTGGCCGAGGCGTTCACCGCCTATTTGAACGCGGCGCGCGCGGCGGGGCTGTCGGATTGCACGCCGGGTCGGTTCCTGCTGCCGGGGGATCTGGCCGGCTCTCCGGTGCTGACCTTCGCGCCGTTGCCCAAGCCCGACAACCCGCCGCGCCGGTCGCTGTGGCGCGAGATGGAGCGGCGGTTCGAGGCCTATAAATCCAAGGTCGTCAAACCCTTTTTCCGCGATCATTTCTCGAGGATCGACCGGCAGGTCGTGCTGGTCGACGCGCTGGGCGCCATTCACAACGGCCCGCAGGCGGTCGAGGACATGCGCCGCGCAATGGCCGATATCCTGGGGGCGTTCCGGCCGGGACGGAACGCCTTTCTGTCAAGGCTGCTGATCGGGCAGCGGGTGGAGAAAATCCTGTTCGCGGCCACCAAGGCCGACCATCTGCACCACACGCAGCATGGGCGCCTGACCGGCATCATCGAGGCGCTGATGCGGGATGCGCGCAACCGGGCTGATTTCGCCGGGGCCGAGACGGCGGGGATGGCGATTGCCGCGCTCAGGGCCACGACCGAGGAAACGCGGGAGCATGGCGGTCAGACTCTGGATTGCGTGCGGGGCACGCTGATGACGCCCGAGGGCGGGCGCGGCAAGCAGGCGGCGTTCTATCCCGGGGCCTTGCCGGAGGACCCGGCGCACCTGCTGGGGCCGGCGCGGGACGGGGCCGAGGCGTGGCTGGAGGCCGAGTACGAGGTGATGAATTTCGCGCCCGCGCGGCTGACGCTGAAGCGCGGGGAAGGCCCGCCGCATATAAGGCTGGACCGCGCGGCGCAGTTTCTGATCGGGGATCGGTTATGACCCCGTTCGACGCACGGTTGAAGCATGTGCCGGGCCTTCTGGGCGTCTTGTGGCAGCATCGAACCGGGCATTGGTGGGATGACCTGAAAATCATGGTCAGGATGACCCGGCGCGGCTGTGTCCGGGCGGTGTGTGACGATACGCGACTGGCCGGTTTCATCCTTTGCACGGGGCCTGAACTGCATGCGCTTTACGTGCACCCAATGGCGCAGGGCCAAGGGGTGGGCCGCCTGTTATTGCAGGATGCCAAGCGAGAGCGGGATCGGCTAAACCTTTGGGTGGCCGAAGAAAACACCGGAGGCCGGCGGTTCTATTGCCGCCATGGCTTTGCCGAAAAGACACGCGCGGATGGTGCGAGAAATGACGAGGGGCGTCCGGAGATCCTGATGGTCTGGCCGCCGGAGCGCAGGGTGGAAACATGAGCAAGCGGCCAGTTCTGATCGACATCGAAGAGGGCGATGACAGCCCCCGCCCCGACATGGCGCCCCCGGTGCCGGACCCCGTGGTGGACGGCCATCCGGAGGGCCGCGCGATGCAGACCGTGGCGACGCTGGCGGCGAAGAAACCGTCGCGCCTGGCGCGGTGGTTCTGGGGGTTGTTGCTGTCGATCCTGGGGGCGGTGATTTCCTTTGCCGCTTGGGATTTCGTGATGGCGCTCTTGGCCCGGAACGTGGTGCTGGGCTATGCCGTCACCGCGCTGATCGCGGCGTTCGCCCTTGTCTGCCTGATCATCGTCATCCGCGAGATGGCGGCGTTTTCCCGGCTGGCGCGGATCGACACGCTGCACCGCGAGGCCGATGCGGCGCTGGCGGGCGCGGACCTGAAGCAGGCGCGGGGCGTGGTGCGGGACCTGACGCAGCTTTACGCGGGCCGCGACGATACCAGCTGGGGCCGCGATCGGCTGCGCGACTATGGCCCCGAGCAGATGGATGCCGCCAGCCTGCTGGGATTGGCCGAGACCGAGTTGCTGGCGCCGCTGGACCAGGCCGCGGCGCGCGAGATCGAGGCCGCCGCACGGCAGGTGGCGACGGTGACGGCGGTGGTGCCGCTGGCCTTTGCCGACGTGATCGCGGCGCTGACGTCGAACCTGCGGATGATCCGGCGCATCGCCGAGATCTATGGCGGGCGGTCGGGCACGCTGGGCAGCTGGCGGCTGGCCCGGGCGGTGATGACGCACCTGGTGGCCACGGGCGCCGTGGCGGTGGGCGACGACCTGATTGGCTCGGTCGCCGGGGGAAGCCTTTTGTCCAAGGTCTCGCGCCGGTTCGGCGAGGGGATCGTGAACGGCGCACTGACCGCGCGGGTGGGCGTGGCGGCGATGGAAGTCTGCCGACCCCTGCCGTTCCGGGCGGGCAAGCGGCCGTCGGTGACGCGGATGGTGCAGCGGGCGCTGACCGGGCTCTTCAGCGGGGTTAACAAAGGGTAAACGAGCGGTGGTTTTCGCTCGGTGCGTCGGTATTTTCGCCGCGAGGCCGAATTGACCTCACGACTTTGCCCAATCTGACAGCAAAACCTTAACGTCCGGTCGCGGGGCCGTGCGTCAGAACGGGTTGCCAAGCTTGGGGATGCCGCCGGGCAGGGTCTCGCGGTTCACGACGCCCGCGCGCAGGGTCTGGCCGATGCGGTGGGCGAGCGCCGACCAGGCGGCGGCCTTGGTCGGGGGCAGCTCGGATTGCAGCGTGCTGTCGAAAAGGTCGAGCCAGGTCGAGAACATGCCGGGTTTGACGTTGCCCGCCTGCACATGGGCCTGCATGGCATTGCCCACGTAGCACCGCTCGTGCAGGATCGTGTTGGCCCAGAAATCGCTGACGCGGGCCTCGTGCGCGGGCCAGTCGGTGACATGGGCGGCAAAGACTGGGGCCAGCCCGGGGTGGGCGCGGCACGCGGCGTAGAAGGCCGAAACCACGCGCTCGATTTCGGCGCGGGTGATTTCGAAACGGGGGGGCAGGGCCGGTGTCATGGCCTGGAATCTGGCCGTTGGATGGGCCGGATGCAATGGCAAACACGATTCGGGAAACATGGTTAACGCCACCGGATTGCCGGAAATCGGCACGTCGGTATCGCGTCGGTATTTGGGTGGTCCGCCGACGGTGCGGATTTTGCCGATCCGGCGGGTTAACAGGGCGGGCGTTGCAAAAGCCTTGAGAAGGCTTTTGCCAAGACTTTTCTGAAAAGTCTTGGCCGCCGTCGGCGAGGCCGGGTTCTACGGCTTGCTCCTTGGAACGCGCCCACCTATAACGCCCCCCATCATGACCCGCTTTGCGATCATCATTCGAATTACATGCCCGGCGCTCTGAAACAGACGAGCCGCCGGGACAAGGCGTATGGACGCACCGCGCCGCCCCCACCCAGAGATTGAAATGCCAGTGACAAAGGACGTCACAGATGTGTTCCGAGACACCCGATTACAAAGACACGCTGAACCTGCCGCAGACCGAGTTCCCGATGCGCGCGGGCCTGCCGAAACGCGAGCCCGAGTGGCTGGAGCGGTGGAACGGCCTGAAGGTCTATGACCGCCTGCGCGAGAAGGCGGACGCCGAGCCGCGCCAGCCCTTCACGCTGCATGATGGCCCCCCTTACGCCAACGGGCACCTGCATATCGGCCACGCGCTGAACAAGATCCTGAAGGACATGGTGGTGCGCAGCCAGCAGATGATGGGGCGCGATGCGCGCTATATCCCCGGCTGGGACTGTCATGGCCTGCCGATCGAATGGAAGATCGAGGAAGAGTACCGCAAGAAGGGCCAGAACAAGGATGCGGTGGATATCGTCGATTTCCGCGCCGAGTGCCGCAAGTTCGCCGAAGGCTGGATCGACATCCAGCGCGACGAGTTCAAGCGGCTGGGCGTGACCGGGAAATGGGAAAAGCCCTACCTGACGATGGATTTCCGTGCCGAGCGGATCATCGCGGAGGAGTTCCAGAAGTTCCTGATGAACGGGACTTTGTACCAGGGGTCGAAGCCGGTGATGTGGTCGCCGGTGGAGAAGACCGCGCTGGCCGAGGCGGAGGTGGAGTACCACGACAAGGAGAGCTTTACGGTTTGGGTGAAGTTCGCCGTGGCCGACGTGGATCCAGACAAGGTGCCTGCTAGTGGTTCAGGAGCACCGGAACGACCGCAGGACGGAGACTTCTCCGCCAAGGCAATAGACCAGATGCTGAGTGTTGCTGGACAGAACGCTTTCGAGAACAAGAAAGCCTTGGAGGCTAAGGCCACTGAACTACTTGGCGCCTACGTCGTCATCTGGACCACGACACCCTGGACCATGCCGTCGAACAAGGCGGTCGTTTATGGCGAGGACATCGCCTATGGCCTTTACGAGGTCACGGGCACGCCGGACGAGTGCTGGGCCAATGTGGGCGACAGGTTCATCCTGGCCGACAAGCT
Source organism: Roseovarius atlanticus (assembly GCF_019802205.1). GTDB lineage: Bacteria > Pseudomonadota > Alphaproteobacteria > Rhodobacterales > Rhodobacteraceae > Roseovarius > Roseovarius atlanticus_A. The sequence continues at coordinate 99,448 of NZ_JAHVHQ010000003.1, forward strand.
GGCCGGGGATGTCATGGGCCGCGCACGGCTGAACGACGATCAGTGGAGCCGGGTGCGGGATGTGACCGCGGACGAGTTGGCCGGTCTGAGCCTGAAGCACCCGCTGCACGGCGCGGAAGGGTCGAACGGCGAGTGGGACGACCTGCGCGATTTTCGCGCCGCCGATTTCGTGACCGACGAGGAAGGCACCGGCTTCGTGCATTGCGCGCCCAGCCACGGGATGGAGGAATACGAGCTTTACCGTGGCCTCGGGATGCTCGACCAGGTCATCACCTATAACGTGATGGACGATGGCGGTTTCCGCGCCGACCTGCCGTTCTTTGGCGGGACCTATATCCTTGATCGCAAGGGCAAGGAGGGCAACGCCAACAAGACGATCATCGACAAGCTGGTCGAGGTGGGTGGCCTCTTGGCGCGGGGCAAGATCAAGCACAGCTATCCGCATAGCTGGCGGTCGAAAGCGCCGGTGATCTATCGCAACACGCCGCAGTGGTTTGCCGCGATTGATCGCGAAGTCGGTGATGGGCAGGACGAGAGCGGCACCACTATCCGGCAGCGCGCGCTGACCGAGATCGACAAGGTGCAGTGGACGCCGAAGACCGGGCGCAACCGTTTGTATTCCATGATGGAATCGCGGCCGGACTGGGTTCTGTCGCGGCAGCGGGCCTGGGGCGTGCCGCTGACCTGCTTCGTCAGGAAGGGCGCGATGCCCACCGACGAGGGCTTCCTGCTGCGGGATGAAAAGGTCAATGCCCGCATCCTGGAGGCGTTCGAGGCCGAAGGCGCGGATGCGTGGTACAAGGAGGGGGCCAAGGAGCGGTTCCTGGGCAATGACTATGACCCCGGAGAGTGGGAGAAGGTCGACGACATTCTCGACGTCTGGTTCGATTCCGGCTCGACCCATGCGTTCGTTCTGCGCGACCGCGCGGACGGGTCCGAGGACGGGATGGCGGACCTGTATCTTGAAGGCACCGACCAGCATCGGGGGTGGTTCCATTCGTCGATGTTGCAATCCTGCGGCACGACGGGACATGCGCCCTATCGCGGCGTGCTGACCCATGGGTTCACGCTGGACGAGAAGGGCAACAAGATGTCCAAGTCGCTCGGCAACACCATCGTGCCCGAGGAGGTCGTCAAGCAGTATGGCGCGGATATCCTGCGGCTTTGGGTGGCGCAGACGGATTACACCAACGATCAGCGGATCGGGCCGGAGATCCTGAAGGGGACCGCCGACAGCTATCGCCGGCTGCGCAACACGATGCGCTTCCTGCTGGGGGCGTTGAGCCATTTCAGCGAGGACGACCGGGTGGCGCCGGAGGACATGCCGGAGCTGGAGCGCTGGGTGCTGCACCGGCTGGCGGAGTTGGATCACAAGGTGCGGACGGGTTACGCCGCCTATGATTTCCAGGGGGTGTTCCAGGCACTGTTCAACTTCGCGACGGTGGAGCTCTCCGCCTTCTACTTCGATATCCGCAAGGATGCGCTGTATTGCGACGGGGATACGGCCCGGCGGCGGGCGGCGCGGACGGTGATGGATATCCTGTTCCACCGCCTGACCACGTGGCTGGCGCCGGTGCTGGTGTTCACCATGGAAGAGGTCTGGCTGGAGCGGTTCCCGGGGGACGAGAGCTCGGTGCATCTGGTGGATATCCCGGAGACGCCGAAGGAATGGCTGAACGAGCCGCTGGCGGCGAAATGGGCCACGGTGCGGCAGGCGCGGCGCGTGGTGACGGCGGCGCTGGAGGTGCAGCGGACCGACAAGGTGATCGGGGCGTCGCTGGAAGCGGCACCCGTGGTGCATGTGCGGGATGCCGAGGCGCTGGAGGTGCTGAATTCGGTCAATTTCGACGATATCTGCATCACGTCCGATATCCGGCTGACCGACGATCCCAGCCCGGCGGAGGCGTATCGTCTGCCCGAGGTGGACGGGGTGACCGTGGTGTTCGAGCGCGCGGAGGGCGAGAAGTGTCAGCGGTGCTGGAAGATCCTGCCTGATGTGGGCACGCACACGCATCCGGGGGTCTGTACGCGGTGCAACGAGGCGTTGGGGTGACGGTGGGAGTGACGGTGGGGTGAAACCCCACCCTACGACATGACGGATGACGAGATCGCCCATGTGCTGATGCGGCTGGCGCGGGAGCGTGGGGCGGGCAGGACGTTCTGCCCGTCCGAGGTGGCACGGGCCTTGGCGGGCGACTGGCGGGGTTTGATGCCGCGGGTGCGTGCCGTGGCGGCGGGGCTGCCGCTGGTGGCGACGCAGAAAGGGGTGCCGGTCGATCCGGTCGCGGCCAAGGGGCCGATCCGGCTGGGGCTGGCCGAAGGAGAGACGTGATGCCACCCATCCAGACGATTTCGACCGGGTTCGTGGTGGCCATGGTCGGGTTCTTCAGTTCCTTTCCCATCGTGTTGCAGGGGCTGGCCTCGGTCGGGGCAAGCGACGCGCAGGCGGCCTCCGGCCTGATGGCGGCGGCGCTGGCGATGGGGCTGGCGGGGATCGTGCTGAGCCTGTGGACCAAGATGCCCGCCTCGGTCGCGTGGTCGACGCCGGGGGCGGCGCTGCTGGCGGTGACGGCCCCTGTGGAAGCCGGGTTTGCCGGGGCGGTGGCCGGGTTCCTGGTGGCGGGGGCTTTGACGGTGATCTCGGGCCTTTGGCGACCCTTGGGGCGGCTGGCGGCGGCGATACCGGCGCCGCTGGCGCAGGCGATGCTGGGGGGCGTTCTGATGCCGCTGGTGGTCGTGCCGGTGCTGGCGGTGGCCGAGACGCCGGTGGTGATCGGGCCGATCCTGGCGGCGTGGTTCGTGCTGGGCCGGATCAACAAGCTGCTGGCGGTGCCGGGGGCGGTCGTGGCGGCGGGGATCACGGTGCTGGTCTACGGCGACCTGGCCGCGTTCGACGCCGGGGGCTGGGTGACGGCGCCGGTGGTCGTGATGCCGGAGTTCTCGCTGGCCGCCGTGCTGGGGATCGGCCTGCCGCTTTACGTGGTGACGATGGCGACGCAGAACGTGCCCGGGCTGGCGGTGATGCGGGCGCATGGATACGCGCCGGAGCCGGGTCCCTTGCTGAGCGTCGTGGGCGGGTTCAGCGTGCTGTCGGCACCGGGGGGCGCGCCGCAGACCTGCCTTGCGGCGATCACGGCGGCGATGTGCGCGGACGAGGACAGCCACCCGGATCCCGCCAAACGCTATTGGTCGGCGGTGATGGCGGGGGTGTTCTATTGCATCCTCGGCGTGTTTGCCGGGGTGATCACGACCTTCGCGGGCCTTGCGCCGCCGATGGTGATGGCGAGCGTGGCGGGGGTGGCCCTGTTGGGCGTCTTCGCCAATTCCACGGCGGCGGCGCTGGGCGATGCGGAGTATCGCGAGGCGGCTGTGATCACCTTTGTGGTCACGGCGTCGGGCGTGACGGTGTTCGGGCTGGGCGGGGCCGTCTGGGGGCTCCTGGCCGGGGGGCTGGTGCAGGTCGTGAAATGGGTGAAGGGGTAGGCCGGGGGCCAGCGCGTGGGTTTTCACCCACCCTACGAAGCTCGATATGCGTTGGTGCAAGGCACAACGGAGGCGAGCGTCAGCCCCTGGGGTGGCGATCCGACGGAAATTCTGAAGCACTTTATGCCTGCCAGATACATCCTCGGAAGGAGCGTGGCGCCCAGCCTCGGCCAAATCGCCAGCCCGAGAGAGGGGCTGACGATCGCCGGGCCGCTTCGCGGCTGTTAACCGGCTGGGGGTTCGATATCAGTGTCTCACAAGGGCTCGAGCCGTACATATAAGACGTTTGATCTACAGCCCCGGCGCGGAAACAGGCCGCAGGCCCCGCGCCATCGACGGGCCGCCCCCACGGCCCGGCGATTGGGTGACGCTCGGTGCATCGCTCGATCCTGTTTCGGATTTGGCCTGGATAAAGTGCTGCCGAACTACCGTCGGATCGCCGCGCCGCGGCCCGTCGATGGCGCTCGGGGATATAGATCACACTTATCCGCAAAGGGCTCGCACCGTACATTCGCTGCAGTAAAGATGAATGGCCGAAATGCGGGACGAAGCCGCCGTTCACGACGGAGGCCATCGTCAGCCCCTGGGATGGCGATCCGAGGGCAATTCTGAAGCACTTAATGCCTGCCAAACACGTCCTCGGAAGGATCGTTGCGCCCAGCCTCAGCTAAATCGCCAGCCCAGGGGAGGGGCTGACGATGGCCGGGCCGCTTTGCGGCTGTCAACCGGCTGGGTGCTCGAACCCAGTGTCTTGCAAGGGCTCGAAGCTGCCCTTGCGGGCCTTGCGCCTGGCCTAGTCCCTCCAGGTCGGATGGAAGCGGCCACCCGGGGACAGGGTGAAGATCTCGCAGCCGTCCGCCGTGACGCCGATGGAGTGTTCGAACTGGGCCGAGAGCGAGCGGTCGCGGGTGACGGCGGTCCAGTCGTCGGAGAGCACCTTGGTCTCGGGGCGGCCGAGGTTCACCATCGGTTCGATGGTGAAGAACATGCCTTCCTCGAGCGTGGGGCCGGTGCCTTCGCGGCCGTAATGCAGCACGTTGGGCGGGGCGTGGAACACCCGGCCCAGGCCGTGGCCGCAGAAATCGCGCACCACGCTCATGCGGTGGCCCTCGACAAAGCTCTGGATGGCGTGGCCGATATCGCCGAAGGTGTTGCCGGGTTTCACCGCCTCGATGCCCTTCATCAGGCTGTCATGGGTGACCTCGATCAGGCGCTCGATCTTGCGGTTGCGCCGCCCCGCGACATACATGCGCGAGGTGTCGCCGTACCAGCCGTCGACGATCACGGTGACGTCGATATTGAGGATATCGCCATCCTTCAGCTTCTTGTCGCCGGGGATGCCGTGGCAGACCACGTGATTGACGCTGATGCAGCTGGCGTGCTGGTAGCCCTTGTAGCCGATGGTGGCGGATTTCGCGCCCGCCTCGGTCACCTTGTCCTCGATGAACTTGTCCAGCACGGCAGTGGTCTGGCCCACCTCCACGAGATCCGCGACCTCGTCGAGGATTTCGGCGGCCAGGGCGCCGGCCTTGTGCATGCCGGCGAAATCCGCCGCCTCGTGGATGCGGATGCCGTCGCGGGTCAGTCTGCCTCGGTGCTGTTCGTTCACGTCTGGGTCCATGTCTGTCAGGTGTTGGGAAAGTATGTAGGCCGAATCCCGCCCGAGAACCAGAGGGGCCGGTTATCGCAGGGGCAATGTGCGCCGAATTTCCACCTCTTCGGGGGTAATTGCACAATCGTAGGCCAGAACCTCGACCCCCGCGAGGCGGGCCATCAGCAGCGCCTCGGCATAGACGTGGTCGATATCGGCGGCCACGGTCAGCCGCGTGCAGTCGGTGCGCTGGACGAGGTAGAAGAGCACCGCGCGGTGGCCGGATTTGGCCATGTCTGCCAGCTCTCTCAGGTGTTTGGCGCCGCGGGCGGTGACGCTGTCGGGGAACTCGGCCAGGCCCTTTTCGCGGCTGAGCGTGACGGATTTGACCTCGACATAGGCGTCGGGCAGGTCCGGGCCGCGCAAAAGAAAGTCGATCCGGCTGTTTTGCCCGTATTTCTGTTCGGGCAGGACGGTGTCGTAGGCGGCAAGCTCGGGGATGTCGCCGGCGGTCAGCGCGGCCTTGAGGGCCTTGTTGGGCAGGCCGGTGTCGACGCCGGTGAAATGCCCGTGCCCATGATCGACCAGCCGCCAGCCGTATTTCAGCTTTTTCTTCGGATCGTCGTTGGGTTCGACCCAGATGCGCATTCCTTCGTCGGCAAGCCCCATCATCGAGCCGGGATTGGCGCAATGGGCCGTGACCTCGCGCCCGTCCTCGAGCCTGATATCGGCGAGGAAGCGTTTGTAGCGGCGGATCAGCGTGGCCGGTTCAAGAGGGGTTTGAAAGCGCATCCGCCATGCCTATACCGGAGCAAGACCTGCCGCAAGGAGAGCCGCCATGCCCAACCCAACCGCCGCGATGCTGGTGATCGGTGACGAGATCCTGTCGGGCCGCACGCGCGATGCCAACATGCATCACCTTGCGGGCCGCCTGACCGGGCACGGGATCGACCTGAAGGAGGTGCGCGTGGTGGCGGACGATCCGGGCGCCATCCAGGAGTCGGTCAAGGCGCTGGCGGGGGCCTACGATCACCTCTTCACCTCGGGCGGGATCGGGCCCACCCATGACGACATCACCGCCGAGAACGTGGCGGCGGCCTTTGGCCTGCCGATCGGTGTGCGGGACGATGCGCGTGAGATACTGGAGGCGCATTACGAGCGTCAGGGGCTGGAGATCAACGAGGCGCGGCTGCGCATGGCGCGGGTGCCGGAGGCGGCGACGCTGATCGACAACCCGGTGAGCGGCGCGCCGGGGTTCACCCTGGAGAACGTGCATGTCATGGCCGGCGTGCCCAAGATCTTCGAGGCAATGGTCGAAGGGCTGTTGCCGACGCTGACGGGCGGACAGCCGGTGGTGTCGCAAACCTTGCGCGTGGAGCGTGGCGAGGGCGACATCGCGGGGCCGCTGGGTGCGCTGGCGGAGCGGTATGACGCGTTGTCCTTCGGGTCGTACCCGTTCATCGTGAACGGGCGTTTCGGCGTGAACGTGGTGATCCGGGGACAGGACGAGGCGGAGGTGACACGCGCGATGCAGGATCTGCAAGAGGCGTTTCCGGCATGAGCGGGCTGCCGGATGCCAGCAAGCTTTACGCGGTGACGGAGGCCACGTGGCCCGCCGCCGCGATGCATGAGGCGGGACCGTGGACCCTGCGCGACGGCAGGGGCGGGGGCAAGCGGGTGTCGGCGACGACGCTGCGCGAGCCGGGCACGCCGGTCAGCCGCGACGCGCTGCCCGAGGCCGAGGCCATGATGCGCGAGATGGGGCAGGACCTGTTGTTCATGATCCGGCATGGCGACGAATCGCTCGATGCGATGCTGCGCGCCGCCGGGTATGACGTGATCGACCCGGTGAACATGTATGTCTGCCCGGTCGATACGCTGAGGGGCGAGGACCCGCCGCCGGTGACGACCTTCGATCTGTGGGAGCCGATGGCGATCCAGCTGGATATCTGGAACGAGGGCGGCATCGGGCCGGCGCGGGTTGACGTGATGCGCCGGGTCGAGGGGCCGAAGACCTCGCTGTTCGGACGGACGGCGAACCGACCGGCGGCCACCGGGTTTGTCGCGATCTCGGACGGGGTGGCGATGATCCACGCGCTGGAAGTGCGCAAGGGCGAGCGGCGCGGCGGGCAGGGGCGGCACCTGACGCATCACGCGGCGCATTGGGCCGCGGCGCAGGGCGCCACGCATCTGAGCGTGCTGTGCACCATCGCCAACGACGCGGCCAACGCGCTCTACTCTTCCCTCGGGATGACGCTTGTGGGACAGTATCATTACCGTATCAAGAAGGATGGCCGCACCGCATGAGCCACGACGATCTGCCCACCGCCCTGGATCTGCCGATGGCGGATCCGCTGCCCGCAGATACGCGGAAGTATTTCGATGTCTGCCAGGACAAGCTGGGCATGATCCCGAACGTGCTGCGGGCCTATGCGTTCGATATCGAGAAACTCAATGCCTTCACCGCGATGTATAACGAGCTGATGCTGGGCGAGAGTGGCCTGAGCAAGCTGGAGCGCGAGATGATCGCGGTGGTGGTGAGTTCGATCAACCGTTGCTGGTATTGCCAGGTGGCGCATGGCGCGGCCGTGCGGGCGCTGTCGGGCGACCCGGCCTTGGGCGAGGCGATGGTGATGAACTGGCGGGCGGCAAGCCTCGATGCGCGGCAGACGGCGATGCTGGAATTTGCCGAGAAGGTCACCAAGGCCAGCGCCGAGACGGTCGAGGCGGACCGGCAGGCGCTGCGCGATGTGGGCTTTTCCGAGCGCGATATCTGGGACATCGCCGCCGTGGTGGGGTTTTTCAGCATGTCGAACCGGATGGCCAGCGCCACGGGCATGAAGCCCAACCCCGAATATCACGGCCAGGCCCGCTGATCGGTGGGGCGGCGGGCAACCTCGGTCGGTCTTGTGCTGGGTCTCGGGGCCGCGGCGGAGGCCGGGGCGCTGGAGCTGAGCCTGCCCGCGGGGGCCACGCTGACCGGCGAGGTGCGCCGGGCCGCCGAGGCCTATCTCGTGCCGACGGACGTCTACTCGGAGGGGCAGATCCCGGCGATCGACGCGGAGGGGTTCTTTTTGCAGCAGGCGTGGCGGCTGGATGCGCCGGGGCTGACCAGCCTGCAGTTGCAGCGCCCCTTGCGGCGACAGGTCGTCGATGCGGGGTATTCGATCATGCTGGACTGCGCGGCGCGGGAATGCGGCGGGTTCGATTTTCGGTTCAACACCCGAATATTGCCCGCGCCGGACATGTTCGTGGACCTGCGCGACTATCGCTTCCTGTCCGCGCGCAAGGAGGGCGCGGGAGGCGTCATGGATTACGTGACCGTGCTGGTCAGCCAGGTGTCGGGCAGCGGCTATATCCAGGTCATCCGGCTGGCGCAGTCGGAGACGGCGACCGGGAGCCTGACCGCGGAGGAGGCGACGCCGCCGGAGGAGACGGTCACCACCGGCGGGATGCCCGAGGCGGAGACCGGACCGTTGGCGGAGCGGCTGACGCAGGTCGGGCACGTGGTCCTGTCGGACCTGGATTTCGAGACCGGCACGGTATCGCTGGGGCCGGGGCCGCACCCGTCCTTGCAGGCGCTGGCGGCGTTCCTGCGCGAGGACCCGGAGCGGCGCGTGGCGCTGGTGGGGCATACCGACACGGTGGGCACGCTGGAGAACAACACCGCGCTGTCGCGGCGTCGCGCGGCGGCGGTGCTGGAGCGGCTGGTGTCGGAGTATGACATCCCGCGCAGGCAGCTTGCGGCGGAGGGGATGGGGTATCTGGCGCCCATCGCCTCGAACCTGACGGAAGAGGGGCGCGAGGCGAACCGGCGGGTGGAGGCGGTGCTGCTCAACACCGAGTGAGGCGCGGGGCCGAGAGGGCGGGATTTGAGTATTTTTGGCAAGAAAAAGCCGGGGGCGGTCCATGAGGCCGGGATGGAGAGCCCGGTGGGACCGCTGCGGGTGACGAGCGACGGGGCATCAATCATTGGCGTCGGCTGGGGGCAGGCCGGGGCGGCGGAGGCGCGGCCCGAACTGGAGGAGGCCTGCGCGCAGCTGGCGGCGTATTTCGAGGGCCGGTTGCAGGCGTTCGATCTGCCTCTGGCGCCCGACGGATCGGAGTTTCAGCGCGAGGTCTGTGCCGCGATGCTGGCGATTCCGTGGGGCGAGACGCGGGAATATGGCGATATCGCGAAGGCGCTGGGCGTGCCCGCGCAGGCGGTGGGCGGGGCGTGCGGGGGCAATTCGATCCCGGTGATCATCCCGTGTCACAGGGTTCTGGGCGCCGCTGGGCTGGGCGGTTATTCCGGCGCCGGCGGGATAGAGACCAAGGTCTGGCTGCTGCGCCACGAAGGCGCGGCGGGGCTGTTGATCTAGGCGCTGCGCTGGGGGATCAGCTGTTGGGCGATGCCCGCGAGGGTGAGGTAGACCGAGGTCACCACGAGGCCCCAATGGGCCCAGCTTTCGGGGTGGAAATCGACCCAGGCGGCCCAGCCGGCGAAGAAGGTCCAGGCGACGATCATCGGCAGGGAAATCCAGCGCCAGCGTTCGGTGCGCACCGGGTGGATGAATTTCAGCGGCAGGAACATCGACACCGCAAGCAGCGTCACGATGGTCAGCGAGACCCAGAAGTTGGGCTCGATCGCGAAGAGCACGAGCGCCAGCATGTTCCAGCAGCCCGGGAAGCCGGAAAACGAGTTGTCTTTCGTCTTCATACGCGTGTCGGCGAAGTAGAGCGCCGAGGAGTAGGTGATGATGATGATCGCAACCCAGCCGGTCCAGCCCGGCAGCAGGCCGAATTCAAAGAGCGCGAAGGCGGGGATGAAGACGTAGGTCAGGTAGTCGATGATCAGGTCCAGGAGCACGCCATCGAAGAGCGGGAAGTTGGTCTTGACGTCGTATTTGCGCGCCAGCGGGCCGTCGATGCCGTCCACCGCGAAGGCCACCACGAGCCAAAGGAACATCAGCGACCATTTCTCCTGGATCGCGGCCAGCATCGCCAGCATGGCGAAGACCGCACCCGTGGCGGTCAGCAGATGCACGAGGAGGGCTTTCATACGCAGGCTCATGGCATCCGTGATGGGGGAATGAGGCAGGGGATGCAATTGCAAATCGGCGCGGGCGGCCTTGGGCGAGGGACGCTGTGGCTTTGGGCCGACAGGGTCAGGCCTTGCCGGGGGCGCGGGCCTTGGGATGGCTCTGGTTGTAGACATCCATGAGGCGGGCGGTGTCGACCGCCGTGTAGGCCTGGGTGGTCGAGAGGGACGCGTGGCCCAGGAGCTCCTGTATCGCGCGGAGGTCGCCGCCGGCATTGAGCAGGTGCGTGGCGAAGCTGTGGCGCATGGCATGGGGCGTGGCGGTGGCGGGCAGGCCAAGCTGCATCCGGACGCTGGCCATGAGTTTCTGCACCGCGCGGGGCGAGAGCGCGCCGCCACGGGCGCCACGGAAAAGCGGCGTGTCGGGCTGGGTCGGATAGGGGCAGAGGTCGAGATAGCGGGCCAGGGCGGTGCGGGCCGGGGCGATGACCGGCACGACGCGTTCCTTGCCGCCCTTGCCGACGATGCGCAGGCTGTCGCCCATGGGCAGGACGCGGCCGGTGAGGCCGAGCGCCTCGGATATCCGAAGGCCGCAGCCGTAAAGCAATGTGATCACCGCCTGGTCGCGGGCGGCGATCCAGCCGGTGGGGTGCTGGGCCTCGGTGGTTTCGATGACCGCGCGGGCGGCATCGGGCGTCAGCGGCCGGGGCAGCTTGCGCTGGAACTTGGGCGCGCGGGCGGCGAGGACCGCCGCCGGGTCGACGCCTTCGCGCTCGGCCAGCCAGCCAAAGAAGCTTTTGACCGCCGAGAGCTTGCGCGCGAGGCTGCGGGCGCCCACGTCGCGGCCGCGGGTGAAGGCCATCCAGGCGCGCATGTCCAACACGCTGAGCTTGGCCAGCGCGCCGAGGCCCTGGGACGCGCCCTTGTGCTCGGTCATGAAGGCCAGGAAGCCTGCCACGTCACGCCCGTAGGCGTCGAGCGTGTGGGGGGACGCGCCGCGCAGGGACTTGTGATGATCGAGCCAGGCCTGAAGCGCGTCGCGGGCCGCGGCGGAGATCATGACAGCCAGCGGCGCATCGCCCGTTCGAAGATGCCGGCGAAGAAGGACAGAAGGTCGGTGCCCTGTTGCGGGCTGAACTGGTGCGGGTCCTCGGACCCCATGACCAGCAGGCCGGGCAGGCGGCTTTCGCCGAAATCGAGCAGGAGGCACGCCTCGGAGCGCATGAACTCGGCCTCGCGGCCATAGATTCGGGCGTCGCCCTCGTGGACCTGGCGCAGGGTGACCTGGCGCACGGGGCCGGGGTGACCGGCGCCGAGATACCGTTCGATGAAACCCGGTTCGGCCACGGAGAGGACATCGCCCAGGCGCTTGACGGCGGGGTCGGCGTCGTTCTGGACGGATTCCAGCACCAGTTTCACGCAATCGACACGCAGGATGGTGGCGACGTCGCCGCCGAGATCGCGAAGAAAGTCCTCGAACTCGACCGGATCGAGCATCCGCAGGATGGCGCGGTGCACCTGGTTGGTGCCGGCGAGGTTTTCATACGCGGCGGCGATGACCGAGCGGTGGGTGTCTTCCAGCCGTTCCAGCCGGGCCTCGAGCCGGTCCATGGCGATGCCGCGCAAATCGACGATATTGTTGCCCATCGCGCGTTCGTTCGCGGCGATGAGGGCGCGCATAAGGTCTTGGTCTTCAAGGATAACATCGGGTTGCGCGATGATCTTGTCGCGCATCTGGTCGTTCATCTCGGGCTTGCTGCTCATGTCTGCCTCTGATTATTTTTTCCAAGCTTATCAGATATGCGGGGGCGATGCCGCAACAGATTTCTCGGCGATGACCGGATTTTTGCGCGCGGCGTGCCCCGGGGGCGTGCCGGGGGGGGGCGCTTGCCGGAACGCGGGAGCGCGGCCCGTCCTGCGAGCGCGCGGCCAATTCCCTTTGTGCCAATCCGATTCTCTCATAACATCGCGGCAATTGATTTAGATCGTCTTCATTTCGAAAGGATGTGCCATGCGTGCATTTCATTTTGGCCTTGCCGTTGTCCTGTCTTTTCTTGTCCTCTGCCTGGTCCAGGCCAGCCCGGTGGCCGCGCAATCCGGCGGCACGGGGATGGGGCGTCTTGCAGGATTTCTGCCGGCCACGGGGCAGGACGATGCCTGGCGATACACCAACAATGGCGACGGTTTCGAAATCGCGAATACCGGCAATCCGCAGGCGATCACGTATTTCTACGTGGGCCCGGAGCCCGACACCGAGGGGCGGCGGCGGGTCGATGTGGAGCTCGAGCTTCATCCCGACAGCGCAGGCTCTGCCGGGGTGCTTTACGGTCTCAACGAGCGGAGGGACCGCTATCACATGATAACGCTAGACGCGCGAGGCACGGTGCGGGTGTTCCGGCGCGACGGCGACGGGGTCCGGCCCCTGGTCGAGATGTCCAGCGACGCGTTCCGGCAGGGCACGGCGAACCGGCTGACCGTCGCGGAGGACGGGAACGAGATCACCTATCTTCTCAATGGCACGTCGCTTGGGTCGCTCGGCGGAGACCTCGTTGGCCATGGCAGTGTCGGCATCGCGGCGGAGGGCGATGTGCAGGCCCGCTTCACCGCGTTCTCGGATGCGGCTGCCAGCCCTCAACCGGGCGCTGCGAACCAGACCACGACCGGCGCCGGTGCGGAAACCACCGGGGCGGCGGCCCTGCCCGAAGACGGGCTGGAAATGCGGCGCGTTCAGATCCTCGACAGCAACGGGCCGACGGGGCAGGGGGTCTTGGCCTACGAGACGCTTGTGCCCGCCGGCTGGGACACGCAGGGCGGCGTGCAATGGAGCCATTCGGATGGCCAGGGGGGCTGTTTCACGGGCGCCGCGCTGATGTGGGGGGCGGGCACGCAGGACCAGGCCTATGGGCTTGCCTACATGAACCCGCTGAGCTGGGGCGTGTCGTCCTATGGTCCGGTGAGCTACATGTGCCTGGGCCAGGACCTGACCGATGCCGAGATGGCGGCGCGGGCCTATTTTCCGGCTATCTCGCCCCTCATGCAGGTCACGATCCAGAACGTGGACCGCCCGCCGGAACTGAAGCCCCTGGTCGAGCTGATCGAACAGCAGTGGCGCGCCAGCTGGCCGGAGACGGCCAAGGCGTGGGCGGACGGGGTCGTGATCCGGGCGCATGTGCGGACCCAGCAGCGCGAGAACGACGCCTATTTCGTGGTGATCACCAAACACGCCGAGGCGAATTACGATGGCGCGATCTTTCGCGACGGGCGGACGGCGCTCGTGATGGGGGTGTTCACCCCCGTGGGCAAACTGGACGAAGGGCATCCCGGCTTTGCCCCCATCCTGAACAACCTGCGGGTCAATCCGCAGTGGAAGCAGCTGGAACGGCAGTGGTGGGCCACCAGACTGCGCCAGCCGCGCCCGGCCGGGGGTGGCGGTGTGGCCGGGGCCGATACCTCGATCGGGGACATGATGTTCGAAAGCTGGAAACGGCGCGAAGGCATGAAGGATGCGGGCCACGCCAAGTCGATCAACGGCATCTGGGAAGTCCAGCCGTGGCAGACGCCCTCGGGCGGGACCGTGTTGCTGAACCAGAACTACAACTACGCGTGGGAATTGCAGAACGGGGCGATCATCCTGACCAACAACGCCAATTTCAACCCGATGGAGGCGTATAACCAGACCGGGCAGCAGATGCAGCGGAACTGACGCGGCCCCGCGCCTCGGGCCGGTCCATCGCGATGCCGCGCAAATCGACGATGGTGTTGCCTGTCGCGCGCCCGTTCTTGGAATTTATTACGGATCGCGGCGTCTGCGTCCAGCAGGCCGCGATCATTCGGTCTCGAGGCGAAACTTGAGAAACCGTGCCCCGTCGTAGTCGACCTGGCCGACGGGCACGGCCCCCAGTCGGTCGAGCGCCGCCAGCTTCTTTCGAGACGGCGGCAGCAGGAAGGTCACGAAGGGGATGCGGTGATCGGACCGGGCGAAGGCGAGGGCCTGCGCCGTGATGCGCCGGCCGAGGCCGAAGGCGTCCGGCTTCAGGACCAGTCCGAAATCCCACTCGTCGCCTTCTTTCTGAAAACCGCCCCAGCCGACATAGCGGTCGTTGTGCAGGATCGCCCAGTGGCCGAGCCCGTCACGGGCCCAGCACGCCTCCTTTGCTGCCACGAAGCGCGCCACGGTTGCGGCATTCCATGCGGTTGTCAGGAGGGGCATATGGTCCGCCATCCGTGGGTTGGACATGTGCCTCTCGATCTCGGTTGGCTCTATTTCCGGCAAACGGGCGAATGTGATCTGGCCGTTCAAACTGGGGTCTTTGGTGTCCACCATGAGGTGATTTGTCCTGTGAACGCGCGCGGCGTGCGGGCCATCGCCACGTGACAGGCCGCGCGCCGGGACGCGCGACCTTTTGAATTCGTCGGAAACGGGTCTGGCCCTTGCGGGCCTTGGGTTACAGGATCTTCTGGCCGGTCTTTTCCCAGTCCGCGAGGAAGGCGTCCAGCCCCTTGTCGGTCAGCGGGTGCGCGGCCATTTTCTTGATCACGTCCGGCGGCGCGGTCATCACGTCGGCGCCCACGAGGGCCGATTGGGTGGCGTGGTTCACCGTGCGAATCGAGGCGGCGAGGATCTGCGTCTCGTAGCCGTAATTGTCATAGATCGTGCGGATGTCGCCAATGAGGTCCATGCCGTCGAGGTTGATGTCATCCAGACGCCCGATGAAGGGCGAGATGAACGTGGCCCCGGCCTTGGCCGCCAGCAGTGCCTGGTTGGCCGAAAAGCAGAGCGTGACGTTGACCATGTTGCCTTCGCCGGCGAGGACCCTGCACGCCTTCAGGCCGTCCCAGGTGAGCGGGACCTTCACCGTGATGTTGTCGGCGATCTTGGCGAGCTTGCGGCCTTCCTCGATCATCTGGTCGGCTTCGAGGGCGACGACCTCGGCGGAGACGGGGCCTTCGACGATGCCGCAGATTTCCTTGGTCACTTCGAGGATGTCGCGGCCCGATTTGAGGATCAGCGAGGGGTTGGTGGTGACGCCGTCGACCATGCCCAGGTCGTTCAGTTCCTTGATGGCGTCGACGTCGGCGGTGTCTACGAAGAATTTCATCTCGAAAGGCCCTCTCTTGGCCGCGTTGGGGTTTCCTGTCGGATGCTTTACCTCATAAGGTATGCGCCCGAAACCCCCCGTCCCGGGCCTGACCCGGGACCTCGTGACGAAGGTCGCCGTTCTTGACGTATTCCGGTGCAAGTTTTTTCGAAACCGGCCAGCTGGTGGGCGTTCTGACGACCCAGCCGCTGGGCCGGGTGCTGGATTACAAGGCGCCGGAGGGGGGGTGCCACCTGGGGGCGTTCGTGGAGGTGCCGCTGGGGCCGCGCAAGGTGCTGGGCGTGGTCTGGGGCGCGGGGGCCGGGGATTATGACCTGTCGAAGATTCGGTCGGTCATCCGGGTGCTGGACGCGGCGCCGATGCGCGAGGAGTTGCAGGCGTTCATCGCGAAGGCCGCAGATTACACGCTGACGCCGCTGCCCGCGATGCTGCGGCTGGCGACGCGCGCGCCGGGGCTGGGCGACCCGCCGTCGATGCAGAAGATCTATCGGCTGGGCGAGGGGCGGCCCGATCGCGACACCGAGGCGCGGCGCAAGGTGATCGCGGTGCTGGAGGAATACGGCGGGCTGGGGTTCACCCTGAAGGAAGTGAGCGACATGGCCGGGGTGACGTCCTCGGTCGTGAAGGGGCTGGTGAAGCAGGGGGTTGTCCGGGAAGAGGACACGCCGCGCGATGCGCCGTTCCCGAGGCTCGATCCGGGAAGACCGGGCGCGGAACTGACCGAGGACCAGTCGGCGGCGGCCGAGGCGCTGCGCGCGGGGCTGCGCGAGGGCGTGTTCGGGACGACCCTGCTGCGCGGTGTCACCGGGTCGGGCAAGACGGAGGTGTACCTGGAGGCGGTGGCGGAGTGCATCGCGCAAGGGCGACAGGCGCTGGTGCTGTTGCCGGAGATCGCGCTGACCTCGGAATTCCTGACGCGGGTGCAGGCGCGGTTCGGGGTGAAGCCGGCCGAGTGGCATTCGGGCGTGACCATGACCGAGCGGCGGCGGATCTGGAAGATGGTGGGACAGGGGCAGTGCCAGCTGGTGGTGGGCGCGCGGTCGGCGTTGTTCCTGCCGTTTAGGGACCTGGGGCTGATCGTCGTGGATGAGGAGCACGACACCTCCTACAAGCAGGAGGACGGGGTGCTCTACAATGCGCGCGACATGGCGGTGCTGCGCGGCAGCCTGTGTGCGGCGCAGGTGGTGCTGGCCTCGGCGACGCCGAGCCTGGAGACCTGGGCCAACGCGCAAGCCGGAAAGTACCGGCGGCTGGATTTGACGGCGCGGTTCGGACCGGCGGTGATGCCGGACCTGCGCGCGGTGGACATGCGCGACGAGCGGCTGGCGAGCAACGCGTGGGTTTCACCCACCCTACGGGCGGCCGTCGAGGCGCGGCTGGAACGGGGCGAGCAGTCGCTCTTGTTCCTCAACCGGCGGGGTTATGCGCCGGTGACGATCTGCCGGGCCTGCGGGCACCAGGTGGGGTGCGATCATTGCGACGCGCGGATGGTGGAGCATCGGTTCCTGAAACGGCTGGTCTGTCACCAGTGCGGCGAGACCAAGCCGATGCCAGAGGCCTGCCCGGCCTGCGGCGTCGAGGGCAAGCTGGCCGCCGTGGGCCCCGGCGTGGAGCGGATGGCGGAAGAGGCGGTGGCGCTTTTCCCCGAGGCGCGGGTGGCGACGTTGAGTTCAGACATGTTCGGATCTGCGCGCGCCTTGAAGGCGCAGATCGAGGAGATCGCGGGCGGCGGGGCCGATATCATCGTGGGCACGCAGCTTGTGGCGAAGGGGCACAACTTTCCCAATCTCACATTGGTCGGCGTGATCGACGCCGATCTGGGCCTGCAGGGGTCGGATTTGCGCGCCGCCGAGCGGACGTTCCAGCTGATGCGGCAGGTGGCGGGCCGCGCGGGGCGGGCCGAGAAGGCCGGGGTGGCGCTGTTGCAGACGTTCCAGCCGGAGCATCCGGTGATCCGGGCCATTCTGACCGGCGACGAGGAAGGGTTCTGGCGCGCCGAGGCCGGGGAGCGGCAGCATGCGGGCGTGCCGCCCTTCGGGCGGATGGCGGGGATCATCCTGTCCTCGACCGACATGCAGGAGGCGTTCGATATCGGCAATGCGCTGGCGCGCAACGACGGCCCGATCCGGGCGGTGGGGGCGCAGGTGTTCGGCCCGGCTCCGGCGCCGATTGCGCGCGTGCGGGGGCGGCACCGGGTGCGCCTGTTGGTGAAGGCGCCGAAGGGCGTGGCCTTGCAAGGCGCGCTGGCGCAGTGGATCGCGCCGGTCAAGGGCTCGAGCCAGTTCCGGCTGGCGGTGGATATCGACCCGCAGAGTTTCATGTGAGCGTATCGCGGGAGGTCCCGGGTCAAGCCCGGGACGGGATTCCTGGTGCCGGGTGATCGCCAGCCCGGGGCGCGGTCTGGCGATCGCGCGGCGGCGCAGCAAGCTGCGCCTTGATTCCGCGCGGATTGAAAATCATGCCGCCTGCGCGCCCACGCCCCGTTGATCGACCAGGAAATCCGTCACCATCGCACCGATCCACATCGAGAAGAGCGCCAGCCACGCGGTGCCGGCGAAGATCGACGCGCCGGTGACGCCGTTGCCGATGGAGCAGCCCCCGGCCAGCATCGCGCCGAAGCCCATCATCACCGCGCCGGTCATCATCCGGCGCATGTTGGCGGCATCCTCGAACCCCTGGAAGCGGAATTCGCGGGCATAGGAGGAGGCAAGGAAGCTGCCCAGGAAGACGCCCGGCACCAGGCCGATATCGAAGTTCAGCACCGGGTCCGAGACCAGCAAGAACATCAGCGTATTGGCCGAGGGGCCGCTGAACGTGGCGCTTGTCACCGCGACGGGCTCGAAGCTGACCGAGGCGAGCGCGAAGGTCGACACCCAGCCCACCGCCACGGCGAAACCCACCCCGGAGGCGAAGAGCAGGCGGGCGGCGCCGATGCGGTTGCGGCGCGAGACGACGAGGGCGAGTGCGGCAAAGCCGAGGCCGATCAGCAGGCCCCCATAGGAGGGCAGGCCGAGCGTGCTGAGCAGGTCCATGTTGTGGCCGCCCGACGTGATCCAGAGCGCGGCCAGCCGGGTGCGCAGGCCCGAGAGCATGCCCGACAGGCTCATTTGTGCCGCGACGGCAAAGACCAGGCCGGCGGTGATGGCGCGCAGGTTGCCGGTGGCCGCGAGCACCAGCAAACGGCCCGGACAGCCGCGCGCCAGCACCATGCCCGCGCCGAAGACCAGCCCGCCGATCACCGCGCCCGACCAGCTGCCGGGGATGGCCATCATGCGGGCATCGGACGCGCGAAAGAGGCCCAGGAGCTGCGCGCCCTGCACCCAGACCACGCCGGTGGAAAAGGTCAGGAACCAGACCGCGATGCGGTCGCCCATGCGGCCACGGGCGAATTCCACCGCCGCCGCGCGCAGGCAGAAGCGCGAGCGCTGCGCCGCGACGCCGAAGAGCACGCCGGTCAGAAGACCCAGGAGCGCCGCTGCCGGGGCCTCGTCGATCCATTCCACGAGGGCGAGAATGTCCATGACCCGTGCCTTTCCTTCCGCATCGGGTCATGCCACCGGCCCGGGCGCGCGGCCTTGATCCAGATCAGTCCGCGTATTTTTGCAGAGCCGTCTTGCGCGGGAGGGAATGGTCAAAGCCGGAAGATGGGCGTAAAGCATGCTCATGGCGAGGACATACCCCCTTGAACTGGCGCGCGAGCTGCCGCTCTGGAAGCGGCCCGTGGCGCTGCTCTTTCTGATGGCCGCGGCGATGCCGCTGGCCTTTGCGACGTGGTCGGCTCTGCTCAACAATTTCGTCATCGAGGCGGCGGGGTTCGACGGCTCGGATATCGGCTGGCTGCACACGGTGCGGGAAATCCCCGGTTTCCTGGCCATCGGGGTGATCGCCATCATCGTTTTCATGCGCGAGCAGACGCTGGCGCTGGTGTCGCTGATCCTGCTGGGCGTGGCCACGGCGATTACCGCATGGTTCCCGTCGCTGGGCGGGATCCTGACGATCACGATGCTGAGCTCGATCGGGTTTCACTATTTCGAGACGGTGAACCAGTCGTTGCAGCTGCAATGGCTGAAAAAGGAGCGCGCGCCGCAGATGCTGGGCTGGCTGCTGGCCGCCGGGTCGGGCACGACGCTGGTGGCCTACGTGCTGATCGTGATGACGTGGGAGACGCTGGATCTGAGCTACAACACCGTCTACATGATCGCGGGCGGGGCGACCGTGCTGATCGCGCTCTACTGCATCGTCGCGTTCCCGCAATTCGAGGCGCCCAATCCGCAGATCAAGAGAATGGTGCTGCGCCGGCGCTATTGGCTCTATTACGCGTTGCAATTCATGGCGGGTGCGCGGCGGCAGATCTTCATTGTCTTCGCCGGCTTCATGATGGTCGAGAAGTTCGGCTTCGAGGTGCACGAGGTCACGGCGCTCTACCTGATCAACCTGGTGGCCAACATGGTCTTCGCGCCGCTGATGGGCCGGGCGGTGCATGTGTTCGGAGAGCGGGCGACGCTGTTGTTCGAATACGCGGGGCTGGCGATCGTGTTCCTGCTGTATGGCGGCTTGTATTTCTTCGGCTGGGGCGTGGTTCTGGCGGCGACGCTCTACGTGGTGGACCACCTTCTGTTCGCGCTGGCGCTGGCGCTGAAGACCTATTTCCAGAAGATCGCCGATCCGGGCGATATCGCGCCCACGGCCGCCGTGGCGTTCACCATCAACCATATCGCCGCCGTGTTCCTGCCGGCCGCGCTGGGGTACCTGTGGCTGGTGTCGCCGGTGGCGGTGTTCGTGATGGCCGCCGCGATGGCGGGCGTGTCATTTATCCTTGCGATGCTTATTCCCCGTCACCCCGAACCGGGGTATGAGACGATCCTGACCGCCCGGGCGCCCGCCCCGGCGGAGTGATCTTTTCGCCAAGGGAGGCTCCATGCCCACATTCACCGCGTTGACGACCCTGCCCGGCAAGGCCCAGGCCGAAGCCCTGGGCGAGGCGCTGGAACGGCTGACACCCGAGCCCACGGGCGTGGGCGTGTTCGAGCTGGAGGACGGCTCGGGCCTGTGGGAAGTGGGCGGCTATTTCGAGGAGGCGCCGGATGCGGCCGGGCTGGCGCTGCTCGCGTCGATGCACGGGGCCAAGGATTTCACCGTGTCGGAACTGCCCGAGACGGACTGGGTCGCCAAGGTGAAGCGGGAGCTGACGCCGGTGGTGGCGGGGCGGTTCTTTGTGTACGGCAGCCATGACGCGGACAAGGTCCCCGAGGATGCGCTGCCGCTGTTGATCGAGGCGTCGATGGCGTTCGGCACCGGGCATCACGGCACGACGCTGGGCTGCCTGAAGGCGCTGGACCGGCTGAACGCGGACGCGGGCCCGCAGGACAGCGTGCTGGACCTGGGATGCGGCACGGCGGTGCTGGCGATGGCGGCGGCGCGGGTCTGGCCCGAGGCGACGATCCTGGCCAGCGACATCGACGCGGTGGCGGTCGAGGTGGCGGAGGTCAACGTGGCGGCCAACGACCTGGTGGGCCGGGTGAGTTGCCTGGAGGCCGAAGGGCTGGACCATCCGGGAATCGCCGGGGCCGCGCCGTTCGACCTGGTCTTCGCCAATATCCTCAAAGCCCCCCTGATCGCGCTGGCGCCGGGGATCACCGCGGCGCTGAAGCCGGGGGGCAGGGTGATTCTGTCCGGTATTTTGAACGAGCAGGCCGACGAGGTTGCGGCGGTCTATACCGAGGCTGGAAACAGTGTCGTGTCCCGAGACCAGATTGGTGAGTGGACGACGATAATGACCCGTAAAAGTGTCTGAAAAGGCTTGGAAAAATAGTCATATTAAGGCAGGTGCCCCACTTTTGCCATATTTCAAACCTAGTTTGATCATCAAGGGCCGGGGATGAGATACAGTAGGACACTGCCATGACCAACGCCACCAACACCTACCAGGGCTTCGACGCCCGACTGAAGAAAATCGACCGTAACCGCACCCGCCTTGCCAACGGCTATTCGGCCAAGGTGACCCGCGACGGCCTGATCGTTTTCCGCCCCAAGCGCCGGGCGCAGGGGTTTTCGGTTCGCGGTCTGGCGTTCCTGGTTCTGGGCGTGTTCCTGTTCAAGGGGATGATCCTCGCGCATCTCGGCGGCACGATCTATGACCAGCGAGTCGATGCGCTGAAATCCGGCACGGTGGTGGAACAGGCCGGTGCCTTCGTGATGCAGAAAGACACTGTTTCCGCAACCATCGCGCAATACCTGCGCCCCTTCGTGAAGTAACGATCAACGACGTCTGGCCTCTCAGCCCTCCAAAGACGCCTCTCTCGATACGAAAAGCCCTGCACGTTGGTCCGCGTGCAGGGCTTTTTGCTGTCCGGCGCAGGGAGGGGACGCCGGGCGGGCGGGATCCGCAATTAGCGGATCGCGCGTTCGATGTCGCCGCGCGACAGGCCGATATCGTCCAGTTCGCGGTCGCTCAGGCGGCTGAGCGCGTTGCGGGTGACGCGGGCGTCGTTCCAGGCGGAAACGGTGGCGAGAATGCGCGCGAAGATGGAGCCGAAATGGGCGCCGTGGTGCACGCTGCGGGTGTTGTCGATTGCAGCCATTGTCATGGTCCTTCGTATAAGTCGGTACGTTTGTTCTTCTGACGCTGCAGGTAGGGGGTTGCGCTGATTTGGACAACACGCATTTTCCGCATAGTCACTATGCAGGCGCTGCATGGGTGGATTTGCTTTAACGTCATGTTAATGCTGTATTTTTGATGGTCACATATTGTGCGCGTGGTCCCGGAGAGGCTGTGACATGCATACCGCGCAGGACTGGCCCGATCGCCCGGGGGCGTGGAAGGGCTTGGCGTATGTTCCCCTTTCGTGCTAGTGGCTTGGAAAACAATCAAGGGCGGGCAGTGCAGATGCGGGTCATCGGGATCGATCCGGGCCTACGCAACCTCGGGTGGGGCGTGATCGACATGGAGGGCAGCCGCCTGACCCATGTGGCCAACGGGGTTTGCCACGGCAATGGGGGCACGCTGGCCGAGCGGCTGTTGTCGTTGCACGGCCAACTTACGGATATCGTTGGAAAATACGCGCCCGGCGCGGCGGCGGTGGAACAGACCTTCGTCAACAAGGACGGGGCCGGCACGCTGAAGCTGGGCCAGGCGCGGGGCATTGCCCTGCTGGTGCCGGCGCAGTTCGGACTGGCGGTCGGCGAATATGCCCCCAACACGGTGAAGAAGACGGTGGTGGGCGTGGGCCATGCCGGCAAGGAGCAGGTGGCGCATATGGTGAAGGTGCAACTGCCGGGGGTCGAACTGGCCGGGGCGGATGCCGCCGACGCGCTGGCCATCGCCATCTGCCATGCGCATCACGGGGGCGCGCGGGCGCTGAAAGAGAAGGTGCGCGCATGATCGGGCGGATCGCGGGACGCATCGACTATCGCGCCGCCGATCACGTGCTGATCGACGTGAAGGGGGTTGGCTACCTGGTTTATTGCTCGGACCGGACGCTGGCGGCGCTGCCGGGGGCGGGCGAGCACGTGGCGCTTTATACCGACCTGCTGGTGCGCGAGGACCTGTTGCAACTGTATGGCTTCACGTCGCTGGTGGAGAAGGAATGGCACCGCCTGCTGATGAGCGTGCAGGGGATCGGGGCGAAGGCGTCGCTGGCGATCCTGGGCACGCTGGGGCCGGATGGCGTGGGGCGCGCGATTGCGCTGGGCGACGTGAACGCGGTGAAGGCGGCCAAGGGGATCGGCCCCAAGACGGCGCAGCGCGTGGTGATCGAGCTGAAGGACAAGGCGCCGGAGGTGATGGCGATGGGCGCGAGCGCGCCGGTGCCCGCGCCGGAGGGGCCCGCCGACGACGAGGTGATCGAAGCGCCAGCGGGCAAGGCGCCACCCCCGAAGGCCCCGAATGGCGCGGCACAGGCCGAGGCGCTGTCGGCGCTGACCAACCTCGGCTACGGCCCCGGCGAGGCGGCGGGCGCGGTGGCGCAGGCGGCGGGCGAGATGCCCGACGCGGCGACGGCCGACCTCATCCGCGCCGCGCTGAAGCTGCTGGCGCCGAAGGGATGAGGGAGGTGCTCACCTTCAACGACATCCTGGATTGGTCGGATATCGACGTCGCCGGCGTGTCATTGATGCTTCACAACACGACTGCGCAGCCTTTACGCTCCATGTTGCCGTATCTGGCGCATGAGCGACGTGATCTATTCGAGCCTTACATGCGCTTGCATTCGGATCAGGCGGGCGCGGCGTTAAAGAACAGGCCGAATGTCGCCGTGTTCATACCCATCCGGGAAGGGTGTTTCCTGTTCGAGGGGCTGTATGCTGTGTCCGGCTGGCACATGCGACCGACGCGCGAGATATACGCTGACCCGGCCTACCAGGAAATCGCGGCGACGTTTGGTGATCCGGCGACAGATCCTGAGACCAATATTGCGCGCCGGGATCAGCAAGAAGTATTTCAGCTACGTCTCGAAGACTCGATGCAGAGTTTGCGCGGCCGGATAATCGTGGGCTCGCCGGGGGGGCGAAATTACGTGAGGATCGCCGCAAATACACCGCTCGAAATCGTGGCGATTTCAGACTCTCATCAATTGGTCGCGCCACCCCCGGGCTGGCGCGAGTTCTTGGTGACGGGGGCGTTCCTGCGCGCGCTTCCAACTGCTTGGGCTGATCTGCTAAGGCAGTGGAGGGGGATTTACCTGATCACGGACCAGGCGGACGGGGCGCGATACGTTGGCTCGGCTTATGGGAATGACAACCTGCTGGGTCGTTGGCAGACGCATGTGCGCAGAGAGCGCGGTGTGACGGCTGAACTAAGGCACCGAGATCCTCTGAATTTTCAGTTTTCGATCCTGGAACGGGTGTCGCCGGATGCGCCGGTTGAAGAGGTGACATCTCTGGAGCAGAATTGGATGCGACGTCTCGACACCAAGCAACATGGTCTGAATTCATGACCGAGCCTGACCCCACCTTGCGCCCCGAGGCGCTGCCCGAGGATGTGGACCGCGCGCTCAGGCCGCAGGCGCTGGCGGATTTCATCGGGCAGGCCGAGGCGCGGGCCAACCTGAAGGTGTTCATCCAGTCGGCCCGGCAGCGGGGCGAGGCGATGGATCACACGCTGTTTCACGGCCCCCCCGGCCTGGGCAAGACGACGCTGGCGCAGATCATGGCGCGCGAGCTCGGCGTGGGGTTTCGCATGACCTCCGGCCCGGTGCTGGCCAAGGCGGGCGACCTGGCGGCGATCCTGACCAACCTCGAGGCCAATGACGTTCTCTTCATCGACGAGATCCACCGGCTGAACCCGGCGGTGGAAGAGGTGCTGTATCCGGCGATGGAGGATTTCGAGCTGGACCTGGTGATCGGCGAAGGCCCGGCGGCGCGGACGGTGCGGATCGAATTGCAGCCCTTCACGCTGGTGGGGGCGACGACGCGGCTGGGCCTGCTGACGACGCCCTTGCGGGATCGGTTCGGGATCCCCACGCGGCTGCAATTCTATACCGAGGACGAGTTGCACGAGATCGTGACGCGCAATGCGCAGAAGCTGGGCGTTCCGGCGGAAGCGCAGGGCGCGCGGGAGATCGCGCGGCGGGCGAGGGGGACGCCGCGTGTGGCGGGGCGGCTCTTGCGGCGCGTGGTGGATTTCGCCGTGGTCGAGGGCGACGGGCGGATCACGCAAGGCCTGGCGGATAGTGCTTTGACCCGGCTGGGCGTGGATGGGTTGGGCCTTGACGGGGCCGACCGGCGGTATCTGCGGCTTATCGCCGAGGCCTATCAGGGCGGGCCGGTGGGGATCGAGACGCTGAGTGCGGCGCTGAGCGAGAGCCGAGACGCGCTGGAAGAGGTGATCGAGCCGTTCCTGCTCCAGCAGGGGCTGATCCAGCGCACGCCGCGGGGGCGGATGCTGGCGGCGCGGGCCTGGGCGCATCTGGGGATGGCGGCACCCAGGGCGGCGGGGTCGGGTGACCTGTTCGGCAAGTAGCGCCAGAAGAGTTTTGTGCCTTCGGCGAGGATATTTGTCGCCAGAGGAAGGGGGCTTTGACTTGCATGGGGCGGCGGCTTTGGTAGGGAGACGCCATGGCTGATCTGATTTCTCCCGAAGGCGTCGAGGCGCTCTTTACCCGCGCCGATGGCTCTTACCTCTTTGCCCGCTGGGGGCGGCCCATCGTGCCGGTGGTGTTCGGGACGGATGACAAGACGCTGGAAATCGTCAAGGGCGCGGTGGAGGCCGTGGTGATGATGGCGGGCCACCAGATGGCCGAGACCGACCCGGAGCTGGGCGTGAACCTGATGTTCTTCTTCTTCCGCGAGTGGGATGAACTGGTGGAGGTGCCGGACATGGACCGGATGATCCCCGACCTTGCCCCCCTGGTGGCGCGGCTGAAGGCGGCGGATGCCAACCAGTACCGGATCTTCCGCTTTGACGAGGCCGGCGCGATCAAGGCCAGCTTCGTTTTCCTGCGGATGGAAGCTCAGCTTTCCCGGGTGCCCGCCGACACGCTGGCGCTGGCGCAGGTGGCGCAGACGATCCTGCTGTGGTCCGATACGGCGTTCACCGACCGCTCGGTGCTGGCGCAGGCGGGCGAGGGGCAGGTGATCCTGCGGCCCGATATCGGCGCGGTGATCCGGGCAGGGTACGATCCGGTCATGCCCGCCGTGGCGCAGGACGCCAGCCACGCGCTGCGCCTGAGTGCGCGGCTGGGGCAGATGTAGCCGTTGCGCGTCTTTGTCGGTGTCCCGCTGGAGGACGCGGCCATCGCGGCGCTCTTGCCGGTGCAGGAGGCGCTGCGTCAGGGGCGGCTGGTGGACGAGGAGAACCTGCACCTGACGCTGGCCTTCCTCGACGACCAGCCGGAGGACGTGCTGGCGGAACTGGATGCGGCGCTGGGCGAGATCCGCGTGCCGCGCTGGGACATGGAATTCACCGGGGTGGAGGCCAAGGGCGGGCGGCGCCCGGCGCTGGTCTGGGCCGACGTGGCGAAGGTGCAGCCGTTGCGGCAATTGCACGACAAGGTGCGCGGCGCGGCCCGGCTGGCGGGGATCGACCTGCCGCGCGAGCGGTTTCGCCCGCATGTGACGCTGGCCCGGTTTGGCCGCTCGCGTCCGGTGGACATGGGCCGGCTGACCGCGTTCCTTAGCACGTATGGCGGATTTCGCGCGGGGCCGTTCCCGGTGGAGCGGTTCTGCCTTTATGCCTCGACCCTGACGCCCGAGGGGCCGGTCTATGACGTGCTGGCGGAGTATCCGCTCTAGCGGCCCCCTCTTCCTCTGGCCGAAAATATCCCGGGGAACGGTGAACCGGAGGTTCGCCGTGGGGCAGAGCCCCTCTTTGGGATTGCCGTCGCCACCCGCGCGCCGTAGAAGGCGGGCATGGCCCATTCCTTTCCGATCCGCGTCTATTACGAAGATACCGACATGGCCGGGATCGTCTATTATGCCAATTACCTCAGGTACATAAAGCGGGCGCGCAGCGACTGGGTGCGGGGGCTGGGGATCGACCAGAACGCGATGCGGCGCGACGATGGCGTGGTCTTTGCCGTGCGTCGGGTCGAGGCCGACTATCACCACCCGGCCAAGTTCGATGACGAGCTGGACGTGCGCACGAGCGTCGTCACGGTTACCGGCGCGCGGCTGGTCATGGACCAGAAGGTTCTGCGCGGCGAGGAGCTGGTCTTTTCGGCGCAGGTGACCATCGTCTGCATCAACGACACCGGCCATCCGGCGCGTCTACCGGCGAATATCCGCCTGATGCTGCACTGATCACCCGCAATTGAACGCGCGGATACGGTTGATGTTGGCTTTCCCCTTGGAAATCGTCTAGTTTCGCGCTCAATACGGCCAGTCAACAAGGCCCGGCAAAGCAAAGAGCAGGCAGATGGAAGCAGAAACCCTGGCAATGGCACAGGAGATGGATTTCTCGCTGTGGGCGCTATTCGCACGCGCAACGCTGATCGTGAAACTGGTGATGCTGATGCTGATCGTGGCGTCCTTCTGGGCGTGGTCGATCATCATCCAGAAGACGATCACCTATCGCAAGGCCCGCGCCGAGGCCGAGGCGTTCGACCGCCGCTTCTGGTCGGGCGAGCCGCTGGACGAGCTTTTCGACGAGATCGGGCCCGATCCGGCGGGGCAGTCCGAGCGGGTCTTTGCCGCGGGGATGAGCGAGTGGCGCAGGTCGCACCGCACCGACGGGGCGCTGATCGCAGGCGCCACGGCGCGGATCGACCGCAGCATGGACGTGGCGATCGTGAAGGAAAGCGAGAAGCTGCAGAGCGGGCTGACGATCCTGGCCTCGATCGGGTCGGTGTCGCCCTTCGTGGGTCTGTTCGGCACGGTCTGGGGCATCATGAACGCCTTCATCGAGATCGCCGAGCAGCAGAACACCAACCTGGCCGTTGTCGCGCCGGGGATCGCCGAGGCGCTTCTGGCGACCGGCCTGGGCCTGCTGGCGGCCATCCCGGCGGTGGTCTTCTACAACAAGCTGAGTGCGGATGCGGACCGGATCGTGGCCAGCTACGAGGCCTTCGCGGACGAGTTCGCGACCATCCTGAGCCGGCAATTGGACAGCTAGTCATGCGTCGCAAGATTGAATCCCATCCGCGCCCCGAACGCATTTGCGATGCAAACGCTTCCTCGGGTCGCGCGCGTGATACTCATTTATTACCTGAGCGAGGCATGACTTAAATGGGAGCCGGTGTCGTCCAGAAATCGGGAGATTCAGGCCGCAGGCGCAGGGGCCGGGGCCGCAGCCGTCCGATGGCGGAAATCAACGTCACGCCCTTCGTGGACGTGATGCTGGTGCTGCTGATCATCTTCATGGTGGCCGCGCCGCTGATGACCGTGGGTGTGCCGGTGCAGCTGCCGGAAACCGCCGCCAACGCCCTGCCGGGCGAGGAGGAGGAGCCGCTGACCGTGACGCTGACCGCCGAGGGCGTGGTGATGATCCAGACCACCGAGGTGCAGCGCGGCGAGTTGGTGAACCGGCTGCGCGCCATTGCCACGGAGCGCGACAGCACGCGGGTGTTCCTGCGCGCGGACGGGGCGGTGCCTTATTCGGACGTGATGCAGGTGATGGGCGCGCTCAATCGCGGCGGGTTCGCCAATATCGGTCTGGTGACCGATACCGGCGGGCCGACGCTTGACGAGCAGGGCGGCTGAGATGCGGCTGGACACCGGGCAGATCATTTCCGGTGTGGCTCATACGGGCCTGATCGTCGTTGCCATTTTCGGCGGGGCGTTCAAGTCCGAGCCCTTGCCGTTCGAGATCACCGAGGTGACGGCCATCTCGGAAGAGGAATACGCGGCGATGGTCGCCGAGCCGTCGCCCGACGCGGTGGCCAATGTCGACACGCCCGAGCCGCCCGAGGAGGGACAGGCGCCCGAGTTGTCGTCCGAGGCCGACGCCGCGCCCGAGCAGGACCAGCCCGAAGTGACCGAGACGGCCGAGCCGGACCCGGTGCCCGAGGCCGTCGAGCCCGAGCCGGTGCCGGTGCCCGAGGCGGAAATCGCCGACGCCCCGCAGGAGCCGACGCCGCCGCAGGAGGATACCGCCGTTCTGGCGCCGCAGCAGTCGGAGCGTCCGCAGCCCCGGCCCGCGCCGCGCGTGGCACCCGAGGCGGTGGAGCAGCCGGAACCGGATGTCGAGATCGCGGATGTCGACCAGCAGGCCCCCGAACCCGCCGAGCAGGCCGAGGAGCCAGAGCCGGAGCAGGAGGAAACCGCGCGGCAGGAGGCCACGACCGAGATCGTGACCGAGGCCGAGGAGGTGGCATCCGCCGCGCCGACACGCTCGGTGCGCCCGCGCACGCGGCCCGAGCAGGTGACCCCGGCGGCCCAGCCCGACCCGGAGCCCGAGCCGCGCGACGAGCCGGCGCAGCAGGCCGACCCGGAACCGGCGGCGGAGCCCGAGACGCAAGAGGCCACCAGCCCCGACAGCTCGGCGGTGAACGACGCGCTGGCCGAGGCGCTGGGGAGTGACCCCGAACCGCAGGGCACGCCGCAGGGGCCGCCGCTGACCGCCGGGGAAAAGGACGGGCTGCGCGTGGCGGTGCAGGAATGCTGGAACGTCGGCTCGCTGAGTTCCGAGGCGCTGGCCACCACGGTGACGGTGGCGGTGTCGATGTCGGAGGATGGCCGCCCGATCACCAACTCGATCCGCATGATCGGCAGCGAGGGTGGCAGCAATTCCTCGGCGCAGCAGGCGTTCGAGGCCGCAAGGCGGGCCATCATCCGCTGCGGCGCGAGCGGATACAACCTGCCGGTCGAGAAATACGCCTCGTGGCGCGAGATCGAGATGACCTTCAACCCGGAGAACATGCGGATCAGATGAGACACGGGGCGATCACACCTGTCATCATGCTGGCGGGGCTTGCGGCCCCGCTGTCGGCATGGGCTGCAGAGGACGGTTCGGTGCGGCCGAAACTGCCGGGCGAGGTGGCCCCGGTCCCGTTCACGCCGCAAAACGAGGCGGCGGCGCAGTCCAGCCGGGCATGGGTTGCGGAATTTCGGCGGCAGGTCCGCGCCTGCTGGAACCCGCCCGAGGGTGGTGCGGTTGTCACCGTAGCGTTCGGGATGAACCGGGACGGCACGGTGACAAGCGACAGTCTGCGCTCAATTCCCCGTGACATGGCCGACACGGACTCTTTCACGGCGGCCCGGCGTGCCATCCTGGTGTGTGGGCGTGACGGATATGACCTGCCACCGGACCAGTACGAGGCGTGGCGCGAAATAGAGATGACATTCGACCAAAGGGTCGAAGGGGAGCAGTGACATGAGAGTATTCCTGGCCTTCGTGGCGATCCTTGCAAGCCTTGCCGCGCCCGTGATGGCGCAGGACGAGCGCAGCGGGCCGCTGAGGATCGAGATCACCGAGGGTGTGATCGAGCCGTTGCCCTTTGCGGTGCCGAATTTCGTGGCCGAGAGCGCACAGGCGCAGGAGATGGCCGCCAATATCACGCGGGTCATCGCCGCCGACCTGACCGGAACGGGCCTGTTCCGCGAGATCCCGCAGGACGCGCATATCGCGCGGGTCACGGCGTTTTCCAGCCCGGTGCAGTTCGCCGACTGGAAGGCGATCAACGCGCAGGCGCTGATCGTGGGCGGCGTCAGCGTGGACGACAGCGGCAAGGTCGTCGTCAAGTTCCGGCTCCATGACGTGTTCGCGGGCCAGCAGATGGGCGATGGCCTGCAATTCGTGGGCACCACCGATGGCTGGCGGCGCATCGCACACAAGGTCTCGGACCAGGTGTACGCGCGGCTGACCGGCGAGGACCCGTATTTCGACAGCCGCGTCGTCTTCGTGTCGGAAACCGGCCCCAAGGACGCGCGGCAGAAGCGTCTGGCGATCATGGATTACGACGGCGCCAACGTGACCTACCTGACCGACAGCGCGTCGATCGTGCTGGCGCCGCGGTTCTCGCCGGGGGGCGACCGGGTGCTCTATACCAGCTATGAGAGCGGCTTTCCCAAGATCTACGTGCTGGACGTGGCGACGGCGGGGCGCAACGTGCTGAACGCCGCCGATGGCGAGATGAGTTTCGCGCCGCGCTTTGCGCCCAACGGCCAGACCATCGTCTACAGCCTGACCACGGGCGGCAATACCGACCTTTACCAGCTGAACATCGGCAGCGGGCAGACCTCGCGCCTGACCACCACGCCGTCGATCGAGACCGCGCCCAGCTTCAGCCCCGACGGCAGCAGGATCGTGTTCGAATCCGACCGCTCGGGCACGCCGCAGCTCTACGTGATGCCGGCGGGCGGCGGCGAGGCGACGCGGATCAGCTTCGGGCAGGGCCGCTATGGCACGCCCGTGTGGTCGCCGCGCGGCGACCTGATCGCCTTTACCAAGCAGTCCAAAGGCCGGTTCCATATCGGCGTGATGCGCACCGACGGCAGCGAGGAACGCCTGCTGACCGCATCCTTCCTGGACGAGGGGCCGACATGGGCGCCCAATGGCCGGGTCATCATGTTTGCTCGCGAAACCCAGGGCGCGCAGGGCACGTCGAGCCTGTGGTCGGTGGACATCACCGGGCGCAACCTCAAGCAGGTGCGCACAGACACCGGCGCCTCGGACCCGTCCTGGGGACCGTTGCAGAAGTGAGGCCGCAAAAGGGGCATGCATCCGCCGCGGGCCTATGATATTAACCATTGCAAGAGCAACAAGACATCGAGTGGGGCACTGAAATGAGACATCTGAGCAAGGCATTGATCGTGGTGGCGGGACTGGCGGTAAGCGCGTGCAGCAACCCCGATCGGTTCGGCGACCAATATGCCGACGGCACGGGCGCCGGCGGCGCCGGAGCCGGCGCTGTGGCCGGAACCGCGCAGGATCCGCAATCGCCGCTTTACTTCCAGCAGACCATCGGTGACCGCGTGCTGTTCGCGGTGGACCAGTCCACCCTGTCGCCCACGGCGACGGCGACGCTGGACGGGCAGGCGCAATGGCTGGCCACGAACGTGGAATACAACGCCATCATCGAAGGCCACGCCGACGAGCAGGGCACGCGGCAATACAACATCGCGCTGGGCGCACGCCGCGCCAACGCGGTGCAGGAATACCTGATCTCGAGGGGCGTCAGCCCGGCGCGGCTGAAGGTCATCAGCTATGGCAAGGAACGCCCGCTGGAGATATGCAGCGAGGAATCGTGCTATGCCAAGAACCGCCGCGCCGTGACGGTGATCTCGGCCGTGCCGACAAGCTGATAGGACGAAGGGCGGGGTGAACATGCGTCGTGTGATACTGGGCCTTGTGGTGGCCGCGTTCGGGATGGGGCCGGTTTCGGCCTCGGCCCAGGCCAATACCGAAACCCTGGCGGATATCCGGCAGGAACTGTCGGTGCTCTATGTCGAGTTGCAGAAGCTGAAGCGCGAGCTGAACACCACCGGGGCCACGGGCACCGCGACCGTGGGCGGCAGCGTGCTGGACCGGGTGAACACGATCGAATCCGAGTTGCAGCGCCTGACGTCGAAGACGGAAGAGCTGGAGTTCCGCATCGACAGCGTGGTGACCGACGGCACCAACCGGGTGGGCGACCTGGAGTTCCGGATCTGCGAGCTGGAGCCCTCCTGCGATATCGGCAGCATCGAGCCCGGCGACACACTGGGCGGGGTGGAACCGTCGACGGGCGGCAACACGGGCGGTACGGGGGGGACGGGCAGTGCCCCGGCCACCGGCACGACCGGCGGCGCGACCACCGAAGGATCCACGGGCAGCACCACAGGCAGCACCTCGGGTACCGATACCGGCGTGCAGATGGCCGCCGCGGAGCAGGCCGATTTCGACGCCGCCATGGCGGCCTTCGAGTCCGGTGAATACACCGCCGCGGCCACGCAGTTCGAGCGTTTCACCACCAACTATCCCGGCAGCCCGATGGAGGCGCAGGCCGGGCTGAAGCGCGGCGAGGCGCTGGAGAAGGCCAATGACATGACCGGAGCGGCGCGCGCCTATCTGGATACGTTCAGCACCGCGCCCGACGGCCCGCAGGCGCCGCAGGCGCTGTTCCTGCTGGGCCGGTCGCTGGGCCAGCTCGGGCAGACCAACGAGGCCTGCCTGACATTGGGGGAGGTGGCGCAGCGCTTTCCGCAATCGCCCGCGGTCGGACAGGCGACGCAGGCGATGCAGAACCTCGGGTGTTCGTGAACCGACCCAACGCGCATATTCTGGATCAGTTCGTGGCGACATTCGGCAATGCCCGGCCCAATCGGCTGGGCATTGCCGTGTCCGGGGGCAGCGATTCTCTGGCGCTGCTGGTGCTGGCGCGGCACTGGGCGGCGCAGGGCGGGCCGGAGCCCCATGCGGTGACGGTGGATCATGGCCTGCGCGACGGCTCGGCTGACGAGGCGGCGGGGGTCTCTGCCCTGTGCGCGCGGCTTGGCGTGGCGCACCGGACCCTGGAATGGCGCGGCTGGGACGGGGCGGGCAACCTGTCCGACGCCGCGCGGCGCGCCCGCTACGGGCTGATCGCCGACTGGGCCGAGGCCGAGGGCATCTCCGACGTGGTGCTGGGCCATACCCTGAACGACGTGGCCGAAACCTTTGTCATGCGCCTGTCGCGCGAGGCCGGTGTCGACGGGCTGGCCACGATGACGCCGGGCTGGCGGCAGGGCGCGGTCGAGTTTCGCCGGCCGCTGTTGCAGGTGTCCCGGGCCGAGTTGCGGACGTTGGTCACGGCAGAGGGGCTGGACTGGATCGACGACCCGACGAATACCGATGACGCGTTCGAGCGGGCGCGGGTGCGCAAGGCGCTGGGCGTGCTGGAGGGGCTGGGGATCACCGCGCGCGGGCTGGGCACCGTGGCGCGCCACATGACCGAGGTGCGCCAGGCGCTGTACTGGTACGTGTTCGTGGAGGCGCGCAGGTATGTGACGTTCGACCGGGGCGACGTCGTGATCGAGCGCAAGGGCTTTCGCACCCTGCCGCGCGACATCTGCCGCCGCATGGTGCAGGAGATCCTGCGCTGGATCAGCGGCGCGGAATACGGCCCGCGCGGCAAGGCGGTGGACCTGATGCTGGAGGCGATCCGCGGCGGCAACGGCATGACGCTGCACGGCGTGATGATGAGCGTCGGCGCCGATCACCTGCGCTTCACCCGCGAGCCGCAGGCGGTTGCGCAACTGCGCGCGGCGCCTGGCGCGGCGTGGGACGGCCGCTGGCGGCTGGACGGGCCGTGGCCCGACGGGGCCGAGGTGGCCGCGCTGGGCGAGGCCGGTCTGGCGCAGTGCGAGGACCGGGTGCGGCCCGGGTTGCCGCGGGCGTCGCTCATGGCCAGCCCGGCGGTCTGGCGGGGCGGGCATTTGGTCGCGGCACCGCTGGCGGGGGTCGCAGAAGGCTGGTCCGCCACGCTCTTGCGGGATGAAGACATGTTCTTTGCCGGCATTCTTGCGCATTGAACAACACGTAACGATCTCTATTTATAACACTCGGGTCCTGTGGTAGGTCAGACCCCTAAAGACGTGAGGAGAAAGCCCTTGGGCAACGCGAGAAACTTCGCCTTCTGGTTGGTCCTGTTCCTGTTGATCATGGCGCTGTTCAGCCTGTTCAACGGATCCGGCAACACCCTGCAGAGCAAGGCCATCCCCTATTCCGAGTTCGTCGCAGCGGTCGAGGACGGTGAAGTGTCCGAGGTGACGCTGGACGGCGAGAACGTGCGGTTCCGGGGCGAGGACGGCAACAATTACTCGACCATCAAGCCCGAGGATGCCGAGGTGACTTCGCTGCTGCTGGAGCAGGATATCCCGATCAAGGCGGAATCGCAGGAGCAATCCGGGTTCCAGACCTTCCTGATCTCGCTTCTGCCCTTCGTGCTGCTGATCGGCGTGTGGATCTATTTCATGAACCGGATGCAGGGCGGCGGCA
The DNA here is from genome assembly GCF_019802205.1 of Roseovarius atlanticus. GTDB lineage: Bacteria > Pseudomonadota > Alphaproteobacteria > Rhodobacterales > Rhodobacteraceae > Roseovarius > Roseovarius atlanticus_A. The sequence continues at coordinate 133,971 of NZ_JAHVHQ010000003.1, forward strand.
AGGGCGGCGCCATGGGCTTTGGCAAGTCGAAGGCCAAGATGCTGACCGAAAAGCATGGCCGCGTGACGTTCGACGACGTGGCGGGCATCGACGAGGCCAAGGAAGAGCTGGAGGAAATCGTCGAGTTCCTGCGCAACCCGCAGAAATTCAGCCGCCTGGGCGGCAAGATCCCGAAAGGCGCGCTGCTGGTCGGTCCTCCGGGCACGGGCAAGACGCTCCTGGCGCGCGCCATCGCGGGCGAGGCCGGCGTGCCGTTCTTCACCATTTCCGGCTCGGACTTCGTTGAAATGTTCGTGGGTGTCGGCGCGTCCCGCGTGCGCGACATGTTCGAACAGGCCAAGAAGAACGCGCCCTGCATCGTCTTCATCGACGAGATCGACGCCGTGGGGCGCCACCGTGGCGCGGGCTACGGCGGCGGCAATGACGAACGCGAACAGACCCTCAACCAGTTGCTGGTCGAGATGGACGGGTTCGAGGCCAACGAGGGCGTGATCATCGTCGCGGCGACCAACCGCAAGGACGTGCTGGACCCCGCGCTGTTGCGTCCGGGCCGGTTCGACCGTCAGGTGACGGTGCCGAACCCCGACATCAAGGGCCGCGAGAAGATCCTGGGCGTGCATGCCCGCAAGACCCCGCTGGGGCCCGACGTGGACCTGCGCATCATCGCGCGCGGCACGCCCGGCTTTTCCGGCGCGGACCTGGCGAACCTGGTGAACGAGGCGGCGCTGATGGCCGCGCGCGTGGGCCGGCGCTTCGTGTCGATGGTCGACTTCGAGCAGGCCAAGGACAAGGTGATGATGGGCGCCGAGCGCCGCAGCATGGTCCTGACGCCCGAGCAGAAGGAAAAGACCGCCTATCACGAGGCCGGTCACGCCATCGTCGGGCTGGCCCTGCCGCAATGCGATCCGGTCTACAAGGCCACGATCATCCCGCGCGGCGGCGCGCTGGGCATGGTCGTCAGCCTGCCCGAGATCGACCGGCTGAACTGGCACAAGTCGGAATGCGAGGAAAAGCTCGCCATGACCATGGCCGGCAAGGCCGCCGAGATCATCAAGTACGGCCCCGACGCGGTGTCGAACGGCCCGGCGGGCGATATCCAGCAGGCGTCGTCTCTGGCCCGCGCGATGGTGCTGCGCTGGGGCATGTCCGACAAGGTGGGCAACGTCGATTACGAGCAGGCGCATGAAGGCTACATGGGCAACAGCGCTGGTGGCTTCTCGATCTCGGCCCATACGAAAGAGCTGATCGAGGACGAGGTGAAGCGCCTGATCGACGAAGCCTACCAGCGGGCCTATGACATCCTGACCGACAAGCAGGATGAATGGGAGCGTCTGGCGCAGGGGCTGCTGGAATACGAGACCCTGACCGGCGAGGAGATCGAGCGCGTGATCAACGGCGATCCGCCCGAGGCCGATGACGACCAGGGCGGCACGCCGCAGAAGGACGACAAGCCGTCCCTGACCGCGATCCCGAAGACCAAGCCCAAGTCGACGCCGCCCGAGGGCGGATTGGAGCCGGAACCGACAGCGTGACGACGACGACACACGTGAAGACCGACTGGAATCCGGGCGCCTACGCCCGGTTTCACGACCTTCGGCTGCGCCCGGGCCTTGATCTGGTGAACACGATCAGCAGCATGGGCGCGGGCGACATCTATGACCTCGGCTGCGGCAACGGCGCGCTGGGCGAGGCGCTTCGGGCGCGGGCCGGAAACCGCAAGGTGATCGGCGTGGATGCCAGCCCGGCGATGCTGGAAAAGGCCCGCGGCTGCAAGGCGTATGACAGTTTCAGCCAGGCCGATATTTCCGAGTGGACGCCCGCGCGCGCGCCGGGCCTGATCTTTTCCAACGCCGCGCTGCACTGGGTGGGGCATCACGAACAGCTGCTGCCGAAACTGGTGCGGATGCTCAGCAAGGGCGGCACGCTGGCGGTGCAGATGCCGCACCAGAACAAGGCGCCGTCGCACCGTGTCTGGCTGAGCCTGGTCGAGGAAATGTTCCCCGGCCGGGTCGAGAAGATGGGCACGCCCGGCGTCATGGCGCCGGTCAAGTACGACGAGCTTCTGGCCGGCATGGGCCAGTTCCGGATGTGGGAAACCGAGTATTACCAGCGCCTCATGGCCGAGCCGGGCAGCCACCCGGTGCGCCGTTTCACCGAGAGCACCTATGCGCGCCCGGTGCTGGAAGCGCTGGCCGACGACGAGAAGGCGGCGCTGATCAAGCGCTACGAGGAAGCGATGCACGCGGCCTACCCGGTGCGCAAGGACGGCTCGGTCCTGTTCCCGTTCCGAAGGATTTTCTTTACCCTGTCGGTCTGAGCGCAGGCGTTTTCCTGAAAAGAAAACGGGACGGAATTTTTTCAAAATTCCGGCGCGCGCGCTTCACCGTCACGCACCGTTTCGGGCGGCGTAAAAGACCATGGCCTCGTCCAGCAGGCGAAACCCGGTGTCGAACGCGGTGAGCGTCATGTCATGGACGGACCCCGGCCGTCCGGCGGGCAGCTCCGCCGTGACGCTGTCGGTCAGGGCCAGCTGCGTGGCGCCGTTGTGGAACATCTTGATGCGCTCCATGACCACATCGCCGTTGGGTGGGGCGTCCAGCACCTCGTCCATCAGGTCCAGCACGTCGTCGGAGATGCAGAGCGTGCGGTACATCAGGCCCACCGCGTCGCGTTCGGCCCTGTGCAGGTCCCGGAAGCCGGGCGCGTTGCGCCAGACGCACGGGATCTGGGCGCCGAGCGCGCGCCCTCTCTGGACGGCGTAAGGCAGCAGGAACAGCTGCGTGTCGTTGTCTGTGAACCGGCCCGAGATCAGGGCCTCGCGCCCAGTTGTGTAAGCCTCTTCCAGCGTCAGGCCGCGGTTGAACCGTGCCAGCATCGCGGCAGGGGATTCTCCGGGCAGGGCACGGGGGGCCGGCATCGACCGGGCCCACGCCCAGCCGTCGCGCAGGCCGCGCATATGGGCGGCCATGCCCAGCCTGTCGGCCTCGAGCGCGCTGTCGAATTCCTCCTGCGTCCCGTTGGCGGCAAGCGTGGCCATCAGCAGGATATGCCGGTGCCCGGGGCCAAGCGCGTCGAGATCCTGCGCGCCGGCCTTCTCGCGGACGTCCTCGAAGAGCTCGTAGACCTGCACCGCCATCCAGTCGGTTTCGCTGATGCCGGGAGTGTGCCGGCGGTTCGTGGCGGAGGTCAGGACCTTGCCGTGCTTGACCAGCACGATGGTCCGGATCTCGGCATGAAACGCCTTGACTGCCTCCCACGCCTCGGACGAGAGCGGCTTGGGGTGTTTGCGAAAGAAAGCGAAGGCCATGAACGTCCCTTTTCATGCGTGTGCGGAGAGAAGATGACCGGGGACCTTGACCTGTTTTGGGCGATAAGGTGACATGCCCGGACGATGATACGATTTTTCCCCGGGAAAGACCCGAAGTCACCGTGGAATGCGGTGACCGAGACGTGCGAAGGAACGCGCCGATGCCTGCCTTGATACCCACCGATCACTATGCGGAAGTCACTTGGATCGGGTGCGTCGCGGACCAGGAGAGCGGCATCCGCTCGGCCGCGCTGGACCGGGTGGAGCTGACATGGGACGGCGTGCCCGGAGAGTTTCACGGCGGGCGTACGCGCCCTGCCTGTGTGCGGGTAAAGGACCAGCACGCCGCAGGCACCGAGATCGCCAATGTGCGGCAGCTGTCCATCGTGTCGGCCGAGGAGATGGCGGCGATCGCCGAGGAGATCGGGATCGACGCCGTGGCCCCGGAATGGCTGGGCGCGTCGCTGGTGCTGAAGGGCATCGACGATTTCAGCCGCCTTCCGCCCGCGTCGCGCTTGCAGACCGAGAGCGGTACGGCGCTGATCGTGGACATGGAGAACCGGCCCTGCATCTGGCCGGCCAAGGAACTGGAGAAGGATCACCCGGGCCTTGGCAAGCGCTTCAAGCCCGCCGCGGCGCATCGGCGGGGCGTCACCGCCTGGGTGGAACGGCCCGGACCGCTGCGGGTGGGAGACCGGATGCGCCTGCACGTGCCGGACCAGCGGCCCTGGCTGCACCTGGAGGGATGCCTGAGCGGCAAGGTCTTCTGAGCGGCGGCTGTTTCCGATGTGAAACGCGGGCGCGACAGGCTGCCGCATCAGCCCCCGGAAATGTCGGATTCCTGACCGGGTGACCGCAGCTGACTTTGTATGGCTGTCCCCGAAGCATCATCGCTTATGTCCAAAGGGAAGACACTATGAGCCACAAATCAGACATCGAGATTGCGCGTGCGGCGTCGAAGAAGCCGATCCAGGAGATTGGCGACAAGCTTGGGATACCGTCCGAGCACCTGCTGCCCTACGGGCATGACAAGGCGAAGGTGAGCCAGGAGTATATCAACTCGGTGAAGGGCAACGAGAACGGCAAGCTGATTCTCGTGACCGCGATCAACCCGACGCCGGCGGGCGAGGGCAAGACCACCACCACCGTTGGTCTGGGCGACGGTCTGAACCACATCGGCAAGAAGGCGATGATCTGCATCCGCGAGGCCTCGCTGGGGCCGAACTTCGGGATGAAGGGCGGCGCCGCGGGCGGCGGCTATGCCCAGGTGGTGCCGATGGAGGACATGAACCTGCACTTCACCGGCGACTTCCACGCGATCACCTCGGCCCATGCGCTCTTGAGCGCGATGATCGACAACCACGTCTACTGGGGCAACGACGCCGAGATCGACACCCGCCGGATCGTCTGGCGCCGGGTCGTTGACATGAACGACCGCAGCTTGCGCCAGATCACGTCGTCGCTGGGCGGTGTCGCCAACGGCTTTGCCCGCGAGGACGGGTTCGACATCACCGTGGCCTCGGAAGTGATGGCGATCCTCTGCCTGGCGAGTGACCTCAAGGACCTCGAGGAGCGGCTGGGCGCGATGATCGTGGCCTATCGCCGCGACCGCAGCCCGGTTTTCTGCCGCGATATCAAGGCCGAGGGCGCGATGACCGTCCTGCTGAAGGACGCGATGCAGCCCAACCTGGTGCAGACGCTGGAGAACAACCCGGCCTTCGTGCATGGCGGGCCGTTCGCCAATATCGCGCATGGCTGCAACTCGGTCATCGCCACGACGACGGCGCTGAAGATCGCCGATTACGTGGTGACCGAGGCCGGCTTCGGCGCCGACCTGGGCGCTGAGAAGTTCATGAACATCAAGTGCCGCAAGGCCGGGATCGCGCCGTCGGCGGTGGTGATCGTGGCCACGGTGCGGGCGATGAAGATGAACGGCGGCGTGGCCAAGGCCGACCTGGGCGCCGAGAACGTGGACGCGGTCAAGGCGGGCTGCCCGAACCTGGGCCGGCATATCGAGAACGTCAAATCCTTCGGTGTCCCGGTGGTGGTGGCGATCAACCACTTCGTGACCGACACCGATGCCGAGGTGCAGGCGGTGAAGGACTTCGTGGCCGAGAACGGCGCCGAGGCGGTGCTGAGCCGCCACTGGGAGCTGGGCTCGGAAGGCTCTGCTGACCTGGCGAAGAAGGTGGTGGAGGTGATCGAGAAGGGCGAGGCGGACTTCAAGCCGATCTACCCCGACGAGATGGGTCTCTTCGAGAAGGTCGAGACCATCGCCAGGAAGATCTACCGCGCCGACGAGGTGATCGCGGACAAGAAGATCCGCGACCAGCTGAAGAGCTGGGAAGATCAGGGCTACGGCAACCTGCCGGTCTGCATGGCGAAGACCCAGTACAGCTTCTCGACCGATCCGACCCAGCGCGGCGCGCCCACGGGCCACTCGGTCCCGGTACGCGAAGTGCGGCTCTCGGCCGGTGCGGGCTTCGTCGTGGTGGTCTGCGGCGAGATCATGACCATGCCCGGCCTGCCCAGCCGGCCGGCGTCGGAATCCATTCGCCTGAACGACCAGGGCGAGATCGAAGGGTTGTTCTAAAGGAACGGTTTTCCCCGCCCCGTGCCAAAGGTATAGGGTGGGGGACCATGTTCGGGGCCGGGAGGAAAGACATGACGGCAGAGATTATCGACGGCAAGGCGTTTGCCGCAAAAGTGCGCGAGAAGGTGGCGGGACACGTGGACCGCCTGAAGGAAGAGCACGGCATCACGCCGGGGCTGGCCGTGGTGCTGGTGGGCGAGGACCCGGCAAGCCAGGTCTACGTGCGCTCGAAGGGCAAGCAGACCGTCGAGGTCGGCATGAATTCCTACGAGCACAAGCTGGAGGCGGACACCTCGGAAGAGGACCTGCTGGCGCTGATCGACCAGTTGAACAACGACAAGGACGTGCATGGCATCCTGGTGCAGCTGCCGCTGCCCGAGCATCTGGATTCCGACCTGGTGATCAACTCGATCGACCCGGCGAAGGACGTGGACGGGTTTCACATCTCGAATGTGGGCCTGCTGGGCACGGGGCAGAAGAGCATGGTGCCCTGCACGCCGCTGGGGTGCCTGATGATGCTGCGCGACCATCACGGCAGCCTTTCCGGCATGGACGCGGTGGTTGTCGGGCGGTCGAACATCGTCGGCAAGCCGATGGCGCAGCTGCTGCTGGGCGACAGCTGCACCGTGACCATTGCGCATAGCCGGACCAAGGACTTGCCCGAGGTGGTGCGCCGTGCCGATATCGTGGTGGCCGCCGTGGGCCGGCCCGAGATGGTGCCGGGTGACTGGATCAAGGAAGGCGCGACCGTGATCGACGTAGGGATCAACCGGGTCGAGCGCGACGGCAAGAACAAGCTGGTGGGCGATGCCGATTACGAGAGTTGCGCGGCGCGGGCCGGGGCAATCACCCCGGTGCCGGGCGGCGTCGGGCCGATGACCATCGCCTGCCTCTTGGCCAACACGGTGACGGCCTGCTGCCGGGCCAACGGATTGTCGGAGCCGGAAGGCCTGACGGCGTAAGACCTCTTGCCCGGCGGTCCCCGCCGGGCAACCCCCGACCGCCCCCACGGGCGGGGGCTTCACCCCCACCCGCGGCCGGGGGCAGCCCTTATTTCTGTTGGGCTTGGTCGCAGGTGTTGCGCGCGCCGCTAAAGGTCCACTGCGATCATGGTGCCGACCAGCATGGCGATGTGGCGTTCCGTGCCGTCCGTCACGGCGAAGACATCCGACTGCACTACCATCAGACGGCGGCCCGGTTTGATCACCCGGCCCCGCGCGACGAGGTGATCGCCCGCGCCGGGAGCCAAAAGGTTGATCTTCATTTCCGTGGTCATCACCTCCATCCCCTCGGGGATCAGGGTGAGCGCAGAATAGCCCGCCGCACTGTCGCCGATGGCGAAGGTCAGGCCGGCATGGGCGACGCCCTGTTGCTGGCGGCTGCCTTCGAGGATAGGCGCGGTGATCTCGACCTTGCCTTCGGCGATGTCGGCGAGCGTGGCGCCCAGCGTCTGCATCATGGATTGCCGGGCGAAGCTGTCGCGGATGCGGGTTTCGAAGGGGGCGGACATGGGAGTCTCCGGGTGGTCTTGTCCCCGGCAGTCTAGGCCGGGCTGGCGGCAATGGGAACGGGGCGTTTCAGGACCGTTGACCGCGCGGCATGGGCGCGGGATGGGGCGTGTTGCCGGTAAGGATGGCCAGCGCCTCGGGCCGCATGAGGTTGCAGAGCGCGGCATCGTGGCTGCGCAGGCCGCCGGTATAGGTGCCGTAGGCGGGCATGATCAGCCGGTCGCTGTCGAGCAGGAAGGCGGGGCGGGTGATGGCGCGGCCCCGGACGGGCAGGGTGACCTTGGGGTGGTAATGCCCCGACACCTCGCCGGAATAGCCGGCCTGTGCGATGTGCCGGAAGGTGAGCGGCGGCACGGGCAGCTCGAACAGATGCGCGCCGCCCAGGTCGACGGGGCCGGGATCGTGGTTGCCCTCGATCCAGACCCAGCGGCGGCCGGCCTGAAGGCGGCTGATCCAGAGCTTTTCGGCCTCCAGGAGGGCGCGGGCAGCGAGCGCGTCGTCGAAGCTGTCGCCGAGGCAGATGACGGTATGGGCGCCGGTGGCCTCGAGGTCGGCTTGCAGGCGGGAAAGCGTGTCGTGCGTCTCGTAGGGGGGCAGTTGCGCCTCGCCCAGACGGGCGCGGCGTTCGGTCTTGCCAAGATGCATGTCCGACACGCACAGGAGGTTCTGGTCACGCCAGAAAAGCGCGCCGGAGCCGAGGGCGGTGAGGCGCGCGCCTGCCAATGTGAACTCGTAGCCGTTCATGCTTCGTTCATCACGCGGGGTGAGCGATTTTGCAAGCGGTTTCCGGGAAATTCTCCGCCCGGTCAGGCGAGGCCGGCGGCCTGCATCAGGCGTTGGGTCTCTTCCTCGAGCAGGCGGTCCTGCGCGCTGCCTTCGACGGGGGTGCGCCCGGCCTCGAGGAAGAGCGGCGCGGCGAAGGGCGTGACGCGGGGCAGGCGCACGAGGTCGACGCGGTCGCCGATGCGGTCGAGCATTTCCTCGATCCGGCCGAAGTCGATCAAGCCGCGCATCGCCTCTTGCCGCGTGATGTCCAGAAGCAGGTGATCGGGGTCGTACTTGGCCAGCGTGTCGTAGAGGATATCGGAGGAAAAGGTGGCTTGCCGCCCGGATTTGCGGACCTGGGGCAGGTTGCGCTGGATCAGGCCCGCGATGGTGGCCGAGGCGCGAAAGGTGCGTTTTATCAGCTGGTTGCCGGCGAGCCACTTGTCTAGGCCTTCGCGCAGGGCGGCGCGGTCCAGAAGGCCGGTGGCGTCGGTCAAGGGCTCCAGCCCCCAGATGAGGGTGGCGTAGTCGGTCGAGACGAAGCCCATGGGGGCGAGGCCCATCTCCTCCATGCGTTTGCTGAGAATGAGGCCCAGCGTCTGCTGCGCGTTGCGGCCCGCGAAGCCGTAGATGCAGGCATGTTCGCGCCCGTCATGGGGGAAGCTTTCGATCAGCAGGCGGCCCGCCTGCGGCAGGTACGAGACGTCCCTTTGAAGCGCGATCCAGTCGGCAGTGTGAGCGGGCAGGGCGGAGTGATCGCCGGAGTGCAGGAGCGACAGGATGCGCTGGCTGAGCTGGGTGGAGGTGGCGAATTTCGTCCCGGCGAAGGTGGCGATCTTGGGTTTCTTGGCGGCGTCGCGGCTGACCTCGACCACGGTTTCGCGCAGGCCCTCGTATTTCACGATCTGGCCGCCGATCAGGAACGTGTCGCCGGGGGTGAGGGAGGCGGCGAAGCCTTCCTCGACCTCGCCCAGGGGCTTGCCGCCGCGGTTGCGGCGCATGCGGACCTTGAGCAGGTCGGCGTCCTGGATGGTGCCGATGTTCATGCGAATGAGGCGGGCGCTGCGCGGGTCGCGCAACTGCCACAGGCCGTCGCGGTAGAGCAGGCGCTGCCATTGGTCATAGGCGCGCAGGGCATAGCCGCCGGTGGCGCAGAAATCGAGGCAGGCGTCGAACTGGGCGCGGGTCAGGGTGGCGTAGGCGCCGACGGTCTTGATTTCGTCGTAGAATGCATCCGCATCGAACGGCCCGGCACAGGCGCGGATCAGGATGTGCTGGCAGAGCACGTCGCGGGGGCCGGGGCCGCGCGGTTCGCCGTCGAGGTCGTGGTCGCGCACGGCCTGCAACGCCGCGACGCATTCGATGACCTCGAAGCGATTGGCGGGCACCTGAAGCGCCTTGGAGGGCGCGTTGTAACGGTGGTTGGCGCGGCCGATGCGCTGGACCAGCCGCTTGACGTTCTTGGGCGCGCCGACCTGGATCACGAGGTCCACGTCGCCCCAGTCGATGCCAAGGTCCAGACTGCCGGTGCAAACGACGGCGCGCAGCTCGCCACGTTGCATGGCGGCCTCGACCCGTTCGCGCTGCGCCCGGTCGAGAGAGCCGTGGTGGATGCCGATGGGCAGGGCCTCGTCGTTGGCGAGCCAGAGGTTGTGAAAGAAGATCTCGGCCTGGGCGCGGGTGTTGTGGAAGATGAGCGTGATGCGGTGGCGTTTCACCTCTTCCAGCACCGCCGGAATTGAATAGGCCGCGCCACCCCCGGACCAGGGCGGGTAAGCGTCGGTTTGCAGCATGGCGATGTCAGGCTCGGGGCCGGGATCGGCCATGAGGATCTCGCACGGGTCGGGGTGGCGGGCTAGGAGGCGCGCGATGGCGGCAGGATCCTCGACGGTGGCCGACAGCCCGACGCGGCGCAGGCCGGGGCACATGGCCTGAAGGCGGCTTAGGGCGAGGAACAGTTGATCGCCGCGCTTCGATTCCGCCAGCGCGTGGATTTCGTCGACCACGATGCGCTTCAGGCCCTTGAAGATGCGCGGGGCGTCCTCGTAGGAGGTCAGGAGTGCCAGGCTTTCGGGCGTGGTCAGCAGGATATGCGGCGGGTCGGCGCGCTGGCGGCGCTTGGCCGACGAGGAGGTGTCGCCGGTGCGGTCCTCGATGCGGATCGGCAGACCCATCTCGGACACCGGCGTGGTCAGGTTGCGCTTGATGTCGGCCGCCAGCGCCTTGAGCGGAGAGATATAGAGCGTGTGCAGCCCCTCGTGGCCGTTCTCGGCGATATCGACCAGCGTGGGCAGGAACCCGGCCAGTGTCTTGCCGCCGCCGGTGGGGGCGATGAGCAGTAGCGCCGGGTCATCGGCACGGTCCAGCATCGCCTGCTGGTGCGGGTGGATGGACCAGCCGCGCGCGGCGAACCAGTCGGTGAAAACGGGGGGTAGCGACGTCATCCGCCAGATGTAGGCGCAACGCCAAAACTTTTCAGGAAAAGTTTTGCCCGGAGTTTTTGAAAACTCCGGGGCGCGCTTATTTCACGATGGTCTCGTCCTTGACGAACATGTTCGCCCAGGCCCGGTCGAGCAGGTCGGGACGCATCTGGTAGGGGATGCCCTCGAATTCACAGATCGAGATCATCTGGTCGATCAGGAAGATCGGCTGGTAGTTGGCGTAGACATTGTCGATCGTCGGGTACTTGACCTTCAGCAGGTGCAGCAGCGTTTTCTCGTCCAGCGGCATGCCGCGTTTCTTGGCCACCATGGCGAAGATCTTGAGGAAGTCCTGCTGGTTCGGCCCGTCGATCTTGATCTTGAAGAAGATCCGGCGCAGGGCGGCCTGGTCGAAGATCTCGTTGGGGTGGAAGTTGGTCGAGAAGATCACCAGCGTGTCGAAGGGCACCTCGAACTTTTCCCCCGATTGCAGCGCGAGGATGTCCTTGGATTCCTCCAGCGGAACGATCCAGCGGTTGACGAGGCTTTGCGGCGGTTCGGCCTGGCGGCCAAGGTCGTCGACGATGAAGATGCCGCCGGTGGACTTTAGTTGCAGCGGCGCCTGATAAGTCCGCGCGGTGGGATTGTAGACGAGATCGAGCATCGACAGGCTGAGCTCGCCGCCGGTGATGACCGTGGGCCGTTCACAGCGCACATAGCGCGTGTCGAAGGTGCGCTTGCGGCGCAGGGAGTTGGGGTCGTCGACCTCGACCTCGGCCTTGGAATGGACAATGGGATCGTAGACGGTGATGACCTGGCCCGCGTATTCGATGGCGCGGGGGACGTAGATCTTGTCGCCCATGGCGTCGCGGATACCGTTCGAGATCGAGGATTTGCCGTTGCCGGGCGGGCCGTACATCAGGATCGAACGGCCGGCCGAGACGGCGGGGCCGAGATGGTCCAGCAGGCTGGGCGGCAGGACGAGGTGGCCCATGGCATTGGTCAGCTCGTCCCGGGTGATCTGGATGTTGCGGATCGACTGGCGCTGGACCTGTTCGCGGTAGACCGCCAGCGGCACCGGCATGGCGCCGAAATATTCCGATTGCGACAGGGCGTCGAGCGCGCGGGACTTGCCCGCGTCGGTCAGCTGAAAGCCCATCTCGCCGCCCGAATTGGCGTTGAGCGTGCCGGTCGCCTCGAGCAGGCGTTGCTGGCGGGCCATGTCGACCAGCTCCTGCGTGACGGCGCGGGGCAGGCAGATGGCCTCGGAAATCTCGCTGACCATGTCGAGGTTCTTGCGGAACATGGTTTTCAGCAGGATGTCCCGCATCATCACGACGGGAAGGCGCATTTCGTCCAGCCCCGAGGGCGGCGGAGGTGGCTGAACGCCGGTGGTCACTTGCATGTTCATGGTTTTACTGCCCGCTCTCTGAGACAAGTTGACGTGTTCCGACCCCGCAGACGGCGGAGTGTTTGCAGTCAGGCTGACAGAAGATCATGCGGAAATTATGGTGGCCCGCGGGCAGGGATGGGGCAGGGGCCTCAAGCCCCGTAGGCCGCGCCGAGGGCGAGGTAGATCACCAGGGTCGCGCCCAGGGCAAAGCCCATGGGAAATTTCTTGCCGCGGTCCCAGCTGACCCAGTTCGGCGCCAGCCGGCGCAGGGGCGAGTGCTTCGCAAGCCGGTGGGTGACGAAACAGGCCAGCAGGTTGGCGGCGAAGAGGAACATGATGATCCGCCAGTCGGCGGGGGCGACGAAGGGCGCGGCGGCGGCGATGAACTTGCTGTCGCCCGCGCCCATCAGCCCGCCGGCATTGGCGATGAAGCCGATCACGAGCGCAAAGACCATGATCGCGATGCGCCAGGCGTAGTCGGGCCAGATCGGGGTGACGGCCCAGAGGCCCACGACCACGAAGATCCCCGCAAGCGTCAGCACCGAGGTGTTGGGGATGCGCATCGCCTTGAGGTCGCTCCACATCACCCAGAGACAGACCGGGGTCACGAAGGGCAAGAACCAGAGCGCCGCCCAGTTGGTGATTTCAAGGGGCATGGCCCGCGCCTCGCAAGCCGTTTATTCGACGTTGTTTTCCAGCGCGTTCAGGCTGCGCGCGGCGGCCTCGAAATGCTGGGGATGGGTGTCGATGGCGTCGCGCAGCAGGCCCTTGCCGATAGTGGTGTCGCCCTGCTTGATCGCCGACAGGCCCAGCGTATAGAGCAGCTGCGCACGCTCTTCCTGGCTGGTCTGCATGACCGGCATGGAATATTTCTTTTGCGCGCCGCGGGCCAGGACAAGGTTGTTCTTGGCGGTGAACAGGCTGTCATCCTGCCGGATCGCATCGCTGAACAGGCGCTCGGCGGCGGCGTAATCGCCGCGGGTCAGCTTGGAATAGCCCCAGTTGTTCATCACGCTGGCGGGGGTCGTCGTCAGGCCGATGGCGGTCTCGTAGAAACTGTCGGCCTTCGACCAGTTCTCGTTGCTGTCGGCGACCATCGCCTCGAGCCGGTACCGCTTGAAGGTCTCGTGGGTCGGCGGGACGGCATCCAGCACCTCGTCGGCGCGTTTCCATTCGTTGTTGCGAATGAGCGCGTCGGCGTATTCGACCTGGTCGTCATCGGTGGATTTCTCGTGCTCGACCACGTTCTGCCAGGCCGCGACGGCCTCGGTGTGGCGCTTGGCCCGGATAAGCGATTGCGCAAGCCCGCGGCGCACGTCTATGCGGTCTGGCTGTTCGCCCAGGGTGCGCTGGAAATATTTCACGGACTCGTTGGGGTCTGCCACGGTCAGCATGACATCGCCAAGATTGCTTTCATCGACGACGTTGAGATCGGACAGGGCCCGGTCCACATCGGCCTTGCCGGCCTTGTCATCGCAAGCGGAAAGGGCAAATGCGCTGCCCACGCAGATGCACATGAGAATAGGATGGCGCATTTTTGCGTCCTTTTACTGCCTTCGCCTCAACCTGGTATACTGCGGATCAGGTAGTCGCTGCTCCCGCGCCGCACCAGTTTATAATCTTGTTCTAGCTCTTCAGTATAAAGAGAATTTTCGGATTTTGCGAGAACTAAGCGCAAATTGTCACGAATTGAGTCACTTTGGCCATTGTCGAGCGCGTAGGCCTTCTTGAAGACCTGTTCCGCCTCGCCGGTCTCGCCCTTCTCCAGCAGGACGACGCCGAGGTTGTTCCAGACCTCGGGCGAGAATTCCTCCTTCTTGAGGGCCTGGCGCAGCAGGCGTTCGGCGGTGTGCAGGCGGCCCAGCCCGAGATTGGCGGTGCCCAGGCCCGCCAGCACGTCGGCGCTCATGCCTTCGTCGAGGGCGGCACGGGAAAAGGCGTCGATCGCCAGCTCGTATTCGCCCGCGGCCACCAGGCGGTGGCCGACCAGCTTGGAGTCGACGGCCTCGCCGCCACGGGCGACGCCGGGGGCGTAGGGGCCGTCCGGATCACGCGAAGCGCCCTCGCCGCAGCCCGCGACGAGAGCGAAGGAAACCACAAGCCAGACACCTGCTCGTGCCATGCCGGTTATGCCGCCTCTTCGTTATGGCGACAGGCCCGCGCGGGGCCTGCCTTTCGTTGGTCCGGCCGTTACTGGCCCGCCATCGTGAAGAGTTCCATGATCCCCAGCACCGACGGGCCGACCAGGATGATCAGCAATGGCGGCACTGTAAGCATCATCGTGGCCAATGTCATCTTCGTCGGCAGCTTGTTGGCCTTTTCTTCGGCGCGCATGACCCGTTTGTCACGCATCTCGCCGGCATAGACGCGCAGGGCGTCGGCGATCGAGGTGCCGAAGGTCTGCGACTGCACGAGCACGGTCACAAAGCTGGAGATATCCTGCACACCGCAGCGTTCGGCCATTTCGTTCAGGACCGAAGGCTTGTCACGCCCGGCCTTGACCTGGTGCGCGACGATCTCGAATTCCTCGGAGAGCGCCGGATAGGAGGCGCGGATTTCCCTGGACACCCGAATGATCGCCTGGTCGAGCGACTGGCCCGCCTCGACGCAGGTCAGCATCATGTCGAGACTGTCGGGGAAGCCCTCTTCGATTTCCTGCTGGCGCTGCTGCTGGCGTTTGGTCACCCAGTATTTCGGGATCATGTAGCCGACGCCACCCGGCCCGAGGATATACATGACCGTCTGCGTGGTGGTCGTGTCTTCGGCCCCCGCGAGGAAGACCACGAAATAGAGCACGCCGAGGATCAGGAAGCCGATGCCAAGCGCGAACTGGGCGAAGTGGAAGTACCGCACCGCATCGCGGCTGCGATAGCCGGCCTGCATCAGGGTCAGGCGGATCTGGCTGAGCTGCTTTTCGTCCTCGGGTTCGAGGAACTTGGCGTACTTGTCCAGCTTTTCGTTGCGCTGGCCGGTGCGCAGCTTTTTCTTCTGCTCTTCCAGCGACGGCCCGCTGCGCGACTGTTTCCTGATCTTGTCCAGCGGGTCGTTCGACTCGCGTATCAGGATCGGGATCGTCAGCAAGACCAGCAGCACACCGAGCGTGCCCACCGCGATCAGCGGGCCGAAGGGGCCCAGCGTGTCGGTCATGAACTGTGAAATCGTGTCCAGCATTGTCGTGGCCTTTTACACTTTGATGTTCACGAGGGCGCGCATCACGAAGAGGTTCGTGACCAGGAAGAAGCCCACGGCCAGGCAGGCCGGGATGAAATAGGGGTGTTCCATCGCCTCGTCGTAATAATCGGGCTTGATCATCTGGATCGCGATCAGCGCCAGGATCGGAAAGCCGGACAGGAACTTGCCGGACCATTTGGCCTCGGCGGTGATGGCCTTGACGCGGCGGAACAGGCGGAAGCGGGCGCGGATCACCTTGGCCAGGCCGTCGAGGATTTCGGCCAGGTTGCCGCCCGATTGCTGCTGGATGGTGACGGCCACGGCGAGAAAGCGCAGGTCCTGCATGTCCAGGCGTTCGGCCATGTCCTTGAGCGCCTCGCCGATGTCGCGGCCATAGGCGGCCTCGTCCGCGATCACGCCGAATTCCGTGGCCAGCGGGTCTGCGACCTCGTTGGCGACGATGGAAATGGCCGAGGTGAAGGGGTGGCCGACGCGCAAGCTGCGGACCATGAGTTCGATGGCGTCGGGCAGCTGTTCTTCAAGCATCGCCATACGCTTGCTGGCCTTCATGTTGACCCAAACGAAGATACCGCCGACGCCCATCACCACCGAAACCAGCGCGCGTACCGGCAGCGCGGTGCTCGTGCCCACCGACAGGCCGATGAACGCGACAAAGCCGCAGGCGACCATCAGCAGCATCAGCTGCTTGGGCGAAAACGCGATGGCGCCCATCTGCGCCTTGGTGGCGAGGATCGAGTAGAGCGGGATCTTGCGCGCCTTGAGATGCTGTTCCATCTCCTTGCGCAGCTTTTCCATCACCTCTTCGCGGTTGCCGCCCTTGTCCAGCATCTCCAGCCGGCGGTTCACGCGGTTGTTGAGGCTGATCGAGCGACCGAAGACGGTCAGGTAAAGACCCTGCACCAGGACCATGATCCCGATGAAGATCAGGCCATAGATGATCGGCTCTGCACTGATAGACATGACGTTATTCCCCTACCGGCTCGTAGATGCTGGGCGGCAGGTCATAGCCCCACAGCCGGAACCGCTCTGAAAAGTTGGACCGCACACCCGTGCCGGTGAAATGGCCGATGATCTTGTTGTCCGGCGTCAGGCCGACGCGCTGGAAGCGGAAGATCTCCTGCATGGAGATCACATCGCCTTCCATGCCGGTGATCTCGGTGATCGAGGTCATCCGGCGCGAGCCGTCCTGCAGGCGGCTGGCCTGCACCAGCAGGTTCACGGCCGAGGCGATCTGCGAGCGCACCGCCTTGAGCGGCATCTCGATCCCGGCCATGGCGACCATGTTCTCCAGGCGGCTGATGCCGTCGCGCGGGTTGTTGGCGTGGATCGTGGTCATCGAGCCGTCGTGGCCGGTGTTCATGGCCTGCAGCATGTCGATCACCTCCTCGCCGCGCGTCTCGCCGACGATGATGCGATCGGGGCGCATCCGCAGGGCGTTCTTCAGACAGTCGCGGGGGCTGACCTCGCCCTTGCCCTCGACGTTGGGCGGGCGGCTTTCCATCCGGCCCACGTGGATCTGTTGCAGCTGAAGTTCGGCGGTGTCCTCGATCGTCAGGATGCGTTCGGAATTGTCGATGAAGGACGACAGCGCGTTGAGCGTGGTCGTCTTGCCCGAGCCGGTCCCGCCCGAGACGATCACGTTGAGGCGCGTGGCGACGGCGGCCTGAAGATAGGCGGCCATTTCCTCGGAAAAGGCGCCAAAATTCACCAGGTCGTCGATGCCCAGCTTGTCCTTCTTGAACTTACGAATGGACACCAGGCTGCCATCCACCGCGACCGGCGGCACCATGGCGTTGAAGCGCGAGCCGTCCTGCAGGCGGGCGTCGACATAAGGGTTGGATTCGTCGACACGGCGGCCCACGGCGCTGACGATCTTGTCGATGATCCGCAGCAGGTGCTTTTCGTCCTTGAAGGTGGTGTCGGTCAGCATCAGCTTGCCGGCGCGTTCCACGAACACCTGGTGCGGGCCGTTGACGAGGATATCGTTGACAGTGTCGTCCTTCAGCAGCGGTTCCAGCGGGCCCAGGCCGCGCACCTCGTCGTAGAGGTCCTGCGTCAGGGTGGTGCGGTCCTCGCGGTTGAGGACGATGCTGCGTTCCTCGAGGGCCTCGCCGGCAATGGCGCTGATCTCGGCACGCAGGTCCGCCTCGGTCGCGGTGTCGAGCGCGCCGAGGTTGAGGTTGTCGAGAAGCGCACGGTGCAGGTCGATCTTGATCTCGGCCAGCCGTTCCTTGCGCTTGCGGTCCTTGTCCTGCGGGGCGGTGGTCGCCGCCGCCTTCTGAAGCGGCTTGCGCAGGGAGACGCTTTGCGCCTGTTCCACGGGCGCGGTCTTGGGCGCTTCCGCGACGGGTCTCTTGGCGGCCTTGACCGGCTGGGCCCCGTCGGTTGCTTTTTTGTATCGCGAAAACATCGGCGTGATCCCCTATGCGGCCTTCTCGGCGTCGCTTTGGCCGAGCGCGTGCAGCGAGGCCGCCAGCTTGGCGATTTCCTTGCGCAGCGGGTTCTTGCCCGCGGCACTGGCCAGCGGCGTGCCGTGATCGCCCGCCTGCATCACCGGCTTGCCGCCATCGGGCAGCTGCACCTCGATGCTGATCTCCAGGCTCTCGGCCAGGCGCTTGACGCGGCTCTTGCCGTTCAGGTCGGTGAATTTCGGCGCCCGGTTCAGGCAGAAGCGCAGCTTTTCGATCGGCAGGTCCTCGGACCGCAGCGCCCGCTTCAGACGCAGGGCGTTCTGGGCCGAACGCATGTCAAGCTCGAGCGTGGTGAAATAGATCTGCGCGGAATGCAGCACGGTTTCGGTCCACTGGACCAGCGTGCTGGGCATGTCGACGATGACGTAGTCGAACTTGGAGCGAGCCAGGTCGAGCACGCGCTGCACGTCCTCGGAGGTGATCATGTCGAGCGGCAGGATGTCGGTGGGCGCGGTCAGCACCCACAGCTTGTCGTCGAAGGGCACGAGCGCCTGCTTGAAGATATCCTCGTCCATCGAGTCGGTGTCGGCCCACATCTCGTAGACGACGTCCTTGCGCGGCAGGTCGAGATAGGTGGCAACCGATCCGGTTTGCAGGCCGAGATCCAGGATGCAGACGCGCGGCGCGTCGGTCTTGGAGACCGAGGCCAGCTCCCATGCGAGGTTGACCGCCAGCGTCGTGGCGCCGGTGCCGCCCGCGAGGCCCTGGACGGCCAGCAGGACACCATCGCCCGGGGCGCTGGAGGCGCCGAAGGGCGCGGCGGCGGCGGGCTCTGCCGCCGCGGGATTGCTGTGCAGCCGGTCGATGGCCGCCTGCAATTCGTTCTCGGGAAGCGGGTAGGGGACGAACTCGTCCGCGCCTTGCCGCAAGAGCTGGTGCAGGGACGCGGGGCTGACGTCTTCGGCGATGAGAATGACCTTGATGCCGCGGGCCTTGGCCAGCGTGATGATCTCGCTCAGCAGGCCGATCTCGTCCTCGTCGGTGGAGTCGATGGCCAGGGCCACGAATTCGAGGCAGTCGGCCTCGGGCTGGTTGAAGAAGGCCAGCGCCTCGGCGAACCCGAGATCGCCCCAGGCTTCGCCCATCGCGGTTTCCATGTCCTCGATCAACAAGTCGAAATCCTGCACGTTACGGCTGATGGTACAGGCCGTGATCGGGCTGGATTCTGGTTGTTTTTGCACACTACTCATCTGTGGTCGGCCCCATGTTTGTCGCGACGTCGTTGCGCCCGAAACCGTTAGTCTTCAGGCGGTTGGACCCTGCGCCAAGACGCATGGACCCAGTGCCATGCTCGTAAACTGCTTGAAAATGTAGGCGATAATGGGGCCAAAAGATCGTAATTGTGCGATATCTCAGGACAAAAAAAACCCGCCCAACGGATTGTTTCGGGCGGGTTCTTCAGGTGGCCCGGCCAATGGCCGGACAGGGAGAATTCAGGTCATTCGCCGCTGCCGCTGGTGACTTGCCCGCCTTCCTCGACCATGGTCAGGGTCGAGCGCGGTGCGGCGCTTTCGACATATTCGCGATAGACCACTTCGGCATATTTGCCGTCCATGACGATGGGATGCGACGCGACGAACCCCGTGACCTCGGTCACGGTGCGGCGGTTGCGGCGTTCGCGGCCCTGGGTGACGACCAGCGGCTGTGCCTCGCCGAAGGACACGACGGCTTCCAGCCGGCTGCGGCTGATGCCCTGGGCCACCAGGTAGTTGACCACGGCGTTGGCGCGTCGCTGTCCGAGGTTCTTGTTGTAACCGGCGGACCCGACAAGGTCGGTATGGCCGTAGACCCGGAAGCGAACCTCGGGGAATTGCCGGATCCAGAGGGCCTGTTCGCGCAGCGTGTCACGGGCGCCGGCATCCAGCTCGGCACTGTTGAACGCGAAGTTCACGGTGCTCAGAACCTCGTTCGAAAAGCGGTTGGCAAGGTCGTAGACATAGCCTTTCTCGCCCCGCATCACCAACTGGTTGTGCATGTTGGCGTTGCCGAAATTGCCGCCGTCCACCACCCCGCCGGCTTCGCCGAAATAGGATTTGTAGACCTCTCCTTGCTGGGAACACCCGGCGAGGGCGAGAACCGATGCGGTAATCAGAAGATTATATTTCATGGCCTCGTCTCTCCTCAGTCCATCACGTAGCCGTAGGACCCGTTGAAATCCTGCCGGGCGACTTCGCCGGTCGATCCGCGCGACTCCCGCACGTCCTTGGCGACGCGGCCATTCAGGAACAGGTCCTTTTCGGTCGGCAGCTTGACCCGGTCGGTCGGCAGGGCCAGGACCGTGCCGCTGGTCGGGGTCACGAGATGCGCGGTCACGATGATCACCAGTTCGGTCTGGGCGCGCTCGTATTCCGCGCTGCGGAACAGGGCGCCAAGAACCGGGATATCGCCCAGCCACGGGATCTGGCCCGCATTGTCGCGGAAGTCGTCCTGCAGCAGGCCGGCGATGGCAAAGCTTTGCCCGTCGCGCATCACCACCGTGGTCGACGCGTCGCGGCGGCGGAAGGCGGCCACGTTCAGACCGTCGGCCTGGATGCCGTTGGCGGGGTCCAGCGAGGAGACCGCCGCGGCCATTTCCAGGTTGATGACCTCGTCGTCCAGAACGCGCGGAGTAAAGTTGAGCTCGACGCCGAAGGGCTTGAACTCGATCGTGGTGGTGCCGTTTTCCTGGGCCACCGGGATCGGGAATTCGCCACCGGCGAGGAACTTGGCCTCCTGGCCCGAAAGGGCGGTCAGGTTGGGTTCCGCGAGGGTCCGCACGACGCCTTTTTCTTCCAATGCTTCCAACAGGATACCGACCTCGGTCGAGCCGATGTCGAAGCCGATGGCAAGTGCGCCGAAATTGTTCTGCACCGACGGGATCGCCCCGGCCAGCGTGCCGATGACACCGCCCTGGGTGTTGGTGGTGCCGGTGCCGCCGATAAAGCCCGCGCTGCCCGCCGAGCGCGCGTCCAGCGACAGGGACGTGCCCAGCGCCTTGGAGACGGTGCGCTGCATCTCGGCAAAGCGGACCTTCAGCATGACCTGCTGCTTGCCCGAGACCGACATCAGGTTCGACACGCGCTCGGGCGCATAGCGGTTCGCCAGTTCCAGCGCGCGGTCCATCTTGCTGGCGCTGGTGACGGTGCCCGACATCACGATGCCGTCATTGGCAGAGCGCACCTCGATCTTTTCGCCGGGCATGATCTGTTGCAGCCGTTCCTTGAACTCCGAGATGTCCGGGCTGACATGCACCTCCACGTTGGTGATCAGCCGGCCGGTAGCGTCCAGAAGGGTCAGGGTGGTGCGCCCCGGCGCCTTGCCGAGGACATAGACGGTACGATCCGACAGGGTCGAGAAGTCCGCGATGGACGGGTTCGCGATGCTCAACTCCGCAAACGGCGTGTCGCTTTCGATCACGACGGCCCGGTTCATCGGAATGCTCAGATCACGGTTCGCGCCCTTCTGGATCACCGTGATGTTGTCAGCCATCGCCATGTCGGCGACAGGGGAAAACACGACAGCCAGCCCAACAAGGGCGGCCTTGAATACGCTCGATTTTATCATGTGACCTGCCTTTCCGATCACGCCTCATTAATCGGGTCTTTTCGCCCGGAATTGGCAGGACTGTGGGCCAATTCAAAAATTTTTTCAAGAATCAACCACTTTTGACCCGCTCTTGCTGTGGATTTTGGGGGACAGTTGCCCGAAAGAAACGAGGCGCCCTGTGGTGGGGGCGCCTCGCATACACAAGATGTGGTGCGGATCAGTTGGTCGCGCAGGGGATCGGGGTCGAGATCACCTCGCCGCCGCGGCGGGTCTTGATGGTGCAGATCTCTTCCTTGACCTGCGGCGCGGGGGCGGCGGCGGCCTCGATCCCCAGAAGCATGTTCTGGTCGACCTCGATCGCCTCGGCCACGGTCTCGTCGTCGGCGCCGACCAGCGACAGCGACAGGCTGCCCGTGGATTGGGCCTGCGCAAGTGCTGCGACCTGCTGCGGCTTGATGGCAACGGTGACGGTGCGGGCGATGATCGCCTCGGTGGTGTCGCCATTCGCCACCTGGTCCACGGCAATCAGGCGCACGCCGGTTTCGATCAGCTTCGTGACCTCGCCGCCGCCGCGACGGCCGTCGATACCTTCGGCGCTGCCCACGTTGCCGGTCCAGTAGATGTCGACGCGGTCGCCCGGACGCAGGAAGCCGGACACGCCGCTGGACACGTCGACCTCGATTGCGAAGGCGCGCATTCCGCGCGTGAGCTGCGAGGTGATGCCGGCATCCTCGCCCGGTCCGGTGACCTTGACGTCCAGGATCGCTTCCATCGGTTCCATGGTGCGCAGGACCGTGCGCGGCTCGTCCTCGCCCTTGGGGAAGAGGTCTTCCTCGGCGGAATAGGTGCCCTCGGGCAGCGAATTCACCGGATACGCCACAAGCGACACGTGGTCCATCAGCAGGCGCTGGCCGTATTCCAGTTTCTGCTTGGCAACGTAGACCTCGACCGTTTCAAAGGCCGGGGCGCTCTTGGCGCGTTCCTGTTCAAGCTGGGCCTGGTAGCCCTGGATGTAGTTCTTGGCCATGAAGACGGCAAATCCTGCCAGACCGAGGCCGAGAATGAGTACAAGTCCAAACACCAAACGCATGGCGTGTCCTTTCGAATTCAACTGCTCACTGGCACACTGGTTGCGCCTTGCCGTTCAGACTTACGATGGAAATGTGGCGAAATAACGGGGTGGGTGTGGTGCTTTGGTGAAGGCCCGTGCCGGGCGCGCGAAGGGCGGGGCAGGGCGCCGCGGCGCCCTGGCCGCAAGGCCGGAGGCCGGGACTGCATGGCGGTCGGTCGCAATCGGCCGCAGCGCTTTGCACGGGTCCGGCTCGCAGTGCTGGCATGTGCTGCGGGGGCCTTGCAGGACCCCGATGGAGTGCCGGGTGTCGATTACCGCGTGCGGTGGCCCCGGCAAAGGCCGGGCAGGGTCACTCGGCGTCGCTGACGGACGTGGCCGAGACCGCGGTCGAAATACTGGTCGAGGCCGAGGTGACGCCGCTGTTCACCGTGACGCCGAGCCCGCCGGCCAGTACGACCAGGCCTGCGGTCAACACGACCCAGTCAACCGTGATCGCGCCGTCGTCACGCGTCAGGAAATGTCTTATGCTCTGGATCATGTAATCACCTTCTGGGGCATGTTGGGTTGTGCTTCGCATAGCAGCCGAACGCGGCAGCAATTGGGCATTCGGAAAAGTTTTCAGGGCGAATTCTGCAATTTAATAAATGATTTTAATGGAAAATAACCCCTGTCCCCCAGACAGGCAAAAGGCCGCGGTCCGGTGGGACCGCGGCCTTCTCGCACAGGGCGGATACCTTACTTGGTGCCCGCGCCGACGTTGTCTGCGGAGTCGACTCCGGTGACGATTTTGCTGGCCAGGCCGTTCACACCACCGGACACGGTGGAAACGCCTGCAACGCCCAGGCCGACGACGGCTGCGGTCAGCACGACCCAGTCAACAGTCACGGCACCTTCTTCGTCTTTGCGGAATTTTTTGATGAATTTGATCATGGTTGGTCCCTCCAAAGGATCAGTTTAACTCAGGTTGCAACCGCTAGCAGTTGAGTGGGCCGCCTCTCTCTTTGGCCCGCTGCGTTGCGGTATGAGCAGCATATAGCCGTCCGACTGCGGCAGGATTTGGGCGGCTTTCGAGCGATTTTGGAGACCGTTAACTTTTTTGCCGAAGAGGGTGTTAAGTTATTGTTTTTAAACAGTTAAAAAAGGTTAAAATTTTTCGACTTACTGCTTTCGCCCGTCATTTCAGTGCGAAACGCCAGCGTCGGTGTTCGTCAACACTCAACAATTATGGGCAAACTTGCCGATTGATGGCATACTGGCAAGAAAACCAACCGAGGCAGAGCAGGCCCGATCATGCGATTCACGAGATTTCTCGCCCTTGGCGTTGCCTTGGCGTGCGCGCTTCCCGTCCACGCGGGGGATCCGCCGCCGTTTCCCGAGTTCACCTTCAAGAAAGGCAAGCCGCCCAAGAAAGGCGGCGGCAAGCTGATCACGGTGCAGATCGACCCTGAAGACCAGGCGCATCTGAAGCCCAGACCCAAGGACAGCGACGCGGGTGCCGACGCGGGCACGGTCGATATTCCCGTCGTGCCCAGCGTGACGGCGGCCTATGGCTGGTTCTGGACGAAAGTGCCGACCGACGACAAGGCCAGCGGGCCGGACCGGCTGCGCCTGGCGTTCGAGACCCTGCGCGACGGGCCGGGCGGGGCGTCGGTCAAGGGACCGAGGTTGCAGCATATGCAGGAGATCGCCCGCGCCCACGGCGCCGACATCCTGCGCGCCACGATCGGAACCGAGGTGTCGCCGGCGCTGGTGCTGGCGGTGATCTCTGTTGAATCGGGCGGCCGGACGGATGCGATCAGCGGGGCCGGGGCGCAGGGGCTGATGCAGCTCATCCCGGCCACGGCGCAACGCTTCGGCGTCAGCGACTCGATGCTGGCGGGGCAGAACATCAAGGGCGGCGTGGCCTATCTCGACTGGCTGATGAAGGAGTTTCGCGGCGACGCGGTGCTGGCGCTGGCGGGCTACAACGCGGGCGAGAACGCGGTGAAGAAGCACGCGGGCGTCCCGCCCTATGCCGAAACGCGCGACTACGTGCCCAAGGTGCTGGCGGCTTTCCAGGTGGCCAGCGGCCTTTGCAAGACCCGGCCGGAGCTGATCACCGATGCCTGCGCGCTGACGCTGGCGTCTTACTAAGGAACGCGGTCACGCCTTTTTCTTGGCGCGGCCCGTTCCCTTCTTCGTGCCCTTTTTCGCGGCCTTCTCGGCGATCAGTTCCACGGCCATCTCCATGGTGACGTTCGCGGGCTCCACGTCCTTGGGCAGGGTGGCGTTCACCTTCTCCCATTTCACGTAAGGGCCATAGCGGCCTTCCATGACATTCACCGGCCCGCCGCTCTCGGGGTGTTCGCCCAGTTCCTTGAGCGGCTTGGCGGCGGTGCGTCCGCGCCCGCGCCCCGGGTTGGCGCGTTTCTCGGCCAGGAGCTCGACCGCGCGGTTCATGCCGATCTCGAACACGTCGGCAGGATCCTTGAGGTTCACGTATACGGGCTTCGCCTCGTCCTCGGCCTGGTGCATAACATAAGGTCCGAACCGCCCGAAATTGGATTTCACCTCGCCGCCGTCGGGGTGGGTGCCCACGATGCGCGGCAGGCTGAGCAGGGTCAGCGCCTTTTCCAGCGTCATGTCGTCCTTGTCCCAGCCCTTGGGCAGCGACGCGCGCGGCGGCTTCTTGTTCTCGGGCGTCGGCTCGCCGCGCTGCACATAGGGGCCGAAGCGGCCGGACTTCAGCCAGATCTCGTCGCCCTGATCCTCGCCCAGCAGGCGCTCGTCGCCCTCGGCGCCTTCGCCGGCGATGGGGCGGGTATAGGTGCATTCGGGATAATTGCCGCAGCCGACGAAGCCGCCGGTGCGCGAGGTCTTGAGGTGCAGGCGCCCCTCGCCGCATTTGGGGCAGATGCGCGGATCGGTCCCGTCCTCGCGTGGGGGATAGAGCTGCGGGGCCAGGACCTCGTCCAGCTTGTCGAGCACCTCGGCGATGCGCAATTCCGACGCTTCCTCGACCGCGGCGTGGAAATCGCGCCAGAAATCCGCCAACACCTTTTTATAGTCGGCGTCGCCAGCCGAGATGACGTCCAGCTCTTCCTCGAGGTTGGCGGTGAACTCGTAGCCGACGTATTTGCGGAAGAAGTTGAGCAGGAAGATGGTGACGATCCGGCCCTTGTCCTCGGGGATCAGGCGGTTCTTGTCCTTGCGGACATATTCACGCTCCTGGATCGTGGTGACGATGCTGGCATAGGTCGAGGGGCGGCCTATCCCGAGCTCTTCCATCTGCTTGACCAGCGTCGCCTCGGTATAGCGGGGCGGGGGCTGGGTGAAATGCTGTTCGGGGGTGACCGAGCGCTTGTCGGTCTTGTCGCCTTCGGACAGTTGCGGCAAGCGCTTGTCGTCGTCATCGACGACCGCATCGTCGCGGCCTTCCTCGTAGACCCGCAGGAAGCCGTCGAACAGAACCACCTGCCCGGTGGCGCGCAGGCCGACCTGGCCGTCCTTCGAGCCGATCTCGACCGTGGTACGCTCCAGCCGCGCGCCTTCCATCTGGCAGGCCAGCGTGCGTTTCCAGATCAGGTCATAGAGCTTGCGCTGGTCGGGCTCTGAAAGTTTCAGGCTTTCGGCGTCGCGCGTCATCTCGGTGGGGCGGATGCACTCGTGCGCTTCCTGCGCGTTCTTGGCCTTGTTCTTGTAGATGCGGGGGCTGGACGGCACGTATTCCTTGCCGAAACGCTCGCCGATGGCATCGCGGGCGGCCTCGACGGCCTCGGGCGCCATGTCGATCCCGTCCGTCCGCATATACGTAATGTGTCCGGCCTCGTAGAGGCGCTGGGCCGCGCTCATGCATTGCCGCGCGCCCATGCCGAACTTGCGGCTGGCCTCCTGTTGCAGGGTCGAGGTCATGAAGGGCGGGCTGGGGTTGCGGCTGCCGGGCTTGGCCTCGACCGATGTGACCGTCAGGTCCCGGCTCTCGACGGCCTGTTGCGCCATCTCCGCCTGGGTGGCGTTCTCCAGGTCGTACTTGTCCAGCTTGTCACCAGCCAGGCTGACCAGCCGCGCCTCGAACTCCTGGCCGCGGGGCGTGGTCAGGAGCGCCTTCACGCTCCAGTATTCGCGGGCATTGAACGCCTCGATCTCCATCTCGCGCTCGACGATGAGGCGCAGGCAGACCGATTGCACCCGCCCCGCGCTGCGCGCGCCGGGCAGCTTGCGCCAGAGCACCGGCGACAGGTTGAAGCCCACGAGGTAATCGAGCGCGCGGCGGGCGAGATAGGCCTCGACCAGCGGCGCGTCCACCTCGCGCGGGTTCTTCATCGCCTCGGTGACGGCGGTCTTGGTGATGGCGTTGAACACCACGCGCTTGACGTCGGTGTCCTTCTTGATGGCGCGGCGCTTGCGCAACGCCTCTTCCAGGTGCCAGCTGATCGCCTCGCCCTCGCGGTCGGGGTCGGTGGCGAGAATGAGCGCGTTGTCGTCCTTCAGCGCGTCGGCGATGGCCTTGATATGTTTCTTGCTGTCATTGCCGACCTCCCAGGTCATCTCGAAATCCTGGTCGGGATCGACCGAGCCGTTCTTGGCCGGCAGGTCGCGCACATGGCCGTAGGAGGCCAACACGGTATAGTCCTTGCCCAGGTACTTGTTGATCGTCTTGGCCTTGGCCGGGGATTCGACAACAACGACTGGCATGAACACTCCTACGGTATGAAAAACAGGGGGGCGACTCGGCCCGGTCCCATGGCGGCGCAACATGTGGTGTCTGAATGGGGATTGTCAATGCAGGGTATCCCGCGGCTTGTTCATCCCGGCCGGACGGCGCAGTGTCGAGGCAACAACGGAGGATGCCATGCCGAGACACCTTTTGGCCGTGCTGCTGGTGATGCTGGCCGGGGCCGCCGCCGCGTGGGAGGAACCGGCGCGGGGCAGCGAGACGCGCGGTGCGCTTCTGGATGCGATCCGGCCCATCGCCGAGTGGAAACTGGGCGCGCCCGTGCAATTCGTGGTGCATCACCTGCGCCGCGACGGGGACGTGGCCTTTGCCGGGCTTGCCGCGCAGCGCCCCGGCGGCGCGGCGATCGACCTGAGCCGGACGCCCGCGGTGCTGCGGGGCGAGGAGGACGGCAGTTTCGACATCACCGAGATTTACGTTCTCTACAGGAAATCCGGCGATACCTGGGTCGCGGTGCATCACAGTTTCGGCGCGACCGACGCGTGGTGGTCGTGGGAGCCATTGTGCGCCGAATACCGCGCGGTGACGCCGGAGGCCTGTGCGCCGTTCGACTGAGCCTGCGTCAGGATCGGGAGACCAGCCCGCCGGGATGGCGCGTGATCTTGCCACTGACCTCCAGGTCGGTGAGCGCGGGAGAGACCCGCGCGGCGGGCGCCGACAGGTCGCGGATCAGCTGATCCTCGGCCAGTGGCGCGGGGCCGAGGCGGTTCAGGATATCCGAATGCAGCCGGGTGGTTTCGGCCAGGCTGCGCTTTTCGGGCGGCGGGGCCAGGGGCAGGTCCGGCTGCGGTGGTGCTGACGCCTCTGCGCGGGCGGGCAGGGCGGCCAGAACGTCGTCGGCGTTGCGCACCAGCGTCGCGCCGTCGCGGATCAGCATGTTGCAGCCGGCGGCGCGGGCGTCGAACGGATGGCCCGGCACCGCCAGCACGTCGCGCCCCTGGTCGAGCGCGTTGCGCGCGGTGATCAGCGATCCGGACCTGGCCGCGGCCTCGACCACCACGACGGCCTGTGCCAGCCCGCTGATGATGCGGTTGCGCGCCGGGAAGTGCCGCGCCTGCGGGACCGTGCCGATGGGCTGTTCCGACAGGCGCAGGCCGGTACGGGCGATATCCTCTGCCAGCTTGGTGTTCTCGGCGGGGTACATCACGTCGATGCCCCCGGCGACGACCGCCAGGGTGCCGTGATCCAGCGCGGCCAGGTGCGATGCCGCGTCGATCCCGCGGGCCAGGCCCGAGACAACCACAAGGCCCCGTTCGGACAGCGCGCCGGCCAGCGCCTTGGCCATGCGCAGGCCCAATGACGATGCGTTGCGCGCGCCGACAAGCGCCACCATGGGACGCTGCAGCAGCGGCGCGCCGTCGCCGACGGCCCAGAGAAAGGGCGGCGCGTCCGGTGTCTCGGCCAAAAGGTCTGGATAGTCCGGCGTGCCGATGAAGATCAGCCGTGCGCCAAGCGCGGCACCGGCCTTCAGCTCGGCCTCGGCCACGCCGACGGGGCAGGCGGCATAGTTCTCGACTCCTGCCGCACGGGCGACCTCCGGCAAGGCCTCCAGCGCGGCCTGCGCGCTGCCATGTTCCTGCATCAACCTGTGAAACGTCGCCGGTCCGACCCGGCGAGAGCGCAACAGACGAAGCCACGCTACCCGATCATCTTCCGTGGTGGGTGGGAGTGGGGGGTGAGTGGAAGGATGTAATTCCTCGGACATCGTGACTTCGCCTGATTGCAGGGTCAGTGATACGCGCGGTTGGTTAACACAGGGTAAACCAAACCCGTTCCGATTGAAGAAATTTTGAGCGCAGGGCCGAAAGACGCTTTGCCGAGGGGGATAAGGTGCTCGGCGGCACGGCGTAGCAGGGGATCTCTACGTGTCGAGCACCCCGGTGGCGAGCCAGACCCGATGGGGTATGCTCATGGGCGCGTCGGGAAATTCCTGCATCAGAAGGGTGGCAAGCACGGCATCGAAAACCGCGGTCCTTTCGGCGTCGAGCGAGGCGGCGACACCGGCGCTGGCCCGGATGCGCCCGCGCCAGGCGTCGTGGGTATAGGGCTGAGCGACGTCGAAGGATGCGGTCTCCAGCGCGGTGAGGCCCGCCTGCGCCAGGTCCGTCAGCCAGGCGGGATAGATCCCGGTGCCGCCCGCGCCCGCCCATCCGGAATTGTGGCGCAGGATCAGTGCCTCGGTCGCCGCCACCACGTTGCCCGGCAGCGGCAACCAGTCGAAATGGGCGATCACCGCCCGCCCGCCGGGGCGCAACAGGCGCGCGACCTCTGCCGCGGCGGCGGATCGCTCGAACCAGTGCCAGCACTGGCCAGCCGTGACGAGATCGGTGGATGCCGGGGGCAGGCCCGTCGCCTCCGCCGTGCCGGTCCTGTAGGTGACGTGGACGCCCGCGGCGCGGTCCAGCTTGCGGGCCTCATCCAGAAGCGGCTGCGCGGGGTCGATGCCGGTGACGTCGAGCCCAAGGCCCGCCAGCCCGCGCGCGACGGTGCCAGTGCCGCAGCCAATATCGACGGCGGTCTGGCCGGGGCCGGCCCAGCCGCGCTGTGTCAGAAGCTCGAAAAAGGCAGGCGGGAAGCCGGCGCGGTGGGTGGCGTAATCGCTGGCGGTGCGGCCGAAATCGACGCCTTCCCCGAAGGCGCGGAGGGCGTCGGTGTCGAGGTTCTGGGTCGGGTCGGTCATTATGTTACGTGCCTTTGGTACTTGGTTCGCGCGGAATAAAGGCCGCAGGCCGCCGCGCGATCGTCCGCTGACCGAAAGGCGATTGCCTGCAATCGCCGAAAGGGGGGCCGCCCGGACGGGCTGGCGTTTGGGTGATGCTGGCGCTTCGATCCGAGGTTTTGCGGAGGTTGCAGGGATAAAGTACTTTGAACCACTGTTGGGCCGCCAGCCCGCGGTCTGGCGATCGCGCGGCTCCTTGCAATCGACTCCCTCAACTCCCCGCCTGCGAGCCGCCCACGGTCAGACCGCCGATCATCACGGTGGGCTGGCCCACGCCCACGGGCACCCATTGGCCCTGCTTGCCGCAATTGCCCATGCCGGGGTCGAGCGCCATGTCGTTGCCGAGCGCGCGGATCTGTTGCAGCGCGGTCGCGCCGTCGCCGATCAAGGTGGCGCCCTTGACCGGCGCGCCGATCCTGCCGTTCTTCACGCGGTAGGCCTCGGTGCAGGAAAAGACGAACTTGCCGTTGGTGATGTCGACCTGCCCGCCGCCGAAGCCCACGGCATAGATCCCGTCCTTGAGATCCGCCACGATCTCGTCCCGCGTGGCCTCGCCGCCCAGCATGTAGGTGTTGGTCATGCGCGGCATCGGCGCGTGGGCATAGCTTTGGCGGCGGCCGTTGCCGGTGGCCTCGACCCCCATCAGGCGGGCGTTCTGGCGGTCCTGCATGTAGCCCACGAGGATGCCGTCCTCGATCAGCACGTTCCTGCCCGAGGGCGTGCCCTCGTCATCCACGGTGATGGAACCGCGCCGGTCGGGGATGGTGCCGTCATCCAGCACGGTGACGCCGGGGGCGGCGATGCGCTGGCCCATGAGGCCGGCGAAGGCCGAACTGCCCTTGCGGTTGAAATCCCCCTCCAGCCCGTGGCCGATCGCCTCGTGCAACAGGATGCCGGGCCAGCCGGGGCCAAGGACCACGTCCATCACGCCCGCGGGCGCCGCCTCGGCCTCGAGGTTGACCAGGGCGATGCGCAGCGCCTCGCGGGCCTTGGCCTGCCAGTCCTCGGGGGCAATGAGGCCGTCGAGCATGACGCGCCCGCCGCCGCCGACGCTGCCGGTTTCGCGGCGACCGTCCTTTTCGACGATGACACTTATATTGAGGCGCGTCATGGGCCGGGTGTCGGAAACCTCGTGCCCGTCGGCGCGCAGGATCACGACCTCCTGCAGGGAGGCGGCGATGGCTGCCGTCACCTGCACCACGCGGGGGTCCATGTCGCGCAGGTAGGCGTCGATCTCGCGCAACGTATCGAGCTTGACGGGAAATTCGTGCCCGGCGATGGGGTCGGCGTCGGAATAGAGCCGCCGGTTGGTGGCGGCGGGGGCATCGGCCATCGTGCCGCCGCCATCGCCCACGGCCAGGCGCGCGGTTTCCACGGCGCGGCCCATCGCGGCCTCGGAAATCTCGGATGAATGGGCATAGCCCGCCACCTCGCCGCGCACGGCGCGCAGCCCGAAGCCCTGCGCGGCGTCATAGGACGCGGTCTTGACCCGGCCGTCGTCGAACAGCAGGGATTCCGCCCGGCGACGCTCCAGGAAGAGCTCGCCGTCATCCGCGCCGGCCACGGCCTCGCGCAGCCTGGCCAGCGCCGCCTCGCGCTCGATCTCGGTCTCGAAGGGACGAAAAACGTCTGATGTCATCTGCCTGCTCCTGCTCGCGACGCCGGAAACGCCAATATTTTAACGGTTTCAAAAGCGTCCGTTTGCCGCAACGCATTTCCTTGTACGCCCCGTAAGAATATTGTTATTTACGGCGCGAACAACGGGATTCCATGGCATGCGCCTTGGGACGTTCTGCAGAAGATAAAACCGAACTAACGGGATCAGGGTGCAACATGCGCAAATTCACCAGCTTTCTGGCGTCCATGATGGCCGCTGCAACGGCGCTTCCGGCGATGGCACAGGAAAATCTTGAAATCATCGGCAAGCCCGAACAGGGCGCGATCGGTTTTCAACCGGCTGCCACGGAACTGGCGCGCGACCTGCATTGGCTCGACGGCATGGTGCTGGTGATCATCACCGCGATCACCATTTTCGTCTGTGGCCTGCTGGTCTACTGCATCGTGCGCTACAACAAGCGGGCCAACCCGACGCCGTCCAGCTTTACCCACAACTCGCCGATCGAGGTGGCCTGGACCGTGGTGCCGATCGTGATCCTGGTGTTCATCGCGGCGTTCTCGCTGCCGGTGCTGTTCAAGCAGCAGGAAATTCCCGAGGGCGACGTGAACATCAAGGTCACCGGCTACCAGTGGTACTGGGGCTATGAATACATGGACCACGATTTCGCCTTCGACAGCTACATGATCGGCGCCCCGGCCACGGGCGGCGACAACCGCCTGACCGACGACGTGCGCGCGCAGCTGGAAGAGGCGGGCTATTCCGAGGACGAGTTCCTGCTGGCCACCGACACCGCAGTCGTCGTGCCCGTGGGCCAGACCGTCGTGATGCAGATCACCGGCGCGGACGTGATCCACAGCTGGACCATTCCCGCCTTCGGCGTGAAGCAGGACGCGGTTCCGGGCCGGATCGCGCAACTGTGGTTCAGCGCCGAGAAGGAAGGCATCTATTTCGGCCAGTGTTCGGAACTGTGCGGCCAGGCGCACGCCTACATGCCGATCACGGTCAAGGTCGTCAGCCAGGACGCCTATGATGCCTGGCTGGAAGGCGCGATCGAGGAATATGCAGGTGACCCGTCGACGCTTCCCGACCGCGTGAAGCTGGCCGCCGCCGAGTAAAAGACAGCCGGGGTGCGCAGCCCGCGCGCCCCATGCCATCCCCCGCAGGATGCGCCTCCGGGCGCATCCCGTGTTTCGGAGAAGACATGAGCGACGCAAGTCTCAACACCAGCAAGGTTCAGGGCTTCGAGGACGAGGCCAGCTTCGGCGATTTCTTCGCGCTTCTGAAACCGCGCGTGATGACGCTGGTCGTGTTCACGGCCTTCGTCGGGCTGATCGCCGCGCCGGTTTCGGTGCATCCGGTGGTGGGCTTTGCCGCGATCCTGTTCATCGCCGTGGGCGGGGGCGCGTCGGGCGCGCTCAACATGTGGTGGGACGCCGATATCGACGCGGTGATGAAACGCACCGCAAAGCGGCCCATCCCCGCCGGCAAGGTGACGCGGGACGAGGCGTTCGCCTTCGGCCTGGCGCTGTCGGGTTTCGCCGTGGTGATGCTGGGGCTGGCGACCAACCTTCTGGCGGCAGGCCTGCTGGCCTTCACCATCTTCTTCTACATCGTGATCTACACCATGTGGCTGAAGCGCTGGACGCCGCAGAACATCGTGATCGGCGGCGCCGCCGGGGCCTTCCCCCCGATGATCGGCTGGGCCGCGGCTACGGGCTCGGTCTCGGTCGAGGCGGTGCTGATGTTCTGCCTGACCTTCATGTGGACGCCGCCGCATTTCTGGGCCCTGGCGCTGTTCACCAAGATGGATTACGACAATGCGCGGGTGCCGATGCTGACCGTGACCCACGGGCGCCGGTCGACCCGCGTGCATATCCTGGTCTACACCGTGCTGCTGGCGGCGCTCGCCATCGGCCTGGGCTTTACCAGCGTGGGCGGGCCGCTCTACCTGGCCGTCGCCCTGGTGCTGAACGCCACCTTCCTGAAAGGCGCGGTGGACATCTGGCGCCGGGACGAGACCGCCTCGGAGGCGGACAAGTACCTGGCCGAGCGCAAGTTCTTCAAGTTGTCGCTGCTGTACCTCTTCGCGCATTTCGGCGCGATTGCCGCCGAGGCGCTGCTGGCGCCCTACGGCCTGGGAGGGTGGTGAGCCATGTCGCTGTCGCGCCAACACGAAATGCACAAGCGCCGCTTTTCGCGCAACCTCGGGCTGGGCCTGGTTCTTGCCGCTTTTGTCGCACTTGTCTTCGGGCTGACCATTGCCAAGGTCTCGGATGACGATTTCGCGGTGACGACAGAGGAGGCAAGCTGATGGCGATGGACCGGAATACCAAGACGGTGATGCGGCTGGTGGCCGTGGGCGTCACGATGGGCGCGCTGGCCTGGGCGTCGGTGCCGCTTTACGACTGGTTCTGCCGTGTGACCGGCTATGGCGGCGAGACCAACGTGGCCGACCTGGGCTCGGACGAGATCCTGGACCGCACCATCAAGATCCGCTTCGACGCCAGCAACGAGCGCGGCTTCCCGTGGGAGTTCAAGCCGGTGCAGCGCCAGATGGAGCTTCGCATCGGCGAGACGGGCCTTGCCTTCTACGAGGCCTACAACCCCACCGACCGCCCGATTGCGGGATCGGCCACCTATAACGTCACCCCGTTCGAGGCCGGCGGCTTCTTTACCAAGATCGATTGCTTCTGCTTTACGCAGCAGGTGCTGCAACCGGGCGAGCGCGTGCAGATGCCCGTGACGTTTTTCGTCGATCCCGAGATTGTCGACGACCGCGATGCGAAGTACACGAAAACCATCACACTGGGCTATACGTTCTACGAGATCGACCTGCCCGAAGACGAAACGCAGGCGGCGCTCGACAAGGGCGAGGCGCCTGATAACAACGTGAACTAAGAGCCACCGACGAGGGACTTTGCTAGATGGCACATGAAAAAAATCACGACTACCACATCCTGAACCCCTCCATCTGGCCCCTCCTGGGGGCAATGGCCGGGTTCGTCATGCTGTTCGGCGCGGTCCTGTTCTTCCACGGCAGCGGGCCGTGGATGCTGCTGGCCGGCTTCGTGGGCGTCGCCTACGTGATGTTCGGCTGGTGGGCGGACACGATCAAGGAAAGCCACGCCGGCGATCACACGCCTGTCGTGCGGATCGGCCTGCGCTACGGCTTCATCATGTTCATCATGTCCGAGGTCATGTTCTTCGCCGCGTGGTTCTGGAGCTTCTTCAAGCACGCGATCTATCCTATGGGCGAGATGTCCCCGATCACCGATGGCGTCTGGCCGCCGGCGGGGATCGAGACCTTCGACCCCTGGCACCTGCCGCTGATCAACACGCTGATCCTGCTGTGCTCGGGGATGGCCGCGACATGGGCGCACCACGCGCTGGTGCACGAGAACAACCGCGACGACGTCAAGTGGGGCCTGACCATCGCCATCGCCCTGGGGGTGATCTTCACCGCGCTGCAGGCCTACGAGTACAGCCACGCGGCCTTCGGGTTCTCGGGCAACATCTACGGCGCCAACTTCTTCATGGCGACCGGCTTTCACGGCGCGCATGTGGTGATCGGCACGATCTTCCTGTTCGTCTGCCTGTTGCGGGTCATGCGGGGGCATTTCACCCCGGAACAGCATATCGGCTTCGAGGCGGCCGCCTGGTACTGGCACTTCGTCGACGTGGTCTGGCTGTTCCTCTTCGCCGCGGTCTATATCTGGGGCGGCTGAAGAATTTTCGTACGAAAATTCTCTGCCTCCGGCGGGGATATTTGAAGCCAGAGGAAGATGCGGAGGGGGAGCCTTCCGCATTTTCGCGTCAGATGGGGCATCATGCTAAGAAAAACAGTCCTTCCGCTGATCTTCGGCCTGGCCGGTGCGGCCGTGCTGATCTGGCTGGGCGTGTGGCAGGTGCAGCGTCTGGAGTGGAAGGAAGGCATCCTGGCGCAGATCGAGACGCGCATTGCGGCAGAGCCGGTGGCCCTGCCGGACAGTTTCGAGCCCGAGGCCGACAAATATTTGCCGGTCTCCGTAAAAGGACAGTTTGGCGAGGGTGCGCTGAGGGTGCTGGTCAGCCGCAAGCAGGTGGGCGCGGGATACCTGGTGATTTCGCCCTTCGAGACCGAAGGCGGGCGGCGCATCCTGGTGGATCGCGGCTTCATCCGGCAGGGCGACACGCTGAGTGACGCGCCCGGGGGTACGCTGTCGGTCACCGGCAACCTGCACTGGCCCGACGACCGCAACAGTTCCACGCCCGAAAACGATGTCGACGGCAACACCTGGTTCGCCCGCGACCTGGGCCAGATGGCCGAGGTGCTGTCGACCGAGCCGGTGCTGCTGGTGGCGCGCACGCTGTCGCAACCCGAAGACTCCGTGACGCCCTTGCCGGTGGACACGGCCCACATTCCGAACGATCACTTGCAATACGCGATCACGTGGTTCTCGCTGGCCGCCATCTGGCTGGGCATGACCGCTTTCTATATCTTCCGCGGCCGCGGCGCCGCAAAAGGACTGGACCGATGAAATACAACTCGACCCGTGGCAACGCGCCCATCCTGAGTTTCGAGGACGCCATGCTGACCGGGCTGGCGCGAGACGGGGGGCTCTACCTGCCCGAAAGCATCCCGACGCTGGCGGCGGAGGACATCAAGGCGCTGCACGGGGTGTCGTACGAGGAGGCGGCGTTTCGCATCATGCGGCCCTTCATCGGCGACGCCTTCACCGACGACGAGTTCCGCGCCATCATCGCCAAGACCTATGCCGGGTTCGGCCATGCCGCGCGGGCGCCGCTGAAACAGCTGGATGCCGGGCATTTCCTGCTGGAGCTGTTCCACGGCCCCACGCTCGCCTTCAAGGATTTCGCGATGCAGCTGATCGGCCAGCTGTTCGAGGCGTCCTTGAAACGTTCTGGCGACCGGGTGTGCATCGTCGGCGCCACTTCGGGCGATACCGGCTCGGCGGCGATCGAGGCGTTCCGGGGGCTGGACAAGGTGGATGTCTTCATCCTCTACCCCCACGGCCGCGTCAGCGAGGTGCAGCGCCGGCAGATGACCACGCCTGTCGAGGACAATGTGCACGCCATCGCCGTCGACGGCGATTTCGACGCCTGCCAGGCGCGGGTGAAGGACATGTTCAACGATTTCGAGTTCCGCGACGCGGTGGGGCTGGCCGGCGTGAACTCGATCAACTGGGCGCGGGTGCTGGCGCAGGTGGTCTATTACTTCACCTCCGCCGTGTCGCTGGGCGCGCCCGAGCGCAAGGTGAGCTTTACCGTGCCCACCGGCAATTTCGGGGATATCTTCGCGGGCTACATCGCCAAGCGCATGGGGCTGCCCATCGACCGGCTGATCGTGGCCACCAACCAGAACGACATCCTGCACCGCTGCCTGACGACATCCGAGTACAGGCCCGACGGCGTGATCCCCTCGATCAGCCCGTCGATGGATATCCAGGTCAGTTCCAACTTCGAGCGGGCGCTTTACTATGCCTATGATCAGGACGGCGCGGCGGTGGCCCAGCTGATGGACGAGCTGAAGGCGGGCGGCTTTTCCGTCAGCCAGGGCGCGCTGGAGGCGCTGCGGGAGAGTTTCGCGTCGGGCCGCTGCGACGAGGACGAGACCCGCGCCACGATCCTGGAGACGTGGAACGCCGCCGGGGAACTCCTGTGCCCGCATTCCGCCGTGGGCGTGAAGGTGGCCGAGGAGATGCGCGACGCGGCCACGCCGATGATCACGCTGGCCACGGCGCATCCCGCGAAATTCCCGGCGGCGGTGGAAGAGGCCAGCGGCCAACATCCCCCCTTGCCGGAACGCATGGCCGACCTGTATGAGCGGTCGGAGCGCGTGACACGGGTCGAGAACGACCTTGCCGCCATCGAAACCCTCATCAAGGACCGCATTCCGAATTGACCGTCAACCTGACCACTCTCGACAACGGATTTCGCATCGTCACCGAACACATGCCCGGCCTGCAATCGGCGGCCATCGGCGTGTGGGTCCTGGCGGGCGCCCGGCACGAGGACGCCACCCAGAACGGCATCGCGCATTTCCTCGAACACATGGCCTTCAAGGGCACCAAACGGCGCAACGCGTTGCAGATTGCCGAGGCGATCGAGGATGTGGGCGGCTATATCAACGCCTATACCAGCCGCGAGGTGACGGCCTATTACGCCCGCGTTCTGGCCGACGACGTGCCGCTGGCGCTGGACGTGGTGTCTGACATTCTGCGCAACCCTGTGTTCGATGCGCGCGAGATCGAGGTGGAGCGCGGCGTGATCCTGCAGGAGATCGGGCAGGCGCTGGACACGCCCGACGACATCATCTTCGACTGGCTGCAGGAGCAGGCCTATCCCAACCATCCCCTGGGCCGCACCATCCTGGGCCCCGAGGACCGGGTGCGCGGGTTTTCCCGCGCTGACCTGACGCGGTTCGTCGACCAGCGCTATCGCCCGGGGCAGATGATCCTGTCCGCCGCCGGAGCCGTGGATCACGATGCGCTGGTGAAGCTGGCCGAAGAGGCGTTCGGCGACATGCAGCCCTCCAACACCGTCGCGCCGCCCGCCGCCAAGTTCTTGGGCGGCGAGACACGCACCGTGCGCACGCTGGAACAGGCGCATTTCGCCATGGCCTTCGAGAGCTCGAACTATTCCAGCCCCGACATTCACACCGCGCAGATCTATGCTTCGGCGCTGGGCGGCTCTATGTCGTCGCGCCTGTTCCAGGAGATCCGCGAGCGGCGGGGGCTGTGCTATACGATCTTCGCGCAGGCCGGGGCCTATGCGGATACCGGGATGCTGACGATCTATGCCGGCACGTCCGCCGAGGAGATGGAAAGCCTTGGCCGCCTGACGGTGGACGAGATGAAGCGCGCCGCCGAGGATTTCAGCCAGGCCGAGCTGGACCGGGCGCGGGCGCAAATGAAGGCCGGGTTGCTGATGGGGCTGGAAAGCCCGTCGAACCGGGCCGAGCGGTCGGCGCGGATGATGCAGATCTGGGGCCGGGTGCCGGACCTCGGCGAGGTGGTCGAGCGGATCGACGCGGTCACGCTGAAGGACCTCAAATCCCATGCCGAGGTGATTGCCACCGAAGCGCCCGCCGCGCTGGCGCTCTACGGTCCAGTCAGCCATGCGCCGTCACTGCAGACCTTGCAGGAAAGGCGCGCGGCCTGATGTTCCTGCCGCGCCGGAAGATCCGGATCGAGACGGAGCGCCTGACCCTGCGTCAGCCCGTCCTGACGGACTTCCGCGACTGGTCGTCCTTGCGCGAAAGCAGCGCAGATTTCCTGACCCCGTGGGAGCCGCAATGGGCCGCCGACCACCTGTCGCGCAAGGGGTTCGCCAACCGGGTCTACTGGTCGCAGCGGTCGATCTCGTCGGGCTCGGCGGTGCCCTTGTTTCTGTTCCGGCGCGAGGACGACATGCTGGTGGGGGCGATCACGCTGGACAATATCCGGCGTGGCCCCGCGCAGTCGGGCACGCTGGGCTACTGGACCGGCCAGCCTCATGCGCGCAAGGGCTACATGCGCGAGGCGCTGCAGGCGGTGTCGCACTACGCCTTCGAGCGGCTGGACCTGTCGCGGCTGGAGGCGGCCTGCCTGCCGGAAAACGCCCCGTCGCGGCGTCTGCTGGAAAGCTGCGGGTTCAAGTACGAGGGCGTGGCGCAGAGCTATTTGCAGATCGCGGGGCGCTGGCGGACGCATGTTCTCTATGCCGCGCTGCGCGGTGACCGGCGCGGCCGGACGGATGTG
The DNA here is from genome assembly GCF_019802205.1 of Roseovarius atlanticus. Taxonomy (GTDB): domain Bacteria; phylum Pseudomonadota; class Alphaproteobacteria; order Rhodobacterales; family Rhodobacteraceae; genus Roseovarius; species Roseovarius atlanticus_A. The sequence continues at coordinate 173,007 of NZ_JAHVHQ010000003.1, forward strand.
GGGTAATCCGCTAGGTTCCGAAAGCCGCGCGATTGCCAGACCGCGGGATGGCGAACCGACGCTTCTTCAGAGCACTTTATCTTAGCCACAGCCGAAAAACCTCAAATCGAAGTACCAACGTCAGCCAATCGCCAGCCCGGGGGGCGGTCTGGCGATCGCGCGGCGGCGCGGCAGGGCCGCGCCTCTGTTCCGCGCGGTGCAGCTACCCTTTCATTAAAAGAGGGGAGCCCGAAGGCCCCCCTCATCACTCGTTACGAACTCAACAGAGAACTCGTTACGCAACCTTCGGCTTAGCGCGCCTGTGCGATGGCCAGCGCGGTGAAGCCGCCCATGCCCAGGTCGGCTTCCATCATGGCTTCACCCGTTTCCAGGTTGATGGTGTAGAAGCCGGCCGTCTCGGCGCCTTCCATCTGCAGGATGGCATAGGCCATGTCCTCGCCCTCGGACGGCGACATGATGTCGAAGCCGCCCCAGTCGCTCAGGTCCACGGCCTCGCCGTCGACGGTCACCTCGGCGATGGTTTCCAGCGTGCCTTCGTTGTTGGCCAGGCTGACCAGCGAGTCCGTCTCGGCGTCCAGCGCGTATTGGAACGTGCTGCCGGCGGTCTCACCGTTGATCGCGTTGGTATAGGCGTTGGCATAGATCATCGGGTCGGCGCCGGCATTGGCGTCGCCTTCGGCATAGGCCAGGTCAGTGACGCGCACGACCTTGCCGGCCTTGTCCTCGGCGCTGAAATCCTTGGGGAAATACACCAGGTTGTCCTCGCCCGACGACACGGCGCGCACGGCGTCGATCTTGTTGTTGAAGTCGAACGCGACCTTCGAGCCGTCGGCGACCATCGCGTCGTCATTGAACGCCGCTTCGAGATCGGTCATCTCGCCGCTGGCGGTGTCGATGGTGACGACCATGCCGTTCCTGAAGCCAAGCAGTTCGCCGGTGACGGGGCGCCATGCAATCGCGTCCAGCGCCTCGGAGAGGTCCATGGTCTGCACGTCAGTCGGCGACGTGATATCGGCCATGGACACAAGCGTCATGCCGTCATTGGCAAGGGCAAAGCCCATATCTGCGCTATCGCTTTGCGCGAAGGCGGCGCCCCCCAGCATCGACAGGGCGGAAACGGCGGTGATGGTACGAGTATACATTGTATTCCTCTCTCTTTTTCAGCTTACGCAACCGGCCTCCCTGGCCGGCGCTTGACCAAAGACACGGAGGGTGATCGAGAGAAGTTTCAGCGCGTCCGGATTTTTTTTGTCGTTACACGCTGGCGGTTTCACGCAGAGGTGTTGGCGGTCCTGTTGAAGCGCATGATAAGGCTGTGTAGCCTTGGGAAACTCATAACGGAGAGTTGCATCATGTCATTCCGCGCCTTTGTGACCGCGTCACTGGCCGTGTTCAGCCTGTCAGGTAGCGTCATGGCGGCCCCCGACGCCGTGCCGCTGACCGGCGATATCACGCTGGGCGGCGGCGATTTCAGCACCGGCGGCGGCATCACCGTGGCGGTCGAGCCGCGCCGGGCCATCGACGGGCAACTGGCGCTCTGCGGTGTCTGGGCGCAAAGCGAGCGGCTGACAGCCTATGTGCGCCCGCATGTGCGCGACCTTCTGGCACCCGGATCGCTGGCCGTGGACGGGCAGGTGGTGCTGCATGACCTGCGCGTGTTCAACGAGGTTGCGCCTGTCGAAAGCTATGTCGGCGCCCCGGCCACTTGCATGGCCACGGGTCTGCCGTATCGCGAGGGTGTTCGCGTCGAAATCCGCATTCCGCGCCGCGCCGTGGTGCGTGAACGCGACAGCGACGGCATCGGAGCCGAGATCTGGTTCATGCCGGCGACGGGTGAAAACCTGGCGCTGACCTCCGGTTCGATCCTGCCGGCGCGGTGGACGCGCTTTACCTCGCCGGGCAATCGGTACGACACCACGCGCCCCGAGGAGAACCCGCCGCAGGACTGAGCGTCGCGGCCCGCGTCATCCCGATTGAAAAACCCCGGGGGATGGGGCACTATCTCCGGTGTTGAAGGTTAACGAAACGGTGCGGCAAAGACGGGGCAAACCCGCGATCCCGCCGGCACCACGAGGACAGAGCAGGACAGTCCCGATGAAAAAGGTATTGATGACCCTTATGGCTGTCGGTCTTGCCGGCTGCGGCCAGCCCGATCGCTTCGACGGGCGCAGCGGTTCGGTCAGCCGCGCCGTGCCCATGGCGTCGGGCCCGATCTCGAACGCCTGCATGGCGTCCGACCGCAAGGCGCGGTCGCGGGCGCTATGCGGCTGTATCCAGGCGGCGGCGGACCAGACGCTGAACCCCTCCGACCAGCGCCGCGCGGCGTCGTTCTATCGCGACCCGCACCAGGCGCAGGAAATCCGCCAGTCGGACCGGGGCCGGGACGAGTCGTTCTGGAAAGCCTATCGCGCCTATGGTGAGCGGGCCGAGCAACTGTGCCGATGAGCGGCCTGTTCGACTTCCTGGCCGAGCTTCCGCCCTATGACGACAACGCAACCACGATCTATCGGCTGAACCAGCGTCACAAGCTGATCATCGACCCGTTCGGCCCGCAGATCGAAGGGGCCCGCGTGCTGGACATCGCCGCCCATGACGGGCGGTGGTCCTACGCGCTGGCCGCTGCCGGTGCGGCCGAGGTGGTGGGGGTCGAGGCGCGGCCCGAGCTGGTGGCGCGGTTCGACGCCTTCCCCGACACGGAGTTCAAGCCCCGCGTGCGCCTGACCTGTGGCGACCTTTTCGCCGACCTCGAGGCACGGGGCGCGGCGGGCGAGCGGTTCGACGTGGTGGCGCTCTACGGCATTTTCTACCACGTGATGGACCACTTCCGCCTGTTGTCGCTGATCCGGGCGCTGGCGCCCGGGCTGGTCATCATCGACAGCGAGTTCATGGTGCAGGACAACGCCATGATCCAGGTGCTGAAGGAAGAGGTGTCGAATCCGCTCAATGCCGTGACCGAAGTGGAGGGGCGCAGTCATACGGTTGTCGGCGTGCCGTCCCGCAGGGCCACCGAGTTCATGGCCGAGGCGCTGAACCTTGACTGCGCCTGGATCGACCACGACCTGATCCTGGGCGAGGACCGTCGGGGCATGCACGACTATTTCCGCGACGGGCGCAAGGTGCGCCATGTCTGCGCGCTGAGCCCGGCCGGGCAGGGCTGACCGGCGCCACGGGAGGCGCGAAAATGCGCATTTTCGCCGCCATTTTCCGCGCGGAAAATGGGCCCGCTCAGGCCTTCAGCCGATAACCCTTGCGGAAAAGCGCCCAGGCCAGCAGGGACACCGCCAGCGTCGCGCCCAGCACGATCGCCGCGCCCATCGACACGCTGCTGTCGGACACGCCGATCATGCCGTACCGGCCCCCGTCCATCAGGTAGAAGACCGGGTTCACGTGGCTGATCGTGTAAAGCGCGCCGGGCAGCGCTTCGACCGAGTAGAACGTGCCCGACAGGAAGGCGAGCGGCGTGACGATGAAGTTGGTGATCGCCGCCATCTGGTCGAACTTCTGCGCGAAGATCCCCGCGACCATGCCAAGCGCACCCAGGAACGCCGCGCCCAGCGTCACGAAGCCCAGCCAGATCAAAGGATGCGCCGGCACGATCCCCAGGAACAGCGCCAGCCCCACCGCGATGGCCAGCGCCACCAGAACGCCCCGTGCGATGGCCCCGGCCAGGTAGCCCAGCACCAGCTCGGCGGGCGACAGGGGCGGCATCAGCGTGTCGACGATGTTGCCCTGCACCTTCGAAATCACGATGGACGACGAGGTATTGGCGAAACTGTTCTGGATCACCGTCATCATCAGGATGCCGGGCGCGATGAAGGTGGTGAAATCCACGCCCATCACGTCGCCCCGGCGCTCGCCGATGGCGATGGAGAAGATCACCATGAACAGCCCCGCCGTGGCCAGCGGCGCCATCAGCGTCTGCGTCCAGACGGCCAGAAACCGCTGGGTTTCGCGCTGCGCCAGCGTGGCCAGGCCAAGCCAGTTGACCCGCCCGAAGCGGCGGCTGCCCATTTCGTGGAATTCCTGCATCTCGGCCTCGATTGTCGTCTTGCGGTGCCTTGTAACTCAACGCCCAGTGATTAGAATAGGGCAACTTGCAAAAAGACCACGCCCCGGGGGATCCCGGCGGCGTGATGAATCAATGAAAGGTGGCTCATGTCCTGGAGTGACGAGCGCGTCGAACTGCTGAAGAAAATGTGGGGCGAGGGCCAGTCGGCCAGCCAGATCGCCAAGGAACTGGGCGGCGTGACCCGCAACGCGGTGATCGGCAAGGTGCACCGCCTTGGCCTGTCGAACCGCAGCGGCTCGGGCAATGGCGCCGCCGCGTCCGAGGCACCGGCCAAGGCCAAGCCCGCCGCCAAGGCGAAACCGGCCGCCAAGGCCAAGCCTTCCGCGCCCAAGCCCGAGGCGAAAAAGCCCGAGCCCAAGGAAGAGCCCGCGCCCACCGCCGCGGCAAGCCGCGTCAAGGCGATCATCCCGGCGGGCCAGCCCCTGCCGCCGCAACCTTCGGCGAACGAGATCGACCCCGAGGCGCTGGCCAAGGTCAGCGAGATCGAGAAGAAGGCGAAGCGGCTGTCGCTGATGGAATTGACCGAGCGGACCTGCAAGTGGCCCGTGGGCGATCCGGCGACGGATGATTTCTGGTTCTGCGGCCTGCCGGTCAAAGCCGGCAAGCCCTATTGCGAGGCCCATGTCGGCGTCGCGTTCCAGCCGATGAGCTCGCGTCGCGACCGCAAGCGGTAGGATCAGTCGGTCTCTGACAGCCACCGGGGCCGCAGCACCATGACGGTGGGCTGCCCCGGCAGCGTATCCAGCGAGACCGTCAGCGCACTGTCCTCGGTGCGCACCACTGCAAACTCCTGCTCCATCGCCGCCAGGAAGGCCTGAAGCGTGCCATCGCCGAACCAGTGCATCGGGATGACGATGGACGACCGCAGGCGCTTGACCGTCTCGATCATCCGGGGCAGGGGCAGCGTATAGCCGCCATCGACCGGCGCCAGCAGCACATCGACCCGCCCCAGGGCCGCGAACTGCTCGTCGGTGGGCATGTGATGCAGGTGGCCCAGGTGGCCGATGCAAAGCCCCGCCGTCTCGAACACGAAGATCGAGTTGCCCTCGGGCTCGGCCGGGGCACCGTAGCGCGGGCGGATATCGGTCGAGACGTTGCGGATGACCATGTCGCTCAGATCGAGATAGTGGTCGATGCCCGCGCCATGGCTCTCGCCCCAGCCGGTCAGGACGTTGGGAATGCCCGGGTCGGGGAAGGGCGTCCAGTGGGTCTCATGGGCGTGGTTCATCGTCACCACGTCGGGCAGGAAATCCACGTTGCCGATGAAGCCGGTGAAATCCGTGACCGCGCTGGTGCCGGACTGGGCCTGGATCAGGAAAGAGGCGTGGGCGATGTAGTGGAGGCGCACGCGGTCCTGCGGCACCGGATCGCGGAAACTGGCCTTCTGAACGTAGTCGATCCCGGGGGCGGATCGCGCGATGGACAGGCAGTGACTGGGCTTGCGCTCGGCCTCCTGAGCCACGACTTTCTGGGCCAGGACGGGCGTCGCGAAGGCGGCGAGGAACAGGGCAAGACGAAACATCGGCAGTACCTCCTGCCGGGGAGTGTAGCGCATGGGGCGGGAAAGTCAGCTTTGCGCCTGTCGTTGGGCGAGGCCGCGGCGTGCGGTGCCTGTTTTGGCGGCACAAGCGGCGCCAGGCCCCACGGCCAGGAGATCCCGGATCAGGTCCGGGATGACGTCGCGAAAAGACGCGCCGTCAGCGCAGGATCTCGAACCCGTCCTGATCGGGTGCTTCGGCGGGCTCCGGCTCCACCCGTTCGACCTTGGCGGCGGGCGGCCCCTTTTCCATCGCGCGCAGCATGTCCGCCACGGCCTCTTCCGGGCCGGACAGAACGGCCCGGACCGACCCGTCTTCCTCGTTCCTGACCCACCCGCGCAGGCCGCGTGACCGCGCCTCTTCCCGCGTCCAGGCGCGGTAGTTCACACCTTGAACCTTGCCGGTGACCAGAACGCCGGTCAGTGTCGTCTCGTTGTGCATGGTCGCCTCCTGTTGTGTCCCTGGACATAGGGCGTTTCTCCCCCGTGTCCCGTGCATTCAAGCCACCTCGGTCAACCTTGAAAACCGCTAGAGACGCTCCTTTCGCGTATTGGAAATCTGATCTTGCAGGAGGATTTTGCACGAGTAGTACAGACAAGATAATGGATGTGTTCTTACTTCAAATTTGAGCTGAACTACAGGATGGCTAGTCCGAGTGTGACGAGTGCTGCGATCGTAGTGACTATCCGCGCGGCTTTATATCCAGCGCTTCCATCAATCTTGTGGACTGTGTCTGCAATCTTTAGATGCAGAGCAATCTTCGCTGCCCGGCTGAATATCCGCGTTGTCTCGTCTGCTCCCGGCAAAGGTGGCGCGCCGGAGGGCAAAGGTTGCGTCGCATCATTGAGGAGTTGCGGAATGTCATTCTGCCAATCATCGGCTAAATTATTGTCCGAAATGGCAACAAGCATAGGCAAAGCGTCTTCAAGCTTTTCCTTCGCGCCTTCCGGCAATTCCCGGATCGTCTGATCGGTCAAGATTTGACGGTTCTCCGCCACGTCGGGGTGGGTTGCGCGTATACCCCTTGCCCCTTCTTCCAGCGCGTCCTGAAAGGCGAGATTTTCTTCACTGGCAGGCAACTCGTCGTTCAGAATTTGCCGCGTCAGTCCTTTGTGGACGCTGACAAATCCCATCTCGATCTGCTGCGGATCGTTGCCGTATTTCGTGAATACGCGGCGCAGCACGCGAACCTCACGCGCGTTGTCGTGCAACCCGTTCGACGGGTTGGCCAGTACATCATCCAGCGCGTCCTGAACCTGTGTCAGTGTCGCGCCCAGAAAGTCCGGTTTCGCCACGCTCAACGGAACGGTATAGAACTTCGCAGTCTCCGCGTTGAATTCTACTCGCTCAGCTTGCGGCGCTTTCTCGGCGAGATACGCCGCCTTGATCCGCTCAATCTCGGTCGCTACCGCTTCTGGCCCGGCCTCCCAGATATGGTTATCAATCAACGCCACTCGCCGCTGAAGCTCCCAGTCGAGTGGCTGGCCTCGAAGAAATCCATCGAACCAGGTTTTCCAAAAAGACCAGTAGCTTACCTGTTGCGAAAGAGCCGAAAAGTCGTCCCAGTTTGCCTTTACATCAGGAGGAGCAGAGCCACTTGACCATAAGGGAATTCGCCAAACGTCTTCCGGAGATGAATTTGAATCTTCGACTGCTATAAAAGCTGCTTTCTCTGTCCTAGAAAACTTCACGGAGCGTGCTGCAAACCTTGCAACTGACACCCGGCGCTTCTGGGCTGTGCTCGCAGCCGCACTTATCGCACATCTCGAAATTTTCTTTGCTAAATATCCGCGGACCAGCGGCGCCGCTGCTTGCTGAGCCGCGACCTTTTCCTCTTTTCCTGGGAACTGAGAACAAATTACGGAGACTAAATTTGCGCGAAGATCTTCCAAAAGCGCATGTCTTATGTCGAAAGCATATTCGTTAGTTGTGTCTCGCAGAGCCGTAAGGTGAAATACGAAGAAAAGATCTCGCAACGCTGCACGGCTTGCGATTGCCACGCAAAACTCAATACCAAGTTCGCGAAATTTCCTCTCGAGGATATCCCATGCGTCGTCACTCATGATGTCACCTTGACCCCTCCCTCAAACCCATACATATCCCAACCATGACACCGCTTTCGCATATCCGCAATTTCTCCATCGTGGCGCATATCGACCACGGGAAATCGACGCTGGCCGACAGGCTGATCCAGGCCACCGATACGGTGCCGGACCGGGACATGAAGGAACAGCTGCTCGACGCGATGGATATCGAGCGCGAGCGCGGCATCACCATCAAGGCCAACACGGTGCGCATCGAGTATACCGCGCTCGATGGCGAGGATTACGTGCTGAACCTGATCGACACGCCCGGCCATGTCGACTTCGCCTACGAGGTCTCGCGTTCGATGCGGGCGGTCGAGGGCTCGCTGCTGGTGGTGGATTCCACCCAAGGGGTCGAGGCGCAGACCCTGGCCAACGTGTACCAGGCGATCGACGCCGACCACGAGATCGTCCCGGTCTTCAACAAGATCGACCTGCCCGCCTCGGATATCAGCCGCGTCGCCGAACAGGTCGAGGACGTGATCGGCATCGACGCCTCGGGCGCCATCCCCGTCTCGGCCAAGACGGGCCAGGGCATCCGCGAGGTGCTGGAGGCGATCGTCACCCTTCTGCCGCCGCCCAAGGGCACGCGCGACGCGCCGCTGAAGGCGATGCTGGTGGACAGCAAGTACGACCAGTACCTGGGCGTCATCTGCATCGTGCGGATCATCGACGGGGTTCTGAAAAAGGGCGACCGCATCCGCATGATGAAAACGGGCGGCACCTATGACGTCGACGATATCGGCGTCTACCGCCCGTCGATGAAATCGGTCAAGGAACTGGGGCCGGGCGAGATCGGCTATCTCAACGCCTCGATCAAGCAGGTCCGCGACACCCGCGTGGGCGACACCATCACGCTGGAAAAGAACCAGACGCCCGAGCCGCTGCCCGGCTTCAACCCGTCGCAGCCGGTGGTCTTCTGCGGGCTGTTCCCGGTGGACTCGGCCGAGTTCGAGGATCTGCGCGACGCCATCGAGAAGCTGGCGCTCAACGACGCGTCCTTCAGCTACGAGATGGAAAGCTCCACCGCGCTGGGCTTCGGCTTTCGCTGCGGGTTCCTGGGCTTGTTGCACCTCGAGGTGGTCCGCGACCGGATCGAGCGCGAATACGATATCGAGCTGATCACCACCGCGCCGTCGGTGATCTACCACGTCTACATGAAGGACGGCACGCAGATCGACCTGCACAACCCCGCCGACATGCCCGACCCCTCGACCGTGGCCCATGTGGAGGAGCCGCGGATCAAGGCGACGATCCTGGTGCCGGACGAATTCCTGGGCGACGTGCTGAAGCTCTGCCAGGACCGGCGCGGCATCCAGATGGACCTGACCTATGCCGGCAGCCGGGCGATGGCGGTCTATGACCTGCCGCTGAACGAGGTGGTGTTCGACTTCTACGACCGGCTGAAATCGGTGACGCGGGGCTATGCGTCCTTCGACTACCAGCTCGAAGGCTATCGCGAGGACAACCTTGTGAAGATGTCGGTGCTGGTGAATGACGAGCCGGTGGACGCGCTCAGCATGATGGTCCACCGCGACCGGGCCGAGATGCGCGGGCGCGCCATGTGCGAAAAGCTCAAGGACCTGATCCCGCGCCACATGTTCAAGATCCCGATCCAGGCCGCCATCGGCGGCAAGGTGATCGCCCGCGAGACGTTGTCGGCCTTGCGCAAGGACGTGACCGCCAAATGCTATGGCGGCGACGCCAGCCGGAAGCGCAAGCTCCTGGACAAGCAGAAGGCGGGGAAAAAGAAGATGCGCCAGTTCGGGAAGGTGGATATCCCGCAGGAGGCATTCATCTCGGCGCTGAAGATGGATAATTGACTTACTTCTTTGATGATTACTTTTGATCAAAGAGCAATCATTGCATTTTTATGCTGCCAATAAAGTCCTTTTGGACGCTAACTCAACAAAGAAACTTCTGAAACCAATCGTCGAAAACTTGGAGCAAAGCCCTCAATATCAAGGCGTTTCGTGATGTATGTTCTGCTGTGTGCTGCGTTGTCGCCAAGCTCTTTGAGTTGTTCGAGTGCTTTTGGCGCATTCCTTGAAAGCTTGAACGGGTCTCCACTTCTAAGAGAGTTAATAAGGCCGTTCATCATGAGGTAATTGCCCGATGAATCTAAAATTCTAAAGCGCTCCCCAGCTTTTTCATAGGCGTCAATGATAAGTACTTCGACCAGCCGCCGCATCATTACAGCGCACGCGTCAAAAAGCTCAAATTGGTAGGCTCCGTTTACTTGCTTAGCTATCGCTTGAACGTATGGTCTCGCGTATTCAAAATCGTTTAGGTGCAAAATACTATCGTCTACTGTTGGTAGCGATTTATCGAGATACGAATTATACTTAGCGGCCAGCTGCTTTCGCTTTACTGTAGCGACTTGCAGTGGTTTCCCCTTCGGTGCTGAAATATCTTTGCTTTTAATAAGCCTCTTTTGTAAACGAGACCTATTGATATTCGCTCGTATGCCGTGCTCTTCCATGAAGTCACAGATCGAGGCCAATTTTACCTCTACGCCCGGATTTGTTTCGCTAAGAAACCATGCCACTTTCACGGCCAAAGTAGTTTCCGTGCTTCCTTCTTCGTGGGCTATCGCACTTCCAAATCCTGCAGCGTCACTCATCAGTTTCGTTTAGACGTGTCATGAAAGCATCCTTCGCGGCTCCCGTGACAGTATAGAGAGTTGAGTTTTTTGGGCCGTTCCGGGTCAAAAATTCAGTCGAATTATTGCTCAATGTCTTCGACAACGTCGGGAGACTTGATTTAATTCGCAAGGCATCCATGACGCGTTTCACGTCGCCAGAGTTAATTGGCGAGTCTGCTACGACTGCTACTAGCATGCATTTCTCTTTCCACTGACCTTGCACGTCAAGAATCTTGGCTTTGATCTGGCCGAAGTCAGTTCGTTCCTTGATTGCATTTGCTATTTCTAACCCGTTCAATTGGCTAGTATTATTGTCGCTTTCGCCGGACGTCTTGGTCTTGGAGGATGTGCGCTTTCGAGTTGTCTTTTTCGTGGAATGATCCTGTTTTTCTTCGTCAAGTTGAAAGCGCTCGGGAGCGATCACAGGATTTTCCAGTACAGGTTTCCAATAGTCAGTCAATATGACTTGAACTTCCGCCAGTTCACCTTCAGCGGTAATGGACGCTTGTCCTATATGTATTTCAACACGCATTTTGCTTCACAAGTAATTGTGCCAAGGTATATCGAAGGGATCATGACATCGGGTTGCCCCAAAGTCTAGTTTCAACCTCAGCTAGATACTTTGAAGAAAAGCTATTGCTAGAAGATATTGGGGCTTCAAAAGCCTAATTGGATGTAGAGCGTCGTTCACTGGCGCCCTAAGTTTTTCCCGCCAGATCAAGGCCGGGCGTCGCCGCCCGGCCAATTCCCTACGCTCCGCCCGGACCGTCCCTCACCCCCGTGGCGCGTTGGCCATCGCCGATCGCACTTCCTTAGCCAGGGCGATCGGGTTGTCCACCAGCCTCGGGTCGCGGCAGATGTAGTTCGCGATGCTGGTCGCTTCCTGCGGGCTGTAGCCAGCCTGGACCAGCGAGTCGACGAAGTTCGGGTTCGCCTTGTCCCAGATCACTTCGGTCCACGGGCCGCGATAGCAGCTGACGAGAATGTAGGTATCGGCCTTGGCAGTATCGGCCATCACGAGAAATGCCGCGGCAGCGGCGCACAAAGTTGTTTTGAACATGGGTCCCCACCCTGGTGATATGTCCAGCCAGCATAGCACGTGAGTCGCGCTTCTCTGAGTCAATTTTAAGAAAAAGGTTAATTTGCAACCGCAGAATCCGGCCGGGCAGGCCCGCTCTCTTCTGGATTGCGGTTATCCCGCGGCAAAGGTGCCGAAACACTTGGCTTTCGGGACTTATCCACAGGTATTTCCAGCGCGATATCAACAGGTTATCCCCAAGAATTTTTTGTGCCGCAGTGCTTTTTTCTTGCCCGGAGGCGGTTTCGGGTGTGTCATTTGAATGACTGCACCGGGTCGCTGACCCGACGCAGCGCCGCAAAGGCCCCTCGGGACCGGCGCGGGCGGAACCGGGGGTCGCACGACCTTATCGACCGCTCAAGCCAGTTCAGGCCGATGCTCGGGGATGCCCGCGCCTTTCGGGGCCAGGGCGACCCGCGTATCGCCGGGTCGATGCAAACGGGCAGGGGCCTGTCCCTTGTTCGTGGCCAAGAGGCCTTCGGGCCTCGAGGCGGTCATGCCCGGCGACGGGTATGGATCGGTGTCGTTGCCTTCGGGTGGCGGGATCGCCGACGGTCTCCATGAGGCCGGAGGCAAAGCTGGGCCGGATGCCCCTCGGGGTGATCGGTTTGGCAAAGGCGTCAGGGTGCGGGGTGAAACCCGCGATGCAAAGACCGCGTCTGAGCACCTGGCGCCTTTACTCCCGGCTTGCCGCGACAGACTGCGTGCCAGTTTCTCGCGCAACGCCGGTTTCCGATGCGCCGAATGGCAGTAGGTCGGAACGCGAACGGGGTCCGTGGCCATTGGCCGCCGGACCCCGCTGTCAGTGATGCTACCGCGTCTAACACCTGTGTCTCTGCGATATAGCGTGGTGTGGCGCCGGTCAACCAGATCTGGCGTCATGGATGACAGATTTCACCATATCTTCGCAAATCGGTCACAGCCCGCGCGCGGCAGGCGCCTGTGATCCAGATCAAGGCACTGCCCGGCGCGGCGCGCTATGCAGGACAGGCGCAACAATCCCACTCGGAGACCCGCCATGATCTGGTTGATGGTTATCTTGCACGTATTCATCGGATCCACCCTCGCAGGCTCGTTCGTCATCGCCGCGCTGGCGATGGGGCACGACACGTTGGCCCCCATCCTGATCTCCGCCGCGGCGGGGTTCGCGGTGGCCTTCCCGGTGTCCTGGGTCGTGGCGAAACAGCTGTACCGGGCACGCTGACGCCGGGGAATTGGCACCGACGCGATGCCACCCGGATACCGACGCTATACCGACGTCGTGTTTTCCAGCCATCCGCGCACGGCGGATTCGAACTCGCGCGGCCGCTCGGCATGCAGCCAGTGGCCCGCGTCCTTGATCTTGACGAAACTCGCGTCGGGGAAAAGCGCCTTGATACGGGGGCGGTACTCCCGCGCGACGTAGTCGGAGTCTGCACCGGACAGGAACAGTGTCTTGCCGTCGAACTGGCTGTCCAAGTCCGGAAAACTGAGGATCTTCGGCATCTCGGCCTCGAGCGTGTCAAGGTTGAGGCGCCATTTTTTCTCTTTCACGTCAAGCGATTGCGTGAAGAAGGGAATGAGCGCCGGGTCGTCGACGGCATCTTTCAGTTGTGCCTCGGCGTCCGACCGCTTGGTGATCGCCGACAGGTCCACGCGGCGCATCGCGGCGATATATTGCAGCTGGCTGTGGCCATAGCCGACCGGCGCGATGTCCGCCACGATCAGCCGGTTCACCAGGTCGGGCCGGGTCAGCGCCAGCACCATCGACGCCTTGCCCCCCATGGAGTGCCCCAGCACGTCGATCGGACCGCCGGTTTCGGCCTCGATCACCTCGGCAAGGTCTGCGGCCATGTCCTCGTAGGAATGCGTGGAAAACCAAGGGCTTGTGCCATGGTTGCGCATGTCGACAGCGAGGACTGGCCCTCGGTCGGACAGCCGTTTGGCGATGACGCCCCAGTTGCGGCCCGAGCCATACAGCCCGTGAGCGATGAGAAGTGGCGGTGCATTGCCGCCCGAGGCGTGATGAATGACATTCAGCATGGATCAAGCCAATACACGCCATTGCTCCCGCAATCAATTGCACCTAGTGTGCGCCGCCAAGGGGTGCATTAAGTGATTGATCGCAAACAATTTGACGCGCGGCGCGAGGCGCTGGAAAAGCAGCTTCACGAAAAGCTGGGGCTCAGGGGCAAAACCCTGTCTGCGCGGCTGCGTCGGGCCGGGCGGCTGTTGCCCAAGCGGCTTCGAGCGGAGGGGCGGTATCTGGTGGACGCGGAGCGAAAACTGTCGCATCCGCGCCTGGCGACACAGGTTGACGAGGCGCGTGTGGGCAAAGCCTTCGAGGCCATCGAGACGCACCTGAAAGCCATCGACCCGGCGGACCGGCGGCGGGGACGGCTGATCCACTGGCTGGCCGGGCTGGTGTTCAACCTGTTGATCCTGGCCGCGATTGTGCTGATCGCGCTGCGCTGGCAGGGCGTCATATAAAAACCCGCGCAGGCAAAGGCTTGCGCGGGTTTCAAGGTCGGTCAGACCGAGATCAGAGGTTCGGGTAAAGCGGGAAGCGGGCACAGAGATCCGCGACCTCGGCCTTGACCTTGGCCTCGGCGTCGCTGTTGCCGTCCTCACCATTGGCCGCAAGCCCGTCGACGACCTCGACGATCCAGTCGGCGATCTGGCGGAACTCGGTTTCGCCGAAACCGCGGGTCGTGCCGGCGGGCGAGCCGAGGCGGATGCCGCTGGTGACGGTGGGTTTCTCGGGATCGAAAGGCACGCCGTTCTTGTTGCAGGTGATATGTGCACGGCCCAGCGATTTCTCGGTCGCGTTGCCCTTGACGCCCTTGGGCCGCAGGTCGACCAACAGGACGTGGGTGTCGGTGCCGTGGGTCACGGTGTCGAGCCCGCCTTTGATCAGCTGGTCGCTCATCGCCTGCGCGTTGGTGATGACCTGCTGGATGTAGGACTTGAACTCGGGCCGCAGCGCCTCGCCGAAGGCGACGGCCTTGGCGGCGATCACGTGCATCAGGGGGCCGCCCTGGATGCCTGGGAAGATGGCGGAGTTGAACTTTTTCGCCAGCGCCTCGTCATTGGTGAGGATCATGCCGCCGCGCGGGCCGCGCAGGGTCTTGTGCGTGGTGGTCGTGGCCACATGCGCGTGCGGGAAGGGCGAGGGGTGCAGGCCCGCAGCCACCAGGCCGGCGAAGTGGGCCATGTCCACGTGCAGGTAGGCGCCGACCATGTCGGCAATCTCGCGCATGCGGGCAAAGTCGATCCGGCGCGGCACGGCCGAACCGCCGGCGATCAGCAGCTTGGGCTGGTGTTCCTTGGCCAACGCCTCGACCTGGTCGTAGTCGATCAGGTTGTCTTCCTTGCGCACGCCGTATTGCACGGCGTTGAACCACTTGCCTGACTGGTTGGGGGCGGCGCCGTGGGTCAGGTGACCGCCGGCGTCGAGGCTCATGCCAAGGATGGTGTCGCCGGGTTGCAGCAGGGCAGTGAACACGCCCTGGTTGGCCTGGCTGCCGGAGTTGGGCTGCACGTTGGCAAAGCCGCAGTCGAAGAGCTTGCAGGCGCGCTCGATGGCCAGGTTCTCGGCGATGTCGACGAACTGGCAGCCGCCATAGTAGCGCCGGCCGGCATAGCCTTCGGCGTATTTGTTGGTCATCACGCTGCCCTGCGCTTCCATCACGGCGGCAGAGACGATGTTTTCCGATGCAATCAGTTCGATCTCGTCGCGTTGGCGACCAAGCTCTTTCTTGATGGCGTCGGCGATATCGGGGTCGCGAGACGCCAGCGATTCCGTGAAAAAGCCTTCTGAAACAAAATCTTGATTTCCGTCATGCGCCATTGGTGATGTCCTCCACATTGCGAGCCAAGCGATTTCGTATCGGAAACACCGTCTTTTTGAAAGGCGGTAATGCGACACATGTCGCCCGCAGACCGGCATCGCTGGTACGAAGGCGCGAATTATGCTTCGATCAACATCCAGAACAAATCAAGGTAGCCAAAATGGGCAATCCGCAGAAAATCGCCTTTGTCGCCAGCCGCGTGTCGGTCGCGCAGTCCGCGCGGGAAAGGTTGGCAAAGCGGTTCGAGCATGTCGAGCCGGAGGACGCCGATGTGATTGTGGCGCTTGGTGGCGACGGGTTCATGCTGGAGACGCTGCACGATGTCCAGAAGCTGGGCAAGCCGGTCTACGGGATGAATCGCGGCACGGTGGGCTTCCTGATGAACGAGTACAGCGAATCGGACCTGCTGGAGAGGCTGGACGAGGCCGAGGAGGAGGTCATCAATCCGCTGTTCATGTCGGCCACCGACAAGGACGGGCAGACGCACGAGGCGCTGGCGATCAACGAGGTGTCCTTGCTGCGGGCGGGACCGCAAGCGGCCAAGTTGCGGATCACGGTGGATGGGCGGCTGCGGCTGGAAGAGCTGATCTGCGACGGGTGCCTGCTGGCCACGCCCGCGGGATCGACGGCCTATAACTACAGCGCGCACGGGCCGATCCTGCCCATTGGCTCGGACGTGCTGGCGCTGACGGCGGTGGCGGCGTTCCGGCCAAGGCGGTGGCGCGGGGCGCTGTTGCCGATGAACGCGCAGGTGCGGTTCGACGTGCTGGACCCCGGCAAGCGGCCGGTGATGGCGGATGCGGACAGCAGCTCGATCCCGGATGTCCTGTCGGTCGAGGTGCGATCCGATCCCACGATAAAGCACCGGATATTGTTCGATCCCGGTCACGGACTGGAGGAGCGGCTGTTGCGGGAGCAGTTCAGCTAAGCCCTACTTCGCCAGGCCGAGGGTCTGCAACGCGTCGCGGATCTCGTCCAGGATGGCCGGATCGTCGATGGTCGCGGGCATCTTGAACTCCTGGCTGTCGGCGATCTTGACCATCGTGGCGCGCAGGATCTTGCCCGAGCGGGTCTTGGGCAGACGGTCCACCACCACAGCCAGCTTGAAGGCCGCGACCGGGCCGATCTGGTCGCGCACCAGCTTGACGCATTCGGCGGTGATCTCTTCATGCGGGCGGTCGACGCCCTTGGTCAGGCAGACGAAGCCCACGGGCAGTTGCCCCTTAAGTTCGTCGCTGACACCGATCACCGCGCATTCGGCCACGTCTGGGTGGCTGGCCAGCACTTCCTCCATGCCGCCGGTGGACAGGCGGTGGCCTGCGACGTTGATCACGTCATCGGTGCGCGCCATGATCCAGACATAGCCGTCCTCGTCGACCATGCCGGCGTCGCCGGTCTCGTAGTAGCCGGGGAAATGATCGAGATAGCTTTTGCGAAAGCGGTCCTCGGCATTCCAGAGCGTGGGCAGGGTACCGGGGGGCAGGGGCAGCTTGATCGCGATGGCGCCCAGCGTGCCGGGGGCGACGGGGTGGCCGGCATCGTCGAGGATCTGGATGTCGTAGCCGGGCATCGCCACGGTGGGTGAGCCGATCTTGACCGGCAGTGCCTCGATCCCGGCGGGCATGCCGGCGATGGTCCAGCCGGTTTCGGTTTGCCACCAGTGGTCATAGACCGGCTTGCCGGTCATCTTTTGTGTCCACTCGATGGTGTCGGGGTCGGCGCGTTCGCCCGCGAGGTAGATCGCACCCAGGCCCGAAAGATCGTATTTCTTCAGGTACTCGCCATGCGGGTCCTCGCGCTTGACGGCGCGGAAGGCCGTGGGCGCGGTGAAGAAGGACTTCACCTTGTGCTGTTCGATCACGCGCCAGAACGTGCCCGCGTCAGGTGTGCCGACGGGCTTGCCCTCGAACACGATGGTGGTGTTGCCGTGGACCAGCGGGGCGTAGCAGATATAGCTGTGGCCCACGACCCAGCCCACGTCGGACGCGGCCCAGAAGACGTCGCCGGGATCGACGTTGTAGATGTTCTTCATGCTCCAGTGCAGCGCCACGAGGTGACCGCCCGTGGCCCGCACGACGCCCTTGGGCGCGCCGGTGGTGCCGGAGGTATAGAGGATATAGGCGGGGTGATTGCCCTCGACCGGAACGCAGTCTGCGGGTTCGGTGCTTTTCTGGAAATCATGCCAGTCGACGTCGCGGCCCTCGGTGAGGGTGGCTGTCTCCTGTTCGCGCTGGAAGATCACGCAGAAATCGGGCTTGTGCTTGGCCTGGTCCACGGCGCCGTCGAGCAGGGGCTTGTAGTGGACGACGCGGCCCGGTTCCAGCCCGCAGGAGGCGGCGATGATGCATTTGGGCTTGGCGTCGTCGATCCGCACGGCCAGTTCATGGGAGGCGAAACC
Source organism: Roseovarius atlanticus (assembly GCF_019802205.1). Taxonomy (GTDB): domain Bacteria; phylum Pseudomonadota; class Alphaproteobacteria; order Rhodobacterales; family Rhodobacteraceae; genus Roseovarius; species Roseovarius atlanticus_A. Next base: position 190,648 of record NZ_JAHVHQ010000003.1, read on the forward strand.
GCCGAAGACGACCGAGTGGATCGCCCCGATCCGGGCGCAGGCCAGCATCGCCTCGAGCGCCTCGGGGACCATGGGCATGTAGATGATGACGCGGTCGCCCTTTTCGACGCCCTTGGCCCGCAGAGCGCCGGCGAGGCTGGCGACGCGGTCCTTCAGCTCCGCATAGGTGATCCGGGCAATACTGTCCGTGATCGGGCTATCATGGACGATCGCCACCTGGTCGCCGCGACCCGCTGCGACATGGCGGTCGACGGCGTTGAAACAGCCGTTCACCTTGCCGTCGCTGTACCATTCGTAGTGGGGGGCCTCGGCGTCAAAAAGCGCCTTGGTGGGCTTTTCGTCCCAGTCGATGGCCTCGGCGGCCTGCATCCAGAAGCCTTCGGGATCTTTCTTCCAGCTTTCGTAGACGTCTTTGTATGCCATTGTATCCCCTCCACGGTCCTCGCGCTTCGTTTACGCCAAGGCAATGCGCCAGAACAAGAGCGTCCGGGCGGCCCGTGGCACAATACCGCAAGCCGCCGGGGGAAGGGAATATCCCGGCTGCGTCAGCCGTAATGGGCTACCGGCGTGCCGGCGATGGCGGCCATGTTGAGCAATCCGCGCGCCGTGATCGAAGGCGTCACGATATGCGCCCGGTTCCCCATCCCCATCAGGATCGGTCCGACCTCGAGCCCGCCGGCCTTCATCTTGAGGATGTTGCGAACCCCCGACGCGGTGTCGCCGTTGGAGAAGAGCAGCACGTTGGCGGCGCCCTCCATGCGGTTGTCGGGCAAAAGGCGCTGGCGCAGGTCGGGATCGAGCGCGGCATCGAGGTTCATCTCGCCCTCGTAGCAGAAGTTGCGCGGCTCGCGGTCGAGAATTGCAAGCGCCTCGCGCAGGCGGTTGCCGGAATCGCTGCCCTGGTTGCCGAATTGGGATTGCGAGCAGAACGCGACGCTGGGCACGAGGCCGAACCGCTTGACGTGGCGGGCCGCGCCGATGGCGGTCTCGGCCAGTTCCTCGGGCGTGGGCCGGATGCGCACATGGGTGTCGGCAATGAACAGCGGGCCGTCCTCGAGGATCATCATCGAGAGCGCGCCGTGCGGGTGATGTTCGGCGTCGCCCAGAACCTGGTTCACGTAATTCAGGTGCCAGCGGTACTCGCCGAACGTGCCGCAGATGAGCGAGTCCGCTTCCTCGCGGTAGACCATGATCGCGCCGATCGCGGTGGTATTGGTGCGCATGATCGCCTTGGCGAGGTCGGGCGTGACGCCGCGGCGCTTCATGATGTCATGATACGTGGCCCAGTAGTCGCGATAACGGTGGTCGCGTTCCGGGTTCACGATGCTGAAATCCTTGTCGGGGCGAATCTCCAGCCCGATCCGTTCGCACCGGGCGGCGATCACGTCGGGGCGGCCGATCAGGATCGGCAGCTCGGTCGTTTCCTCCAGGATTGCCTGTGCCGCGCGCAATACGCGCTCGTCCTCGCCCTCTGCAAAGACGATGCGGCGCGCCGCGGTCGCGGCGGCCTCGAAGACCGGGCGCATCAGCAGGGCGGACTTGAAGACCGACGCCTGAAGGTTGGCCGCGTAGGCGTTCAGATCCTCGATGGGACGCGCGGCAACGCCCGACTCCATCGCCGCCTTGGCGACGGCGGTGGGCACGACGCTGGACAGGCGCGGATCGAAGGGTTTCGGGATCAGGTACTCGGGGCCGAAATTCATCGGCTCGCCCTGGTACGCTGCGGCGGCCTCGGCCGAGGTTGTGGCGCGGGCCAGCTCGGCGATGGCCTCGACGCAGGCGATCTGCATGGCGTCGTTTATGTCCGTCGCGCCCACGTCGAGCGCGCCTCGGAAGATGAACGGGAAACAGAGCACGTTGTTGACCTGGTTCGGAAAGTCGCTGCGCCCCGTGGCGATGATTGCCTTGGGGGCGACCTTGCGCACCTTGTCGGGCATGATTTCCGGCATCGGGTTGGCCAGAGCCAGGATGATCGGGCGCTCCGACATCCGGGCGACATGTTCGGGCTTCAGCACGCCCGCGCCGGAGAGACCGAGGAAAAGGTCCGCGCCATCGACCACGTCGTCAAGCGTGCGCAGGTCGGTCTTTTGCGCAAAGGCGGCCTTTTGCGGGTTCATGTCCTCGGAGCGGCCCTCGTAGACAAGGCCGTGAATATCGCAGAGCCAGACATTTTCGCGTTTTACGCCCAGCTTCAGCAGCAGGTTGAGGCAGGCGATGCCTGCGGCCCCGCCGCCGGTCGAGACGATCTTGATATCCTCGAAGGACTTTCCCGCCACGTGCAGCGCATTGGTGGCCGCGGCGCCGACGACGATGGCCGTGCCGTGCTGGTCGTCGTGAAAAACGGGGATGTTCATGCGTTCGCGACAGATCTTCTCGACGATGAAACAGTCGGGTGCCTTGATATCCTCGAGGTTGATCGCGCCAAAGGTGGGTTCCAGCGCGCAGACGATCTCGGCCAGTTTCTCGGGATCCTGTTCGTTCAGCTCGATGTCGAAACAGTCGATGTTGGCGAATTTCTTGAACAGGACCGCCTTGCCCTCCATCACCGGCTTGGCGGCCAGCGCGCCGATATTGCCAAGGCCCAGCACGGCGGTACCGTTGGTCACCACGGCGACCTGGTTGGCGCGGCTGGTGTAGCGGCTGGCGTCGGCGGGGTTGGCCTTGATCTCCAGGCAGGCTTCGGCGACGCCGGGCGAGTAGGCACGGGCGAGGTCACGACCGTTGGCCAAGGGTTTCGTCGCCCGGATCTCGAGTTTGCCGGGCTTGGGAAACTCGTGATAGGTCAGTGCCGCCTGGCGCAGGGTTTCGTTCGCATTGTCAGCCATGAGGTCCCTCTGCGGAAATTAGTTTAAGGCTAAACTATATTGGATTTGGTGGATGTGCCACCCCTGATCGTGCCGGGTCACAGTTAGCTTGCATATCGAAGCGTGGCGACGCAATCTTTAAACGGCGACGACATGGGCAGGAAGCCGGGAGGCGGGATGAGTTTGCTGGAAGAGGCGCGGCGCGTTCGGGACAATGCCTATGCACCCTATTCGGGCTTCAAGGTCGGCGCGGCCCTGAAAACATCGTCCGGGCGCGTCTTTACCGGCTGCAACGTGGAGAACGTGGCCTATCCCGAAGGCACCTGTGCCGAGGCCGGGGCCATCGCCGCGATGGTCGCGGCGGACGAGACCCGCATTGCCGAGATCGTGGTTATCGCCGACAGCACCGAGCCGGTGACGCCCTGTGGCGGATGCCGGCAGAAACTGGCGGAATTCGGCGACGGCGACATGCCGGTCACGATGGCCACCTTGGGCGGCGCGACGGTCACGCGGGCCCTGAAAGAGCTGTTGCCCGGGGCCTTTGCTACGCACCACATGGGCAACGGCTGACCGTTGGAGACGCGCAGTGTCATAGCGGCGATACGCGATGGGGACGCGGTGTCCGACTCGGCACTCGGGGGCTTCGTGAAGGGTCTGGCCGATGGCGGAGTGAGTGACGCGCAGGCCGGGGCCTTTGCCATGGCGGTCTTGCTGAAGTCGCTTGCGCCCGAAAGCCGCCGCGCCCTGACGCTGTCGATGCGCGACAGCGGACGGATCCTGCGCTGGCCCACCGACCGGCCCGTTCTGGACAAGCACTCGACCGGCGGGATCGGCGATTGCATCAGCCTCGTCCTTGCGCCGGCGCTGGCGGCCTGCGGGGCCGCGGTGCCGATGATTTCCGGCCGCGGGCTGGGGCATACGGGGGGCACGCTGGACAAGCTTGAAGCCATCCCGGGGGTCAGCACCGAGTTGGAGACGGCACGGTTGCAGAAAATCGTTCAGGAGGTCGGTGTCGTGATCGCCGCGGCCAGTGCGGATATCGCGCCCGCGGACCGGCGGCTTTACGCGGTGCGGGATGTCTCGGCCACAGTCGAGAGCATCGATCTGATCACCGCCTCGATCCTGTCCAAGAAACTGGCGGCGGGGCTGACCGGGCTGGTGCTGGACGTCAAGCAGGGCTCGGGCGCCTTCATGAAGGATCTGCAAGCGGCCCGCGCCCTGGCCTCGTCGCTGGTGGAAACGGCGAACGCGGCGGGCTGCCGGTGCAGCGCGCTTGTCACCGACATGGATCAACCCTTGGCGGCCTCGGCGGGCAATGCGCTGGAAGTGGCCGAAGCCATGCGGGTGTTGACCGGCAAGGCCGAAGGGCGCCTGGAGAAACTGACCTGCTATCTGGGGGGCGAAGCGCTGTACCAGGGCGGGCTGTGCGACACCGCGGCGGACGGGGTGCGGCAGATCCTGAAGGTGCTGAGAAACGGGCAGGCGGCAGAGGTCTTTGGCCGGATGCTGCGGGCCTTGGGCGGACCGACGCAATTCGTCGACAGCTGGGCGCGGTTCTTGCCGGAGGCCACGATCATCCGGGAAGTCCCGGCGCAGGCCGCCGGCTTTGTCGCGAGCATCGATGGCACCGCGCTGGGCCGCGCGGTCATCGCGCTGGGCGGCGGCCGGCAGGTGGAGACGGACCGAATCGACCCTGCGGTGGGCCTTTCGGATATTCTGCCGCTGGGGGCCGAGGTCGCGCCGGGGCAGCCCTTGATGCGCATACATGCCAGCCGCGCGGGCCATGCCGACGCGGCCGAGGCCATCGTGCGAGACGCCATTGATATCGATGTCGCTGCGCCGGCGGAGAAACCGCTTGTGATCGAGCGCGTCGGGCCATGAGCCGCGCGTTCCTGGTGGTGATGGATTCCGTCGGCATCGGCGGCGCACCGGATGCGGACAGGTTCTTCAACGGGGCGGTGCCCGATACCGGGGCCAATACGGTGGCGCATGTCGCGCAGGCGAGGACAGGCGGCCTGCATCTGCCCAACCTGGACCGATTGGGTCTGGGCGCGGCGGTGACGCTGGCCTCTGGTGCAGATGCGCCGGGCCTGGGTGCGGCACCCGAGGGGCTGTGGGGGGCGGCAGAGGAATCCTCGCCGGGCAAGGACACGCCGACCGGGCATTGGGAGTTGGCCGGGCTGCCCGTGCCGTTCACGTGGCACGTCTTTCCCAAGACCGTGCCGGCCTTTCCCGAAACGGTGACAGACGCGGTAAAGGCCGCCTGCGGGGTCGAGGGGATACTCGGGAATTGTCATGCCTCGGGCACCGAGATCCTTCAGGCGCTGGGAGCCGAGCACATGCGCACGGGCTGGCCCATCTGCTATTCCTCCATCGACAGCGTTTTCCAGATCGCCGCACACGAAGAGCGGTTCGGACTGAGACGCCTGCTAACGCTGTGCCGGACCCTTGCGCCGCTCTTGCACGAGATGGGCGTGGGCCGCGTGATCGCGCGGCCGTTCGTGGGGTCCGAAGCCGACGGGTTCGAGCGCACCACCAACCGCAAGGATTTCGCAATGCCGCCGCCCCGGCCGACGCTGTGCGATTGGGCCAGGCAGGATGGGCGCGACGTGCATGCCATCGGCAAGATCGGCGATATCTTCTCGATGCAGGGGATCGACGATGTCGTCACCGGAAGTGACGCGGCATTGATGAGCGCCTTGCAAAAGGCCGTCCGCGAGGCGGAAGATGGCAGCCTGATATTCGCCAATTTCGTGGAGTTCGACAGCAAGTACGGCCATCGGCGCGATGTCGAGGGATATGCGCAGGCGCTGGAGCGGTTCGACGCGGGTATTGGCGCGTGTCTTGCCGCGCTGCGGCCCGCGGACCTGATGCTGATCACCGCCGATCATGGCAACGATCCGACATGGCCCGGCACCGATCACACCCGCGAACGCGTGCCGGTCCTGGCGGCGGGCGTCGGCGCGCACGAGGCGGGCCTGGTCGATTTCGTCGATGTGGCGGCCAGCGTCGCGGCCTATCTGGGGCTGACGCAGCACGGGCCGGGGCGGTCGTTCCTGCCCTGAGCTCTGCGTTGCCCTTTGCCGGTTTTTCTGGAAATAACGGGTCAGCCCTGACCAGCCCTGCCAAACGGAGCCGAAATGCAAGATCATCTGACCATCATCACCCATCCGCTGGTGCAGCACAAACTGACGCTGATGCGGGACAAGCACACGCCCACGGCCGTGTTTCGCCAGCTGCTGCGGGAGATCAGCCAATTGCTGGCGTATGAGGTCACGCGTGAGTTGAAGATGACCACCCAGACCATCGAGACACCGCTGCAGGAAATGGACGCGCCGGTCCTTGCGGGGCGCAAGCTGGCGCTGATCTCGATCCTGCGGGCGGGCAACGGCCTGCTGGACGGGATGCTGGAGCTGATCCCCTCGGCGCGGGTCGGATTTGTCGGGCTTTACCGGGACGAAGACACGCTGAAGCCCGTGAAGTACTATTTCAAGGTGCCGGAACAACTGGGCAAGCGGCTGACGATTTTGGTGGATCCGATGCTGGCCACCGGCAACTCCTCTGCCGCGGCGGTCGACATGGTGAAGGAGGCGGGCGCGACGGATATCCGCTTTCTCTGCCTGCTGGCCGCGCCCGAAGGCGTGGCCCGGATGAAGCAGGCGCATCCCGATGTCCCGATCATGACGGCGGCCCTTGACGAGCGACTGAATGACATCGGGTATATCCTGCCGGGGCTAGGTGATGCGGGCGACCGCATGTTCGGCACCAAATAGGCTAAAGACTGTTTACTCACCAACAATAATCAGGCAATCTTGCTCCAGCTGTCTTGGGGGCAAAATGAGACTGACGCGTGTTCTGGCGATAGCTGCAATCGCCACCACTGTCGCGCACGGCGGAGCCGTGGCACAGAGTGATTCCGGTGCGAGAGTTCCGGCCGAGTTTCCGCCAGCAAGCTATACCGGGCGGCAATATGTGGACAGCCGCGGATGCGTGTTCATCCGCGCGGGAATCGACGGGCAGACCACGTGGGTGCCGCGGGTCACACGCGGGCGGAAGGTGATCTGCGGGTTCAAACCCTCGACGACAACCGCCACGGCGTCGGCCGCTCCGGCCGCGAGGCCGCAAGCCGCGCAACAGCCCGAAATCATCACGGTGCCGCAGCAGGCGACAGCCGCGGCGAAACCGGCACCGACGCCGAAACGCACGACCACGGCCGCTGCGAAAACGACCACCAAGAAAAAGGTCACACGCAAAGCGCCGTCTACCAAACCGGCCCCCAGTTCGACCGCATCCGCGGTTTCGCCCAAGGTGGTCAAGGTGACGCCGCAGGCGGCCGCGGCTCCGAAGCCCGCACCGAAGCGGGTCACAAAGACCGAGCGGGTGGTGCGCAATCAGCCTGCATGTCAGGGCGCCAGCGCGGTGTCGCAACGCTACTTGCAGAAAAAGGGCAATCTTGCCGTACGCTGCGGGCCGCAAACCTCGCCCCACGCGACCATCATGTCCGGCGGCACCGGAAGCGGTACTGCAATCCGTGTGACAAGCACGGCGCCTGCGCCGGTGATCCGTTCCGCGACGAGCCATAGCCCTCAGGTGGCCCCCGTCGTTCACTCCCCGGTCGTTCACGCGCAGGCCGTTCGCGTGGCGCCGAAGCACGTCTACGAGCGCCAGATCAGCAGCACCCGCGGTGTATTCGTTCCCGAAGGATATCAGCCCGTCTGGGAGGATGACCGGCTGAACCCGCAACGGGCGCACCAGACCTTTGCCGGCAAAGCGCAGATGGAGGTGGCCTGGACCAAGACCGTGCCGCGTCGCCTGATCGACCGCTGGACGGGGCGCGAGGTGACGCACAAGTACCCCGGGCTTCAGTATCCCTACATCAGCTTCGAACAGCAGCGGGCCGCAGGTGTCATCGTCGCCACCCGCGGCGAGATGGTGCCGGATCCGATCACCGTCGTGCGCAGCCGTGACGGTCGTGTCCGGTCGGTCAAGCGCACGCGCAACGTGACCAGTGACGCGCCGCGCGCCGAGGCGGTCAAGCCGACGGTTTCGACCCGGTCGGCAGCACCGAAGACCGTGGCCAAGGCGGCCAGCCACCGTTACGTGCAGGTCGGCATTTTCAGCAAGCCGAGCCTCGCCAGCAGTGCGGCACAGCGCCTTGCCAATGCAGGCTTGCCCGCGCGGATGGGCAAGACCACCCACAACGGCCAGTCGTATACGTCGGTCGTGGTCGGGCCGTTCGGCACGCAGTCACAGCTTCAATCGGGGATGCGGGCGGTGCGCCGCGCGGGATACCCGAACGCCTATTACCGCAAGTAACGCATTCTGCGGCCTCAGCCGCCGCAGATGCCCTGAAGCCGCAGCCAGTCCGCGTCGCTGAGGATCGCGGGGGGCACTTCGGTCGCGAAGGGATCGGCCTCGATCAGGCCTAGGGTGCTTTCTCCGGTGACATCGACGGCATAGGCATAGGGCGTGGACCGCACGGACCAGGCCCGAAAGCCGTTCAGCATGGTTTCGTCCGGCAGCGGCGCCTGCGCACGGGTCAGCAGGTGCTGGGCGTAGTCGGCCAGCACCTCTTCGGGCAGTTCGCCGGTGGTCAGAAGGCGGATACTGTCCCAGGTGCCGGCGAATTGCAGCAGGTCGTCGATCGGGTCGTACAGGCTGGCCCGCAGGCGCTGCGCGACGATATAGCCCGCAAGCACGTCCGGCTCTTCGTAATCCTCGACGAGGCTGCGCCCCAAGAGGATCGTCTTGCCGGGCAGGGCGACGGCCCCTTTCACGCCATTGCGCATCACGTCGAGCGTGCCGGGATCATCCTCTGCGGGCAGCCGCCTGGCCAGTTCCGCGAGAGCGCCACGGCCCTCGGGCCCGTTGCAGGGCGGGCCGGTGACCCGTTCGATGTGACGCCGCAGGGATTGGCCGATATCCTCGCGCTTCACGTCGGGCAGGACCCGTGTGGCGTGCTCTCGTACCGCACCAGGCAGCCACAGGGTCGCCAGCGCCCCGACGGCTGCGAGACTTCCCAGGAAGATCACCAGGCGAAGGCGCCCCGGGTGCGGTCGCGCGCGTTCGACGGCCGCGCGGAGCTTCTCGATGGCGTCGATCACCTCGACGGCATCGTCGCCCAGTTCGAGCACCTCGCCGGGGTCGCCGTCGGGATGATAGAGAGCGGGGCGCTTGCCTGGGTTCACCCGCGATATCGCGGCGAGCGACCAGTGGGTCAACGGTTGTTCCCGGCGGTCCAGGATCGTGAGCGTCGCGTCACCCAACGACACGTACACATCGACGCGCTGCGAGTCCGGGGAGGCCCGCCAAATGCCGGAAGCCTCCAGCCGTTCGTATTCGCTCAACGCCGTCATGTCGCGTGGGCCTGCTCTGCCTCGTTAACGCGGTTGGTCGAGCATATCACGCCGATACGCAAGCGGGCAATTGCCGATGACACCGCGATGCGGGCGCCTTGCGCCCAACCGAGGGCGGCGGGGGCGCGAGGCCCGGTGCAAAGTCGGACGGTTCTATTTGAACGCCTTGCGCAGTTCGAATTTCTGGATCTTGCCGGTCGATGTCTTGGGCAACTCCTCGAACACGATCTTCTTGGGGCATTTGAACCCTGCCAGCCGTTCGCGGCAGAAGGCGATCAGGTCGTCCTCGGTCACCGTGGCGCTTTCCTTGACCTCGACGAAGGCACAAGGCACCTCGCCCCATTTCTCGTCGGGCATGGCCACCACCGCGCAGAGCAGCACGGCCGGATGCATCATGAGCGCGCCTTCGACCTCGACCGAGCTGATGTTCTCGCCGCCCGAGATGATGATGTCCTTGGCCCGGTCGGCGATCTTCAGGTAGCCGTCGTCATGCTGGTAGGCGATGTCGCCGGAATGGAAGTACCCGCCGCGGAAGGACTCCTCGGTGGCCTTGGGGTTCTTCAGATAGCCTTTCATCACCGCGTTGCCGCGGATCATGACCTCGCCCTGCGTCTCGCCATCCATCGGAACCTGTTCCATGGTCTCGGGGTCGAGCGCGGTGATATCGTCCATGAAGGGCATCAGGATCCCGGTGCGGGCCTTGATGGCATAGCGTTCGTCGTCGGGCAGGTCGTCCCACCGGCTGTGCCACATGCATTCGGTGACGTGGCCATAGGTTTCGGTCAGGCCGTAGACCTGCGTCACGTCAAAGCCCAGCGGCTCGATGGCACGCAGCGTGGCGGCAGGGGGCGGCGCGCCGGCGGTGAATACGCTGACCGCATGGTCGAACTCGCGCCGCTCGGCATCCTTGGCGTTGACGATCATGTTCAGCACGATGGGCGCGGCGCCGAAATGGGTGACGCCTTCGTCCGCGATGGCGTTGTAGATATTGGCCGCGGTGATGTCGCGGCAGCACACCACGGTGCCGCCGACCATCGGGATCGCCCAGGTGTGGTTCCAGTTGTTGCAGTGAAACAAAGGCACGATGGTCAGGTAACGCGTGTGGCGGGGCAGGGGCCATGTCACCGCAGTGCCCATGGTCAGAAGGTAGGCACCGCGATGGCTGTAGACCACACCCTTGGGCCGCCCGGTGGTGCCGGAGGTATAGTTCAGCGCTAGGCTTTCCCATTCATCCTCGGGCATGATCCACCGGAATTGGGGATCGCCGGTTTCAAGGAAATCCTCGTAGAGCTGGTGATCCCCATACGGCTTCACGCCGGCCTCGTCATCAGGCACCTCGATGATCTTTGGCGCGGGCCCGTCCATCTTGTCGATCGCCTCGAGCGTAGTGGACAGGAATTGCGGATCGACCAGCACGACCTTCGCCTCGCCGTGATCGAGGATATAGGCGATGGTATCGGCCTCGACCCGGGTGTTGATGGCATTCAGCACGGCCCCGCAGGCCGGCACGCCGAAATGCGCCTCGGCATGGGCGGGGATATTCGGCAGGATCGTCGCCACCACGTCGCCGGGTTCGACGCCGATCTTCTGCAGGGCGGAGGCAAGGCGGGTCACGCGCTCGTAGTACTGGGCGTAGGTCTTGCGAAAGCTGCCATAGACCAGCGCTTCGTGATCGGCGAACACATGGGACGCGCGCCGCAGATGCGACAGGGGTGTCAGCGGAACGTAGTTCGCGTGATGCTTTTCGAGACCCGTCTCATCCTTCATCCAACCCATGTCAGGCTCCCTTGTGGCGCATACAGTCTGATCGGCAGGAGGTATCGCGTATTTCCATGCCGAACGCAAAGCCGTTTCGTGCATGGGGCAATCTTTCCAAGTCCTGCGCGATCGCCTAGCGTTGCGGCATGATCATCTCTCCCGGTCGCAACTATATCTTCGTGCATATCCCCAAGACGGGCGGCACGTCGCTGGCGCTGGCGCTGGAGGGGCGCGCGATGCGGGATGACATCCTGATCGGCGACACCCCGAAAGCAAGAAAGCGGCGGAGACGGATCAAGGATGTGAAGAGCGCGGGGCGTTTGTGGAAACATTCTACCATGGCGGATATCGACGGGCTGGTGACGCGCGACTTCGTGGCATCGGCCTTTTCATTCACGCTGGTGCGCAATCCCTGGGACAGGATGGTCAGCTATTATCACTGGCTGCGGGTGCAGGACTTCGATCACCGGGCCGTCGCCCGCGCCAAAGCCACCGATTTCAGCGGGTTCCTGAACGCGCCGGACATGCAGGCCTCGATCCGGGCCGCGGATTATGCAAGCTATATGCGTTTGGCAAATGGTGCGGAACGTGCGTCACTCTTCATCCGATTGGAGCATTTCGAGGCCGATGCGGAGCCCCTTTGGCAGCATCTGGGGTTCCGGCTTGCCTTGCCGCATGAAAATCGTTCGGACCGATCCGCCGACTACCGTGAATACTATACCGAGGCCGATGTCGAAATGGTGAGCCGGATGTGTGTGCGTGACATCGAAAGGTTCGGTTACCGATTTTGAACCGATTTCGTTTCAGATTTTAGCCTTGTTTTCGGAAACTGTTGCGAATGGCGTCGCGCCGGAAACAATGCCCTATTCGTGACACTTTTCCGACCCAGCAGCGTCCTGAGAATCACGCCACATGGATCTTGTCTGCTGACGCCGTCTGCCAACGGCACAAGAGGGGAAATGGTCAATGTTAGGATGGAATTCCACGGTCGGGACGCGCGAAAACTATGGCAATGCGGATGCATCCGCCGTCAAATCAGGGCTGATTTCCGGCACGAAAGTGGCAACGGGCATGGGCTGGCGCCAGGTCGAGGCGATTGCCGAAGGCGACAAGGTTCTGACGTTCGATGGTGGGCTTCAGACGATCACGAAAGTGAGCCGCGTCCGTTTGTGGAGCGGGCAGGACCATTGCCCGCGCCAGTTCTGGCCGCTCGAGGTCCCGGCCGGGGCGTTGGGCAACCGCGAGGTGATGCACGTGCTGCCGGGGCAGAACATCATGGTGGAAAGCGACGCGGCAGAGGACCTTTACGGTGATCCTTTCACCCTGATGCCCGCCGAAGCGATCGAGGGGCTTTATGGCGTCGCCCGCACTCCGCCCGAGGGTGACGTGGACATCGTGGTTCTGCATTTCGCCGCCGATCAGGTGGTGTTCGCGGAAAACGGGGCGCTGCTTTTCTGCCCCGCCTTTGCCGACATGGTCGATGCGGCCTTCGCCGAAGTGGCCCGCCCGTTCTATTCCATCCTGTCGATGGACGAGGCGCGGTTCCTGGCCGTGCAGATCGAAGAAGAGATTGCCGCGGCCTGCTGTAATTCACCCCAGGACATCTGGGCGGCGGCCGTTCCGGCGTAGCGGCGCAGCTTATCCCGCCGGAACGAGAAAACCCGCGCGGTTGCCTAGCCGCGCGGGTTGCGTTTTTGCTTGAAAGGTCGTGGTTACGCGGCCTCTGCCTGGGTGCCGAAGCGCCCGTAGAAGGACTGGTTCTTGCCGGCCATCTCGCGCAGCAACTCGGGCGTGGTGAACCGCTCGCCGAACTTGGCGGTCAGTTCGTCGCAGCGCTCGGCGGCGTAGGGCGTGCCGATGATGTCGAGCCACGAGAACGGACCGCCCGACCACGGCGCAAAGCCCCAGGCGAGGATTGCGCCCACGTCGCCTTCGCGGATATCTTCCAGCACGCCTTCTTCCAGCGCGCGCACGGCCTCCAGGACTTGCGCGAACATCAGGCGATGCTGGACCGCGATCAGGTCGGGCTGGTCCTCGGCATGGGGGTATTTCTCCTCCAGCCCCGGCCAGTAACCCTGCCGCTTGCCCTTGTCGTCATAGTCGAAGAAGCCCGCGTTGGACTTGCGGCCCAGGCGACCCTCTTCTTCCATCCAGAAGATCACCTCGTCCACGGCACCGTCGGGGTAGTCGTCCCCCATGGCGGCCTTGGTGGCGCGGGCGATCTTGGCGCCAAGGTCGATCGAGGTCTCGTCGACCAGTTGCAGCGGCCCCACCGGGAAGCCCAGCTGACGCGCGGCGTTGTCGATCAGCGCGGGCGTCACGCCTTCGGCCACCATGCGGATGCCTTCGTTGATGTAGGGGATGATGCAACGGTTGCAGTAGAAGAACCGCGCGTCATTCACGACGATGGGCGTCTTGCGGATCTGGCGCACGTAATCCAGCGCCTTGGCCACGGCGCGCGGGCCGGTATCCTTGCCCTTGATGATCTCGACCAGCATCATCTTCTCGACCGGCGAGAAGAAGTGGATGCCGATGAATTGCTCGGGCTTGTCCGAGGCCTTGGCCAGCTCCGTGATCGGCAGGGTCGAGGTGTTGGTGGCGAAGATGCAATCGTCGCCGACGACCTTCAGCACCTCCTTGGTGACCTCGGCCTTGACGCCCGGATCCTCGAACACCGCCTCGATGATCAGGTCTGCGCCTTTCAGCGCGTTGTAATCGGTGGTGGCGGTGATGAGGTCCAGCGTCGCGGCCTTCTTCTCTTCGGAGGCCTTGCCGCGCTTGATGCCCTTGTCCATGTAGTCGGCGGTATAGGCCTTGCCCTTGTCGGCAGCCTCCTGTTTCTGGTCGATCAGCACAACCTCCATCCCCGCCAAGGCCGACACGAGCGCGATGCCCGCGCCCATCATGCCCGCACCCATGACGCCCACCTTCCTGACCTTCTGGTCGGGCACGTCGGGCCGGTTGGCGCCCTTTTCCAGCGCTTCCTTGTTGATGAAGAGGCTGCGGATCATGGCCGACGAGGACGGGTTCATCAGGACGTTGGTGAACCAGCGCGCCTCGATCTTGAGGGCGGTGTCGAAGGGCACCAAAGCGCCTTCATAGACAGCAGAGAGCAGCGCCTTGGCCGCCGGGAAGGCGCCCTGGGTCTTGCCGTTGACCATGGCTGAGGCACCGACGAAGGTCATGAAGCCTGCCGGGTGATACGGCGCACCGCCGGGCATCTTGTAGCCTTTCTCGTCCCACGGCTTGACGAAGCTGGGCTCGCTGAGGACCCATTCCTTGGCCTTGGCGATCAGCTCGTCCGCGGGCACGACCTCGTCCACCACGCCGGCGGACTTGGCTTTCTTGGGATCGTTGAGCTTGCCTTCGAACAGGAGCGGCGAGGCCCCCATCGCGCCCAGCTTGCGGACAAGGCGGGTGGTGCCGCCCGCGCCGGGGAAGATGCCGACCATGATCTCGGGCAGGCCGATCTTGGCCTTGGGGTTGTCGGCGGCAAAGATGCGGTGGCAAGCGAGCGGGATTTCCAGCCCGATGCCAAGCGCCGTACCGGGCAGGGCGGCGGCGATGGGCTTGCCGCCCTTGTTTTTGTCGTCCATGCCGCCACGCTCGATCTTGCGCAGGATGGAGTGCATGTTCATCAGCCCGTCCATCAGGCCCTGCGCCGGGTTGTCGCCGGCCATTTCCTTCATCTTGGCGATGACGTTGAGGTCCATCCCCCCGGCGAACGTGCCCTCCTTGCCGGAGGTGATGACGATGCCCTTGACCGCATCGTCTTCAAGCGCGTCGTCCACCAGGCTTTCCAGCAGCGGCCAGCCTTCCATGTTCATCACGTTCATGGACTTGCCAGCCGTGTCCCAGGTGATGATCGCGACGCCGTCGGCGCCTTTCTCCATCGTGAAATCAGTCATGTCTCTAATCCTCGTATCCCTGGGGTTACACGCGTTCGATGATCGTCGCCGCGCCCATGCCGGACGCGATGCAAAGCGTGGCAAGACCCACTTCCTTGTCCGAGCGTTCCAGCTCGTCCAAGAGCGTGCCGATGATGATGGCACCTGTGGCGCCCAGCGGGTGGCCCATGGCGATGGAGCCGCCGTTGACGTTGACCAGCCCGGGGTCGACGTCGAAGGCCTGCATGAAGCGCAGCACGACCGAGGCGAAGGCCTCGTTCACCTCGAAAAGGTCGATATCGCCGATGTTCATGCCCGAGTCGGCCAGGATCTTCTGCGTCGCGGGCACCGGGCCGGTCAGCATGATGGTGGGATCGGTGCCGATCTTGCAGGTCTGGCGGATGCGGGCACGGGGCTTCAGGCCCCATTTCTCGCCGAACTCCTTGGAGCCGATCAGCACACCGGCAGAGCCGTCCACGATGCCAGAGCTGTTGCCGGCGTGGTGGATGTGGTTGATCTTTTCCAGGTGCGGGTATTTCAGCTTGGCCACGGCGTCGAAGCCCGGCATCACCTCGCCCATCTGCTGGAAGCTGGCATTGAGCGCGCCAAGCGCCTGCATGTCGGTGCCTGGGCGCATGTATTCGTCGTGGTCGAGGATGGTCAGGCCATTCTGGTCCTTCACCTCGATGATGGATTTCTCGAAACGGTTATCCTTCCACGCCGCCGCCGCGCGGTTCTGGCTTTCGACCGCCAGCGCATCGGCCTGGTCGCGGTTGAAACCGTATTCTGTGGCGATGATGTCCGCGCTGATGCCCTGCGGGACGAAATAGCTGTCCATGGCCACGCTGGGGTCCACGGCAATCGCGGCCCCGTCGCTGCCCATGGCCACGCGTCCCATCATCTCGACGCCGCCGGCGATATAGGCCTCGCCCGCGCCGCCCTTGACCTGGTTCGCGGCCAGGTTCACGGCTTCCATGCCGGACGCGCAGAAGCGGTTGATCGCAAGGCCGGGGATGGATTCGTCGAGGTCCGAAGCCAGCACGGCGGTCCGGGCCAGGCAGCCGCCCTGTTCCATCACCTGAGTGACGTTGCCCCAGATCACGTCCTCGACGGCGTGACCCTCAAGGCCATTACGCTCTTTCAGCGCGTTCAGCACATGGGTGCTGAGGCGCACGGCGGTCACCTCGTGCAGCGCGCCGTCCTTGCGGCCCTTGCCGCGCGGCGTGCGGACCGCGTCGTATATATAAGCTTCGGTCATGTGCGGACTCCTTTGGTTGTCCTGTCGTGTCTGTTTGTTGCTCGTGCGCGCCGAGGTCGGCTCAGGCGCGATCTGCCGGAGAGCCCGGCATCAGGTCATAGGGGTGCTTCCAGCCGGGCAGGGCCTCGATACCCGAAAGCCACCTGTCGATATTGGGCCAGTCGGTGCGGTCAAAGCCGAAGGGTTCGGGATAGAAAAGGTAGGCGCAGCAGGAAATGTCGGCATTGGTCAGCCCGTCGTCGACGATCCAGTCGCGCCCCTCGAGCCGGTCGTTCAGCGTGGTGTAGGCGGCCTTGAGGCGCCCTTGGGTGAATTTGATGACCTCTGCCGGGCGCTTCTCCTCGGGCAGGAAGTTCATCAGGAAACGCGTCATCCCGGCCTGGCTGGAGAGCTTGTGATTGTCCCACAGCACCCAGCGCAGAACCTCGTATTTTTCCGCCTGATCCCGACCGCCGAACTTGCCCGTCTTGTCGGTGACATATTGCTGGATCACGCCCGACTGGGTCAGGCGGATATCGCCGTCGATCATCACAGGCGCTTCGCCCATCTCGTTGACGTCTTTTCGGTACGCGTCGCCCCGGGTCTCGCCGCCGAAGAAATCGACCTTAACCGGCTCCCAGTCGAGCCCGGAAAGTTCCAGAGCCAGCGCCGCCTTGTAGGCGTTGCCGCTTTCACCGAAGCAGTACAGCTTGATCGTCATGTTCTCACTCCCAATGTCATCTTCGTGGCCGGTGCTTTGCGCGTCATAGCGACCGTGAGATCAGCTCTTTCATGATCTCGTTGGTGCCGCCGTAGATGCGTTGCACGCGGGCATCCGCCCACATTTCGGCGATGTCGTATTCGGCCATGTAGCCGTAGCCGCCATGCAGTTGCACGCAAGCATCCAGCACCTCGAACTGCGTATCGGTCAGCCAGTACTTCGCCATCGCGGCCTTCTCGACACTCAGCTTGCCATGCAGGTGTTCCTCGATGCACTCGTCCAGGAAGGCGCGGCAGACCTTGGTTCTGGTCAGGCACTCGGTCAGGGTGAAGCGGATGGTCTGGAACTTGTCGAAGATGGGCGCGCCGAACGCCTCGCGCTCCTTTGTGTAGGCGATCGTGCGGGCGAGGCCGCCTTCCAGCGCGCCCTGGGCGCCGCAGGCGATGATCAGGCGTTCCTGGGGCAGTTGCTCCATCATCTGGTAGAAGCCGCGGCCCTCTTCGCCGCCGAGGATGTTCTCGGGCGGGATCTCGACATTGTCGAAGAAAAGCTCGGACGTGTCGCCGGCCTTGAGCCCGTTTTTCTCAAGATTGCGGCCGCGGGTGAAGCCTTCGGCGCCCTCGGTTTCGACCACGACGAGCGAGATGCCCTTGGCGCCCTCTTTGGGGTCGGTCTTGGCGGCGACGATGATCAGGTCGGCATGCTGGCCGTTGGTGATGAAGGTTTTCTGGCCGGTCAGGCGATAGGTATTGCCCTCGCGCAGCGCCTTGGTCTTCATGCCTTGCAGGTCCGAGCCCGCGCCGGGTTCGGTCATGGCAAGCGCGCCGACCAAGTCGCCCGAGACCATCTTGGGGAGCCAGCGTTTCTTTTGTTCCTCGCTGCCATAGGCCAGGAGGTAATGCGCCACGATCCCGGAATGGATCGGGTTGCCCCAGCTTGCAAGGTTGGCGCGGGATTGCTCGATGCAGATCACCGCCTCGTGGCCGAAATCGCCGCCCGCGCCGCCGTATTCCTCGGGGATCGAGGGGCAGAGCAGGCCAAGCGCGCCGGCCTGCTGCCAGATCTCGCGGTCCATGATGCCGGCCTTGCGCCAGCGCTCGAAATGCGGAGCCCATTCCTCGGTGATGAACCTGGCCGTCATCTCGGTGAGCATTTCGTGCTCGTCGGTCATCCATGCGGACATGAGGGGCCTCCCTAGCGTTTGCGGGCGTCGAGTTCGGAATTGAAGATGCGCAGGCGGTGACCGAACGTATCCTCGTCGATCACGCTGTCGAAATTCTCGAAGAGGAAGGACAGTGCCTCGCCTTCGTCGAGCCCGGACTCTTGCGCAAATTTGCGCAGGCGGCGATAGCCGTCCTCGGTCATCGCGGCGTTGAAGCGGCGGGTCAGGCGAAAGCGTTTCGGCATGATGTCCTCCCAGTCATCGTTGCGTGCGTAGGGTAGGTTTGAAACCCACCCTACCGTTTTCAGAATGCCTCGGCTTCAAGCTCCATCACGGGCTCGGCGCCGGATTCGATGCGCGCCAGGTGCATCCCCGTCGCGGGCAGGCGGCGCTTCATGTAGAAGCGGCCCGTGGCGATCTTGGTCTTGTAGAACGCCGTGTCGCCGTCCCCGGCCTCGATCGCCGCGTGCGCGGCCTTGGCCATCTGCGCCCACATCAGGCCCAGGCAGACATGGCCGAAGAGGTGCATGAAGTCATAGGAGCCCGACAGCGCCGCATTGGGGTTTTTCATGCCGTTCTGCATGAAGAACATGCCGGCCTGTTGCAGGTGCTTGGAGCTTTCCTTGAGCGGGTCGAGGAAATCGGACTTCAGCGCCGGGTGGCCTTCGTTTTCCTTGATGAACGCCTTGACCATGTCGAAGAAGGCCATGACGTGCTTGCCGCCGTCCTGCGCCAGCTTGCGGCCCACCAGATCGAGCGCCTGAACGCCATTGGCGCCTTCGTAGATCATGGCGATCCGGGCGTCGCGGGCGAACTGGGACATGCCCCATTCCTCGATATAGCCATGGCCGCCATAGACCTGCTGGGCGAGGATGGTCATGTCGAAACCCTCGTCGGTCAGAAAGCCCTTGATGATCGGGGTCAGCAGGCTGACCATCCCCTCGGCGGCGGCGTCATTGCCGCGATGCGACTGGTCGATCATCTGGCTGCCCCACAGAAGGAACGCGCGGGCGCCTTCGACAAAGCTTTTCTGGTCGAGTAGCGCGCGGCGGATGTCCGGGTGCACGATCAGCGGATCGGCCGGACCGTCGGGGTTCTTGACGCCGGTCACGTCACGGCCTTGCAGGCGGTCCTTGGCGTAGTCCAGCGCGTTCTGGTAGGCCACGTCGGCCTGGGCGAGACCCTGCATGCCGACGCCGATGCGGGCCTCGTTCATCATGGTGAACATGGCGCGCATGCCCTTGTGCTCTTCGCCCAGCAGGTAGCCCGTCGCCTCGTCATAATTCATGACGCAGGTCGAGTTGCCGTGAATGCCCATCTTCTCCTCGATCTTGCCGCAGGCGACACCGTTGCGCTCTCCCAGCGAGCCGTCTTCCTTGACCATGAACTTCGGCACGATGAAGAGGCTGACGCCCTTGATGCCCTCGGGGCCGCCGGGAATCTTGGCCAGCACCAGGTGGATGATGTTGTCGGCCATGTCGTGTTCGCCAGACGAAATGAAGATCTTCTGGCCGGTGATCTTGTAGCTGCCGTCGTCCTGCGGTTCGGCCTTGGTGCGCATCAGGCCCAGGTCGGTGCCGCAATGCGGCTCGGTCAGGTTCATGGTGCCGGTCCAGTCGCAGGACGCCATCCTGGGCAGGTACGTGGCCTTCTGGTCCTCGGACCCGTGGGCCAGGATCGCCGAGGCCGCACCGTGGGTCAGGCCCTGGTACATGGTGAAGGCCTGGTTCGCGGCCGAGAACATCTCGCCCACCGCGGTGCCGAGGATATAGGGCATGTTCTGCCCGCCGAATTCCTCGGGCAGGTCGAGCGCGGTCCAGCCGCCCTCGCGCACCTGGTCGAAGGCCGCCTTGAAGCCGGTGGGCGTGCGGACGATGCCGTTTTCCAGCTTGCAGCCCTCGGTATCACCGACGACGTTCAGGGGGGCCAGAACCTCGGACGCGATCTTGCCGGCCTCTTCCAGCACGGCGCCGGTGAAATCACGGTCCAGCTCGGCATAGCCGGGGGTGTCGGTGGTGCTGACCTTCAGGACATCGTGCAGAATGAATTGCATGTCCTTGGTGGGCGGGGTGTAGCTCGGCATGTGGTGGTCTCCCTACATCATCACAGTGTCGGGCCGGGAAGTCATTCCGCGGCTTTGGGTGTCTGGCGGAGCGAGGAGATCATCTTCTCGCCCCATTTCATCTGGTCGCGCAGGTCGTCGATGGCCGCGGTCAGCTCGTCGCGCTGACGCTCCAGTTCTTCCAGACGGTCCTTGGCGATTTCATACGTGCTTTCCAGCTGCGTCAGTTGCTGATCGCCCCGGTCATAAAGGTTCAGAAGCTGGCGTATTTCCTCGAGGCTGAAGCCGAAGCGCTTGCCGCGCAGGATCAGTTTCAGACGGGCGCGGTCGCTCTTGGTGAACAGTCGCTTTTGTCCTTCCCGACGGGGGAAGAGCAGTTCTTTCGCCTCGTAGAAACGCAAGGTTCGCGGCGTCACGTTGAACGCGTCGCACATCTCGCGAATTGTCATCGTTTCGTCGGTCATGTCGCTTTCCGTAAATCTCGTTGCGTGGCCGGAACATGTGAGGCGATGGCTATCGGTACAACACGTAGACTGGTTTACGTAACCAATACGTAACGTCACTTTGAGCTTTACGTAAGATCAGGCAAGGTCAACCTGCGGGGCGCGCAATTATTTTGCGGAAATGCAGAGGGTGGGCCGAGCGGCCCAAGGTCTAGCCGAGCGACTTTTCGGTCGAATCGCGAGCCTTCTTCAGCTCCGCGATGGACTGCTCCAGCTGTTCCTTCTGGGTGCGCAGCTCTTCCAGCTGGCGGTCGGCGAGGTCGATCCAGGTGCGCAACTGCGCGTCGGTGCCCTTTTCCTCGTAGATTTCCAGCCACTGGCGGATGTCTTCCAGCGCGAAACCCCAGCGGCGGCCGCGCAGGATCAGGGTCATGCGGGCCACTTCCCGCGGGCCGTAATAGCGCGACCGCCCCTCGCGCGTGGGACTGAGCAACTCGATATATTCGTAATACCGCAGCGTGCGCGGCGTCACATCGAACCTGGCGCACATCTCCTTGAATGACAGGCGTTGCTCTGGCATCGCTGGTCCTCCTTACGTCTACTTAAGAGACATAGGGCGGATCACGCAACAGGCACCCTTGCGGCGCGTCCGCATTCGGGACCATAAAGAGGCCACCAAGTCGCAGGACCTTTGATGACCGAAAAGAACAAGATGGCCGCAGAATTCATGGGCGCCATTCCCCACGCCAAGGCGCTCGGGATGCGGATCACCCATGTCGGTGAGGGCGTGGCCGAGATGCAGATGGACTATGCCGACCACCTGGTGGGCGATCCGAAGACCGGCGTGATTCACGGCGGGGCGGTGTCGGCACTGATGGATACCTGTTGCGGTGCTGCCGTGATGAGCCACCCGGACTCGCCCGGCGCCACGGCGACGATCGACCTGCGCATCGACTACATGCGCCCGGCGCGACCGGGGCAGGCGATCCGGGCCCGCGCGGAGTGCTATCACATCACCCGGTCGGTCGCCTTCGTGCGGGCGCAGACGCTGGACGACGATGCCGACCGGCCCGTCGCGCAGGCCACCGGCACCTTTACCGTGGCCGACAAGCCATGAGCCGCGGGCGCCCGGAACCCGTGCAGGTGGTCAAGCAGCGACGTGACGCGGCTCTGCGCGCGCTGGTCGATGGCGTGCCATACATCCGCTTCATGGGGATCGAGTTCGATCGTCGCGGCGACGAGCTGACGGGGGTCATGTCGTTCAACGAAAAGCTGATCGGCAACCCGCTGTTGCCGGCCTTGCACGGTGGCGCCACGTCGGCCTTTCTGGAAGTGACGTCGATCATCACGCTGAGCTGGGCCATGCTGTGGGACGAGATGGAGTCGGGCGAACTGTCCCTCGAGACGTTCGAGGCCGGGTCCCTGCCGCGATTGCCCAAGACCATCGACTTCACCGTGGACTACCTGCGGTCGGGCCTGCCACGGGATGCCTATGCCCGCGCGGTAGTGACGCGGTCGGGCCGGCGCTATGCGTCCGTTCGGGCCGAGGCGTGGCAGGACAATCGTGCCCGTGCCTTCGCGCAGGCCACGGGGCATTTCCTGATGCCGCGCCGCGATGGCTGAGACGCCGCTGGCGATCACGCATGGGCGTGTGCTCAAGATCGCCATACCGATCGTGTTGTCCAACGCCACCGTGCCGATCCTGGGAGCGGTGGACACGGGCGTCGTTGGGCAGTTGGGCGAGGCTGTGCCGATCGGCGCGGTTGGTATCGGTGCGATCATCCTGACCGGGGTTTACTGGGTCTTCGGGTTCCTGCGCATGGGCACGACGGGTCTGACCAGCCAGGCCCATGGTGCGGGGCGCAGCGGCGAGGTGGCGGCCATGCTGACCCGCGCGCTGATGATCGGGCTGGCAGCCGGCCTTTGCATCATCGCGCTTCAGGTCCCCTTGTTCGCGGGTGCCTTCCTTGTGTCACCGGCCAGCGCCGAAGTCGAGGCGCTGGCGCGGGACTACATGATTGTCCGGGTCTGGAGCGCACCGGCCCTGATCGGGCTCTACGGCGTCACGGGCTGGCTGATCGCGCTGGAGCGCACGCGCGCCGTTCTGGCGCTTCAGGTCGTGATGAACGGGGTCAATATCCTTCTGGATCTATGGTTCGTGCTGGGGCTGGAGCTTGGCGTAACCGGGGTGGCCTGGGCCACGTTCATAGCCGAATGGTCAGGCCTGCTGCTTGGCCTGTGGCTGTGCCGCGATGCCTGGGCCGTGCCGGCGTGGCGCGACTGGGGGCGGGTCTTCGACCGCGTACAGTTGGCCAGAATGATGGCGGTGAACCGCGATATCCTGCTGCGGTCCCTGATGTTGCAGGGCATTTTCATCTCCTTCCTGCTGATCGGAGGGGACTTGGGGGATGTCACGCTGGCCGCGAACCAGGTGTTGTTGCAATTCCTGAACATATCGTCGCACGCGCTGGACGGTTTCGCCTTCGCCGCCGAGGCGCTCGTGGGGCAGGCATACGGGCAAGGCAGCGTCGCGCGGCTGCGGCGGGGCGCGGTGCTGGCCAGCATCTGGGCGCTGACCATCGTTCTGCTGATCGCGGTCGCGTTTGCCGTCTGGGGTGGCGCGATCGTCGACCTGATGGCCAAGGCGCCGGAGGTGCAGGCCGAGGCAAGAACGTTTCTGCTCTACGTCTGTATTGCACCTGTGGTCGGGGTGGCGCCGTTCATGCTGGATGGTATCTTCATCGGTGCGACCCGGGCGGGAGACATGCGCAACATGATGGCGATAAGCCTTGCCGTCTACGTCGCGTCGGCCCTGCTGCTGGTACCTTGGCTGGGCAATCACGGCCTGTGGCTGGCGCTGTTGATCAGCTTCGTGGCGCGGGGTGTCACGCTTTGGCTGCGGTATCCCGCGCTCGAAGCGTCGGTCGCGCCGGGACCGCAGGCCGGGGCCGCCGCCGCGCGGTAGAAATTTGATCAAATAATATTTCACGGCTGGAAAACCGTTACGGTCGCGGCAATGGTTCGCGGACAAAACACCTCCAGGAGATACCGTCATGCCCCAACCGCCGATCCGCGTTGCCATCAACGGCTTTGGACGTATTGGCCGGACGTTGCTGCGGATCCTGCTGCGCGACGCCAGGGATTTCGAACTGGTCGCGATCAACGACATCGAGCCCTTGAGCACCTGCGCCTACCTCTTCCAGTTCGACAGCGTGTTCGGGCCATGGCCGGAAGAGGTGTGTACGGACGGTCAAGTCCTGGTCGTGGGCGGCCGGCGCATTCCCTTCCACGCCGAGCCGGACCTGCGCCGTATCGATTTGCAGGGGGTCGATGTCGTGCTGGAATGCACCGGAATGGGCGGGAAGCGCGCCGTGGCGGAACGCGGGCTGGACGCAGGCGCGCGCAAGGTCCTGGTCTCGGGCCCCTCTGCGGAGGCGGATGTAACGCTGGTCATGGGCGCCAATGACGAACACCTGGGCGATGAACGCATCGTTTCAAACGCGTCCTGCACGACCAACGCTCTGGCCCCGCTGGCGCGGCTGCTGGACGAGGCGTTCGGACTGGTAAGCGGGCAGATGACCACGGTACATTGCTATACCGGCAGCCAGCCCACGGTCGACAAACCCCGCGCTGCGCCCGAGCGCAGCCGCGCCGCGGCTTTGTCGATGGTGCCCACGACGACCAGTGCTCAGGATCAGACGGGGCTTGTCCTGCCGCATCTGAAAGGCCGGATCGAGGCGCGGGCCATCCGCGTGCCCACCGCCAGCGTGTCTTGCATCGACCTGACGGTCCAGACGCGCGAGGCGGTCACGTCGGACGGGGTGAACGCCATGCTGAAAGCGGCGGCGCGGCCGGGCGGCGTATTCGGCTGGACGGAGCAGCCCCTGGTCAGTTCCGACCTGCGCGGGCGGGCGGAGTCGCTCGTGTTGGTCGGCCCGGAAACCAGCGTGTCGGCGGGCGGGTTGCTGCGGGTGTTCGGCTGGTACGACAACGAGTGGGGCTTTTCATGCCGGATGTTGGACATGGCCCGACGTATGGCGGCGCGGTGACGAGATTATTCGTACGAATAATCTCGGGGCGTCCGACGAATGATCAGTCGTCGAGCGGGTCGATCAAGTCCGGCCCGCTGGCGCGGTTGGAATTGACCTTCGGGTCCACGCGGTAGAAGTCCAGCGCGTCATCCGGGGCCGCCGTCATCAAGGTTGCGGCGCCGTGGCCCGCCTCGCCGAGCCAGAGCGGCCAGTCCTTTTCGGCCAGGATCACCGGCATGCGGTGATGGATCTTCGACATCGGCTCATTGGCCCCGGTGGTGACGATGGCGCAGGTGGTCAGCGGCGCATCGCCCTTGTCCCAGGACTGGTAGACCCCGGCGAAGGCCAGCGTCTCGCCCCGAGCCGGATGGACGAACCAGGGCAGGCGGTTGCCGTCCGCGTCCTTGGTCCATTCATAAAAGCCGCTGGCCGGGATCAGGCAGCGCCGCTCACGGGCCGCCGCGCGGAAGGCGGGCTTTTCCGCGATGGTCTCGGCCCGGGCGTTGATCAGCAGCGGGCCGTCATTCGGTGTCTTGTACCAGTGCGGGAGAAATCCCCAGCGCATCGATCCGAGCTGCCGGCCGGCGCCATCGGACGTGACCGCATGCACATCCTTGGTCGGACAGACGTTGTAATTGGGAACCGCTGGCAAATCGTTAACGGGGCGCGCGGCAAAGAGCTGGGCCATGGCGTCTTGCGGCAGGGTGACGGCGAAACGTCCGCACATCGGCCTACCTCAGCACGTTCGAGTAAAGCAGTATGCCCCAGGGCAACAGCGCCTTTTCGACCTGGCTCCAGAGCCCGCCAAAGGTGATCGGGTCCAGTCCGGCATGCCCTGCGATCTCCTGCAGGCTGCGACGACCGTCGACGGCGGCAAGCAGGGCGGCGGCCTGTCGGGGCAGGGCGAGTTTGCCCGTGATCCCGTCGGTGTCGAGCGCGGGCGCCTGACCCTGCGCCACGGCGCGCGCCAGCTGCGCGGGGGGCACGCCCTTCAGATGCGGCACCAGCGTGCGCGTCTTTCCCGAGGCCACCGGGCGGGGCCTATCGGTGGCATAGCCGGTGTGGGTGCGGATCGTGCCGTTCAGTTTTTCTGCCACGGCCATCGCCGCGACCGGGTCCATCCCCGCAGGCACGGGCGCCAAACGCGCGAGGTCATAGAGGATCGGAACGGTGAAACCCGCAAAGGACCAGCCGGTACGGTCGAGCGTGTCGGTCAGCGATTGCACGTCATAGGCGCGGTCGGTGCTGTGCAGCAGCAGGTCGTAAAACCCCGCGTCGCCGCTCTTGTGATCGTTGAGATTGGGGTTCGACTTGAAGGGATGGCCCGCGGGCAAGCTTTCGACGACCTTTTTTGCAGCCTTCAGCCGGTCTTTCGGAGGGCTGTCGCTGTAAAGCGCGGCGAACGCCTCCTGCAAGGGGTAGACGCCGGAGCGGCCATAGGGCGCATAGACCATGAAGCCCATGCCGCCGCCGGGGGCGAGGGCCGCGCGCAGGGCGCTGAAGCCCGCATCGGGGTCGGGCAGATGGTGCAGCACGCCACAACAGTCGATGTAATCGAACGGGCCATGATCGCCCGCGTCCAGCAGGCTGCCGGTGACGAAAGTGATGCTGTTCAGCCCACGGGCCTTTGCCCGTGCCTCGGCCACCTTTCGCGAGGCGGTGGAGAGGTCGATATAGGTTGCCTCGAAAGGCTTGCCGTATTGCGTGAGCAGCGTCGTCAGCTGGATCAGCCCGTCGCCGGTGCCGCCACCGGCCACGAGGATGCGCAGCGGCTGCGACCAGTCGCGCTGACCGCCGAAGACGTAATGGTCGATCTCCTGCGGCAGCGAGGGCGAGCCGGTGATCAGGCGCTTTTTCTCGTCCCTCGGATCCCGCTCGGGATAGGGAAAGGCCTCGTACTGGTCGCGCACCTTGTTCATGGCGCCTTTATGCCGCGTGCCGCCCGGATTGCAAAGCCGAACCGGCGCGCGTCACGTCACTGTCCGGCCTGTCGGATGCGGCCGTCCGTCATGGGCGAGACGGGAGAGTTCTGCGCGAAATACTCGGCCAGCACATCGGCCACGTCGGGGCCGAAATCATAGGCGTCGGCGGCGTCGCGCAGCATCGAATAGCCGTCGCCCCCGTTGCGCAGGTAATCGTTCGACACGGCAAGGTAATCGCGTTCCGGATCAAGGGGTTCGCCGTCAACGGTCACTTGCGTGATGCGCGATCCCGGTGCGGCGGAGGGATCGAAGACGAAGGTCATCCCGGCCACCTGCGGAAAGCGTCCCGCACCCTCGCCCACCTGGCTGACACCATTTTCCAGCGCCTCTTTCAGCGTGGCGCCGTCGATGCGGAAGGTCGAGAGCGTATTCTGGAAGGGCAGCACGGTCAGCACCTCGCCCATCGTCACGGGGCCCGCGTCGATCGAGGCGCGCACGCCGCCCCCGTTCATCAGTGCGACCTGAACGCCCTGATCGGCGACGCGGGCCAGCATCGCCTCGGCCACGGCATTGCCCATGGCGCATTCGGCCACGCGGCAGGCGTCGCGGTCGCCGCTGATGGCGTCGGCGGCCTCTGCCACGACCTTGTTGCGGATCTCTTCCAGCGGTTTGGCGGCCTCCTGGATACGCGAGACGATGTCGGCATCCTCGGCCACGGCGGCGTCCATGATCAGGGGGCTGCCGGTGGCGGACGTGACCTCGCCCGCGTCATTGAAGACCACGTCGAGACGGCCCAGGAACTTGCCGTAGGCATAGGCCTGCACGATGGCGGTATCGCCCACCATCGTGGGGTAGGGACCTGCGGCGTCGGGGTCGTCGTTGGCCAGGTAGGTATTGGAATGGCCGCCCACGATCACGTCGACGCCGGTGGTTTCGCGCGCCACGCGTTGATCGACGCCATAGCCGGAATGCGATAGCACGATGATCTTGTCGATGCCCTCTTTGGTCAGCCTGTCGACCTGGTGCTGCACCGCATCGACGGGATCGGTGAAGATGATGTTGGGGCCAGGGCTGGCCAGTTCGTCGGTGTCCTGCGGCGTCAGCCCGATCAGGCCGATCTTTTCGCCGCCGCGCTCGATGATGGTGGACTTTTGCAGGACATCCTTGAGCAGGCCCTCGCGGCTGACATCGGCGTTGGACATCAGCACGGGAAAGTCGACCGCGTCCATGAAGCCGCGCAGCACCTCGGGGCCGTCGTCGAATTCGTGATTGCCCACGGTCATCGCGTCGTAGCCCAGGCGGTTCATCATCTCGGCGGCCAGCTTGCCCTTGTAATAGTTGTAGAAAAGCGTGCCCTGGAACTGGTCCCCGCCATCGAAGAGCACCGGGTTGGGCGCGTCGGCGCGGGCCTGCTCGATCGCCGTGGCAAGGCGCGCGGAGCCGCCGAAGCACTCGCCGGCCTCGTTGTCTTCCGGCGCGCAGGTGGAATTGTACTTGCTGATCGGCTCGAACCGGGCGTGAAAATCGTTCGTGTGCAAGATGTTGAGCGTATACTCGGCCTGTGCCGCGGTGGCGGTCAGAAGGCCGGTCAGGGCAAGGGGAATGAAGCGCATCGGCAAGTCTCCTGGATGAATGCAGCCAGAGTGCGGCAGGGAGCGCAGGGCGTCAAAGCCAATCTGCTTGACCATGGCACGGCGGCGGGGCATCACCGGGGCATGCTGATTTACAAGATTTTTCGCGCAGACGAATGGGCGACCTTGCGGTCCGACAAGGAAACGCGCGGGGCGCAGGTGGACGTGGCCGATGGCTATATCCATTTCTCGACGCCTGCCCAGGCGCCCGAGACGGCGGCCAGGCATTTCAAGGGGGAAGACGACCTTGTGCTGGTGGCGGTCGAGACCGACCGTCTGGGCGATGACCTGACCTGGGAGACGTCCCGCGGAGGTGACAAGTTTCCCCATCTTTACAGGGTGTTGCGACTGGACGACGTGGTCTGGGCGCAACCCCTGCCGCTGGTCGACGGCGCGCATCAGTTTCCGGCGGGCGCGGTATGAGACTGGCCGACCGGATCGGTCTGGGGCTGATGCACCGGATGGACCCGGAACGCGCGCACGGACTGGCGCTGCAGGCGTTGCGGGCGGGGCTGGTGCCGTTGCCGGGCCTGGTCACGTCGGCACGGTTGCGCTGCGAGGTGGCGGGCCTGCGGCTGGCCAATCCGATCGGGCTGGCGGCGGGGTTCGACAAGAACGCGGTGGCCCTTTCGCCGCTGTCGCGGGCCGGATTCGGGTTCATCGAGGCGGGGGCCGTGACGCCGAAGCCGCAGGCGGGCAACCCCAAGCCGAGGCTGTTCCGGCTGACCGACGATCGCGCCGTCATCAACCGTTTCGGGTTCAACAACAAGGGGATGGAGGATGTCGTCGCACGGCTGACGGCACGGCCGCGCGACGCTGTGCTGGGGTTGAACCTCGGGGCCAACAAGGACAGCGACGACCGGGCGGAGGATTTTGCCCGCGTGCTGTCGCGGTGCGGCCCGCACCTGGATTTCGCGACCGTCAATGTGTCGAGCCCCAACACCGAGAAGCTGCGCGATCTGCAAGGGGCCGAGGCCCTGTCGGCGCTGCTGAAAGGCGTGATGGAGGCGCGCGACTGGCTGGAGCGCCCGATCCCGGTGTTCCTGAAAATCGCGCCTGATCTCAGTGACTTGGAGCTGTCCGAGGTGGCCGAGGTGGCGCAGGCCGGTGGTGTCGCGGCGATCATCGCCACCAATACGACGCTGGACCGAAGCGGGCTGCAAAGCCCGATGCGGGACGAGGCGGGCGGGCTGTCCGGGGCGCCCCTGTTCGAGCGGTCGACGAGGGTGCTGGCGCGGCTGTCCGAACTGACCGACGGGCGGATGCCGCTGATCGGTGTGGGCGGGATCGGAAGTGCCGGGCAGGCGCTGGAGAAAATCCGGGCCGGGGCGAGTGCGGTCCAGCTGTACTCGGCGCTGGTCTACGAGGGGATCGGACTGGTCGAGCGGATCGCGCTTGGACTTGACAAGTTGTTGGAAGAAAACGGTTATTCCAACATTTCAGATGCAGTTGGAACGGGACGGGACGCATGGCTTTGATCGAGATATGGCACAATCCACGCTGTTCGAAATCGCGGCAGACACTGGCCTTGTTGCAGGAGCGTGGCTGCGACCTGCGGGTGCGCCGCTATCTCGAGGACGCCCCGGAAGTCGCCGAGTTGCGCGACGTGCTCGACCGTCTGGGCGTTCGTGCCAAGGATCTGATCCGCAAGGGAGAATCCCGGTTCAAGGAGCTGGGCCTGACCCCGGACAGCCCGGAAGAGGTGTTGCTGGCCGCCATGGCCGCGCATCCGATCCTGATCGAGCGCCCGGTTGTTTTCGCGGGCGACAAGGCTGCAATCGGCCGGCCGCCGGACGCGGTTCTGGAGATCCTCTGACGGTTTTTCGAATCACGGGTTAATGCCGCGGAAATCGGCGAAAACGGAACGTCGGTATCGCGTCGGTATCCGGGTGGTATCGCGACGGTGCGGTTTTTCCGGATCCGCGGCATGAACGCACCGCGCGGTGCGCAGCGCCGAAACCCTGTCCGCCGCGCATGAAAAAAGCGCCTGCCGTTCGGGGACGGCAGGCGCCTTGATCTGTCAGTCCGGCCCGGCGTGGGTGCCGGGCGGGCTCGTTCCTGCCCGATCAGAAGCGGAACGTGCCGCGCAGCTGAACCGTGGTCGGCTCGACATCGGCGTTGGTGCCGTTGAAGTTGTCGAACTCGTGGTAGAGCAGTTCGCCGCCGAGCGAGAAGTTGTCGGTGACCATCGTCTCGTAGCCTGCGCCGACGAAATAGCCGTCTTCGTCGCCGAGGTTGTCGGTGTACGCCTTGGCATAGCCGCCGGTGCCGTAGATCAGGCCGTTGCCCAGCTTGTAGCCGGCGCGCAGCTTGGCGCGGAAGATGTTCTCCAGGTCGACCTGCGGGTTCGGCGCGGTCGAGACTTCGGCATCGGTGAAGTCGTAATCGATGCTGCTGCCCAGCACGAAGTCGCCGAAATCGTAGTCGTAGCCGACGAAGAGACCGCCGATGACTGCATCATCGCCGCCGGAGATGTTGGAATCGAGGTTGTTGTAGCCCAGTTGCGCACCGCCGTAGAGGCCGGTCCAGTTGGGGGTCACGGCGGCCGGGGGCGGCGGCGGCGGTGCGACGACGTCGTCTTGCACCGGCGTCAGGTTGCCGGCGAATGCGGGGGCTGCGCAGACTGCGAAAGCGGCCGCGAAGAGAGAAGCAGTGCGTTTCATTGGTACCTATCCTTTCAGGACATATTACTTGCGATGTGTGGCGAACATTTGCGGGGGGCGCCATTACGCCGGGCATATGGCGTCATGGGTCCAGACTGCAAGAGCGGGCGATAAAAGACAGCCCCGGCGTCCCCTCTTTTTGAGTGGCCGATGCGGAAGAGATACACCCTAGGCGAAAAGCCGCTTGTTTTCACTAACCCAGGGCGGGAATTGGAACAAAGCCGCGTGATCTGCGTTTCGCACGGTTGTTCTTCGGCGCGGGCCAGGCCGGAACGAAAAAGGCCCGGGCCGATCTGTGTCGGTCCGGGCCTTGCCTGTCCGGGGAACGCGCTGGTGCGCGTCTGCAGGTTTAGAAGCGGAACGTGCCGCGCAGCTGCAGCGTCGTGGCTTCGACGTCGACCGCGGTGCTGTTGTAATCGTCGAATTCGTGATAGAGCAGTTCGCCACCCATCGAGAAGTTCTGCGTGATCATGTGCTCGTAGCCGGCACCGACGAAGTAGCCGTCGTCACTGCCGAGGGTGTCGGTATCGGCCTGGGCATAGCCGCCGGTGGCATAGAGCAGGCCGTTGCCCAGCTTGTAGCCGCCGCGCGCCTTGGCGCGGAACACGTTTTCGAGCGTGGCGGCATTGTTGGCCACGCCGATGTCGGCGAAGTCGTAGTCCACGCCGCCACCGAGCACGAACGTGCCGAAGTCGTAATCATAGCCCGCGGTCAGACCGCCGATCACGCCGTCATCGCTGCCACCAACGTTGGAGTCGACATCGCCATAGCCCAGCTGGGCACCACCGTAAAAGCCGGTCCAGTCGGGGCCGACATTGGTCGGGACCGGGGCCACCGGGGCGGGGGCCGCGACTGTGTTGTCCTCCATCGGGGGGGTGGTGTTGCCTGCGAACGCGGGGGCGGCGCCAAGGGCAAGGGCGGTCGCGAGGATCGGTGTTGCTCGTTTCATCATGCTATCCTTTCAGCAAGTTCTGCTTCGTTCCGCAGCGCGTCTTAACGGCGCTGTGTCGGGCAGATATGGTCTTGACCGCCGACACCGCAAGGGGGGTGCCGGAGCACGTGCGATCACCTGCGCGTGAGCGGCGGCCAGGCGCTGGAAACGGGGCGTTTTTCGGGCGGAAAGCCGCTGAAAAACATCGTTTTATCAGGGTGTAAGCGCGGAAATTCGCCGGTTTCATGCGGCGCTGTTCGCACATGCTCAGGGCGGTGTGCGCTGGTGCAGGGCGCGGGCCGGGCTGCGTCGGTCGGTTGCGGGGGGACGGGCGCGGTCAGAGCACGCCGATATCGGCCAGCGCGGCGCTGAGATCCGCCGGCAGCGCGTCTTCGTCCTGGCGGTTTTGCGGCAGGTCGGCGGGGGCGTCGGCGGGCGCGAGGTAGCGCCAGCCCTGGAACGGGCGCTTGCGGGCGGTGGTGGTGCGGAGGATCTGGGGGTCCAGCACGATGCCGCAGCGGCGGATCCCGTCGGCGCGGGTCACCTCGTCAAGGCGCAGGATGCGCTGGCGGCACTGGATGAGGCCCTGGATGACCCAGTAGATCGAGCCGCCCTCGAGCAGCTCGGCCTCGCGCCGGGGCCACATGCGGGTGACGTGGCGCGGCAGGCCGTCGGGACCGTGGGCCTGTTTGCCGGATTGCCATTCCATCAGGCTTTCGACGGTTTCCGAGCCGACCGAGAGCTTGACGAGATGTATTTTCGGATCTGCCACGACTGTCCCCATGTCCACCATTTTCATATCCTATGGTCGGGGCGGGGGAATTCAAGCGGGTGCGACCTTGTGGTGTGCCGAGGGCACGCAGGGGTGATTGCGTTCGGGCCACGCAGGCCTTGGGGGCGGGGCCCCCAAACTCCCTTTGTATGGGGGGCAGCCCCCCAAACCCCCGGTCTAATATGGGGGACCAGTCCCCCATGCCCCCGGCCTAATATGGGGGGCCAGCCCCCCATGCCCCCCGGGATATTTTCGGCCAGAGGAATGGGCTGCAGGGTGGTAGAAGATGGTTCGGATGGATTGACCCGAACGGCTACAACGACTAGTGTGTTACGTCTCGCTCGCCACTATCGCTGCCCGAAAACACTAGACAAAACAGGTCCCCGCATGACTCGATTCGCCGCTCCTATCGCCGAGGCCATCTGGGATATGAAGTACCGCCTGAAAGAGGCGGACGGCACGCCCCTGGATGGCACGGTGGAGGACAGCTGGCGGCGGATCGCGCGGGCGGTGGCGCAGGCCGAGGACGACCCCGGGATCTGGGAAGAGCGGTTCTATCACGCGCTGGAGGATTTCAGGTTCCTGCCCGCCGGGCGGATCACGGCGGGCGCCGGCACGGGCCGGGCGGTGACGCTGTTCAACTGTTTCGTCATGGGCACGATCCCCGACAGCATGAGCGGCATCTTCGAAGGCCTGCGCGAGGCGGCGCTGACCATGCAGCAGGGCGGCGGGATCGGGTATGATTTCTCGACCATCCGGCCGAAGGGCGCATTGGTCGAGGGCGTGGCCGCCGATGCCAGCGGGCCGCTCAGCTTCATGGATGTGTGGGACGCGATGTGCCGCACGATCATGAGTGCCGGCAGCCGCCGCGGGGCGATGATGGCGACGATGCGCTGCGATCACCCGGATGTCGAGGAATTCATCGCGGTGAAGGGCGATGCGGCGCGGCTGCGGATGTTCAACCTTTCCGTGCTGGTGACGGATGATTTCATGGAGGCCGTCAAGGCGGACGGGCCGTGGGAGCTGGTCTTTGGCGGCAAGGTCTACAAGACGGTGCAGGCGCGCGACCTGTGGAACCGGATCATGCGGGCGACCTATGATTTCGCGGAACCCGGCGTGATCTTCATCGACCGGATCAACAAGGCCAACAACCTGCATTATGCCGAGACGATCGCGGCGACAAACCCCTGTGGCGAGCAGCCGTTGCCGCCTTATGGCGCGTGCCTGCTGGGGTCGATCAACCTGGCGCGGCTGGTGACGGAGCCGTTCGAGGCGGGCGCGGGCATCGACGCGGACGCGCTGGCCGAGCTGGTGGCGACGGCGGTGCGGATGATGGACAACGTGGTGGACGTGTCGAAATTTCCGCTGCCCGAGCAGCGCGCCGAGGCGCAGGCCAAGCGGCGGATCGGGCTGGGGGTCACGGGGCTGGCCGACGCGCTGCTGATGTGCGGGCTGCGCTATGGCGACGACGAGGCGGCGGCGCAATGCGAGGCGTGGATGAAGGCGATCGCGCGGGCGGCGTACCTGGCGTCGGTCGAGCTGGCGAAGGAGAAGGGGGCGTTTCCGCTGTTCGAGGCGGAGCCGTACCTGGAAAGCGGCATGATGCAGGCGATGGACGAGGACGTGCGTGCGGCGGTGGCCGAGCATGGCATCCGCAACGCGCTGTTGACCAGTGTCGCGCCGACCGGGACGATCAGCCTTTACGCCGGGAATGTCAGCAGCGGCATCGAGCCGGTCTTTGCCTATTCCTACACCCGCAAGGTGTTGCAGAAGGATGGCAGCCGCACCGAGGAAGAGGTGGTGGATTACGCCGTGCAGATGTGGCGCGAGACGAAAGGCGATGCGGAACTGCCGGAGTATTTCGTCAATGCCCAGACGCTGGAGCCGCAGGCGCATGTGAAGATGCAGGCCGCCGCGCAGAAATGGGTCGACTCGAGCATTTCCAAGACGATCAACGTGCCTGCCGATATCGGGTTCGAGGCGTTCAAGGAAGTCTACATGCAGGCCTGGGACACCGGCTGCAAGGGATGCACCACGTACCGGCCCAACGACATCACCGGCAGCGTGCTGAGCGTGGACTCCGAGGACAAGGTGCCGATGCCCGTGGAGGGCGGCGAGGTGGTCTACATGTCCGAGCCGCTGGACCGGCCGACCGAGCTGGAGGGCGCGACCTACAAGCTGAAATGGCCCGACAGCAGCCATGCGATTTACGTGACGGTGAACGACATCGTGCTGGACGGGCGGCGGCGGCCCTTCGAGGTGTTCATCAACTCCAAGAACATGGAGCATTTCGCCTGGACCGTGGCGCTGACGCGGATGATCTCGGCGGTGTTCCGGCGGGGCGGCGACGTGAGTTTCGTGGTCGAGGAACTGAAGGCGGTGTTCGATCCGCGCGGCGGGGCATGGATGAACGGCAAGTACATCCCCTCGATGCTGGCCGCGATCGGCGGCGTGCTGGAGAACCACATGATCAATATCGGCTTTCTCGAAGGCGAGGGGCTGGGCCTGAAGGAGGACCCGACGGCGAACGTGGTGAACCTTGAGGCGCCGCGCGGCCCGGCCTGTCCGTCCTGCGGCAGCTATGACATGCGCAAGGTCGAAGGCTGCCTGACCTGTGCATCCTGCGGTCATTCGAAATGCGCGTGAGGCGGGCGGAGGGACCGCACGCCCCGGCGTGAGGACCGCGCCCGCGCGCTGCGTGCCCTCCGATTTTCGAGCCTGAGCGCCGCGGCGCCGGATGCCGGAGCCGCGGGACGACGCGACCCGGTCTAGACACTCATGGCGGCAAGCACCCGGTCGGGCAGGGCGGGATAGTCGTAGACGCGATGGCCGGTGGCGTGGGCGATGGCGTTGAGGACGGCGGCGCCGGCGCCGGAGATGCCCAGCTCGCCGATGCCCTTGGTCTGGATCGGGTTGGCCCAGTCGTCGCGCTCGTCGAGGAACACGACCTGCATGTCGCCGGGCACGTCGGCATGGGCCGGAACGTGGTAGTTGGCAAGATCGCGGGTCACGACATGGCCGTCGCGCGGGTCGGACTGCATGTCTTCGGTCAGGGCCGAGCCGATGCCCCAGATCATGCCGCCCAGGGCCTGGCTGCGGGCGGTTTTCTCGTTGAGGATGCGGCCCATGGCGATGACGCCCAGCATGCGCCGTACGCGGACCTCGCCGGTCCATTCGTTGACCGCGACCTCGGCGTAATGGGCGCCGAAACCGGCGGAGAAATGGCTTTCGGCGGTCTTGCCGCTTTCGATGGTGGCCTCGGCCAGGATCTCGTCGGTGACGAGGTCCGCCAGGGCGGCGTCCTGGTTGTCGCCGCGCGCGCGGCTGTCCTGCAGCGTCAGGGCGTCCTCGGCGCAGCCAAGGCGCCGGGCGATCTGCGCGCGCAGCTTTTTGGCCGCGAGGAAGGTGGCCGAGCCGGCGGAGCTGGCGCCGAAAGAGCCGCCCGAGCCCGCCGCGCCGGGCAGGTCGGAATCGCCCAGGCGCACCTCGACCTGCGCGGGCGGAAGGCCCAGCATTTCGGCGGTGATCTGTGCCAGGATCGCGTAGGTGCCGGTGCCGATATCGGTCATGTCGGTCTCGACGATGGCCCGGTCGCCGGTCAGGCGGACGCGGGCGGAGGACCGGATCAGCATGTTGAGCCGGGCCGCCGATGCCATGCCCATGCCGATCAGCCAGTCGCCTTCTCGGCGCGTGCCGGGCGCCCAGCGATCCGACCAGCCGAAGCGCTCGGCGCCGTCGGTCAGGCAGTCGGCCAGGCGCGTGGCGCTGTAGGGCAGGTCGTTCATCGGGTGCGTCTGCGGCAGGTTGTCCAGCCGCAAGGTCAGCGGATCGACGCCCAGGGTGTCGGCCAGTTCGTCTATCGCGGCCTCGAAGGCGAGCATCCCCACGGCCTCGCCGGGGGCGCGGACCGAGCCTGCGGGCGTGGCGGCGATGCGGGCGACGGTCTGGGTGAAGCTGAGACCCTTTGCGGCGTAGAGGAACTGCGAGGCCTGGCTTGTCGGCTCGGCGAAGCCTTCGTCGTCGAGGTTCGAGACGCGGTCATCGTGCGAGATCGCGGTGATCCTGCCGTCCGAGGTGGCGCCGAGGCGCAGGTGCTGTTCGGTTTCCGAGCGGCGCAGCACGGCGTCGAATACGGTCTGGCGGGGCATGACGACGCGCACCGGGCGGCCCAGTTTCTGCGCCGCGATGGCGGCCGCGACGGCCTCGGGGCCGATGCCGAGCTTGGAGCCGAAGCCGCCGCCCACATAGGGCGACAGGATGCGGACCTGCGACGGGTCGATGCCCAGGGAATCCGCCAGCTCCTGCTTGTTGAAGCGGACCATCTGGAGCGCGCTGCGCAGGGTGAGCCTGTCGCCGTCCCATTCGGCGATGGCGGCGTGGGGTTCCATCGCCGCGGAGACATGCGAGGGGGTGGTATAGGTGCGGTCGACCTTTGCATCGGCGGAGGCCCATGCGGCGTCGAAATCGCCCGCCGTCTCGGGGTCGCCGGTCTCGGTCTGCATGGGCGCGTCGGGTGTGACCTTGGCCTCGGTGGTTTCGTACTGCACCTCGAGGCGCTGGGCGGCGTCGCGCGCGGCCTCGGAGCTTTCGGCGACAACGAGCGCGATGGGCTGGCCGTGGTAATGCACCGCGTCGCCGGGCTGGACCGGGGCGGCGCCGGCCATGCCCTGCGCCGGGTTGCGGGTGAGGCGCGCATCGGTGATCACGTCGATCACGCCGTCGATGGCCAGCGCGGCGTCGCGGTCCATGCCGGTGACCTTGCCGCGTGCGATCGTGGCGCGCACGAGGGCGCCGTGGACCATGCCGGCGACGGTGTGATCGGCGGTGTAGGCGGCGGTGCCGGAGACCTTCAGCGGGCCGTCGGGGCGGTCCATCGGCGTGCCGATCACGCCCTGTTTCGTCTCGTCCAGCAGGCGGGGCTGGGGGCTGTCCATTGTGAAGTGGTCTTTCATGCCGCGCTCCTTGCGATGTCTGTGCCCCTGGGGTCCGACAGGCCGGTCAACTGGCGCATCGTGGCGATGAACGTGCGGCGCAGGAGGGTGCGCTTGTACTCGGTGTCGGGATGCGGGGCCGGGGCGGCGGTCAGGACGTCCGCCGCGCGTTTGAAAAGGTCGGTCGATGCGGTCTGGCCGGTCAGCATCCCGGCCACGTCGGTGTTCATCCACGGGTGCGGCGCGACGCTGCCGTAGGACAGGACGAGATCGGTGATGGTGTCGCCGTCCATGCGGACGGAGCCCGCGACCGAGACCAGCGCGAAGGCATAGGAGGCGCGGTCGCGGACCTTGCGGTAGCATTGCCGGCTGCCGGCGCGGGGCGCGGGCAGGATGACGGCCGTCACCAGGTCGCCGTCATCGAGCGCGGTTTCGATATCCGGGCGGTCGCCCGGGCCGCGGTAGAAGTCGTGCAGCGGGACGCGGCGGGTTGCGCCGTCGGGGCCGTGGATCTCGACCTCGGCCTGCAGGGCGCTGAGCGCCACGGCCATGTCGGACGGGTGCGCGGCGAGGCAGTGTTCGGACGTGCCGAAAAGCGCCAGCATGCGCCCGGCGCCGCCCTGTGCCGCGCAGCCCGCGCCGGGGCTGCGCTTGTTGCAGGGCTGCGAGGTGTCGTAGAAATAGGGGCACCGGGTGCGCTGAAGCAGGTTGCCGCCGGTGGTGGCCTTGTTGCGGATCTGGGCCGAGGCCCCGGCGAGGATCGCGCGGGAGAGCAGCGGCCAGCCGGTGCGGATGCGCGCGTCATGGGCCAGCGCGGTGTTGGTGACGAGCGCGCCGATGCGCAGGCCGTCGCCGTCGGCGGTGATGTCGGAGAGACCCTCGAGCCGGGTGATATCGACGAGCGTGGACGGCGTGACCACCTGGATCTTCATCAGGTCAAGCAGGTTGGTGCCGCCGGCGATGATCTGCCCCGCGGTGGCGTCGCTGAAATCGGTGGCGCGGTGATAGTCGAACGGTCTCATGTGTCGGCCTTTGCTGCCATGGCGATCGCTTCGCGGATCAGGGGATAGGCGGAACAGCGGCAGAGATTGCCGGACATGCGCTCGGCCATCTCGGGGTCGGAGAGGTCGGGCGTGCCGAGATCGTCGCTGACGTAGGAGGGCGCGCCGTCGGCCACTTCGCGCAGCATGGCGGTGGCCGAGATGATCTGGCCGGGGGTGCAGTAGCCGCATTGGTAGCCGTCCATTTCCACGAAGGCCTTCTGCAGGGCCGAGAGGCGTTCGGGCGTGCCGATGCCTTCGATGGTGGTGATCTCGTCGCCGTCATGCATGGCGGTGAGGCAGAGGCAGGAATTCACCCGCTCGCCGTTCAGCAGGACGGTGCAGGCGCCGCATTGCCCGTGGTCGCAGCCTTTCTTGGTGCCGGGCAGGCCGAGATCGTCGCGCAGCGTGTCGAGGAGCGTGCGGCGCGGATCATGCTCCACCTCGTGGGACTGGTCGTTGACGGTGAGGGTCGTCTTCATGGGCATCTCCGCGATCGCAGGGGCAAGGTCGCGGCCTAAGGGGGCGGGCCGCCTTTCACTGCCAACCGTTGCGGCGCCGGTCTGTTCCATGGCTGTGGCGATAGAGGCTCGGCTGCGCGGAACGGTCGCGCCGCGGGGCGGAGTGGCCGGGAGGCGGCGGGATAGGGCGGGCCGTGTTCATCGAGAAGCGCCGGCCGCCGTGGCAGGACCGGCAGGAGCGGTTCCGTCTAGTCCCCGGAGCCGGGCTTGAAGGACGCGGCGGACTGGTTGAACAGGATGCTGTTGTTGTCCACCCGGTGCCGCCCGCCATTCTGTTCGGACTTGTGCAGGTCGATGGCGCGTTGCACGGCGGGTTTTTGCTTGATCCGCGCGCGCCAGTCGGCCACGCGGGGGAAGGCATCCAGCGAGGCGCCAAGGGGTTTGGCGATGAAGGCCCAGGGAAAGGCGAGCATGTCGGCGATGGAATAATCGCCCAGGATGTAGTCGCGGGTTTCCAGCCGCGCCTCGAGCACGCCGAGGTTGCGGTCGTATTCGCCGAGATAGCGCTTGAAGCCGTAGGCGCGCTCGTCCTCGGGGGCGTAGTTGCGGAAATGGCTGAGTTGCCCGCCCATCGGCCCCTGGTTGCCGACCTGCCAGAAGAGCCACTCCATCAGCTCCTTGCGGGCGCGCAGGTCGGTTTCCGGCGGGGCGAACCGGCCCACCTTGTCGGCAAGGTAGAGCAGGATCGCGCCGGATTCGAACACCGGCACGGGGGCGTCGCCCCAGCCCTCGCCCGGCGCGTGATCGACGATGGCGGGCATCTTGGCGTTGGGGCTGATCTCCAGAAACCCGGGGGCGAACTGGTCGCCCTCGCTGAGGCGCATCAGGATGGGGCGGTAGTCGAGGCCGGTTTCCTCGAGCATGATGGCGGCCTTCCAGCCGTTGGGGGTGGGAGCGTAGTAGAGGTCGATCATGCGGTGGGGTCCTGTGTGTCGGTGGCGACGCCCTGGGCGATCATGGCGTCGATCTCGGGCTCGGGATAGCCCGCCTCGGCCAGAACGGCGCGGGTGTCCTCGCCCAGCCGCCGGGCGGGTGCGGGGCGGTCCGTGGGGGTGGCCGAGAACCGCGCGGGCGTGCGGGCCTGGCGCAGCGGGCCGGCCTGGGGGTGGTCCTGTTCGAGGATGATGCCGTTGGCCGTGACCTGCGGATGGGCGTAGACCTCGGCGCGGGTCAGGACCGGGGCGCAGGGCACGTCATGGGCACCGAGACGCTCCATCCAGTTGGCGGTGGTGTCCGTCAGCAGCGCCTCCTGCGTCAGTTCGAGGCGGGCGGGCTTGTTCTCTTCGCGAGCCGCGACGGTGGCGAAGCGCGGGTCGTCCAGCCAGTCGGGCCGGTTCACCGCGGCGGCCAGCCCCGCCCAGGTGCTGTCGGTATGGGCCGAGACGGCCATCCAGCCATCGGCGGTCTGGTAGATCAGTTCCACGAAGGTCTGCGCATCGGCGCTTTTCTCGGGCGTCACCTCGTCGCCGATGAAGGTATAGCCGGCCATGTCGGAACTCCACAGGAACGCCAGCACCGTGTCCAGCATGGAGATCTGCACGTGGCTGCCCTGGCCGGTGCGGCTGCGGGCGAGAAGGGCGGCGGTGATGCTTTGGGCGGTCTGGATCGCGGTCAGCTTGTCGGGCAGGATGGTGCGCACCAGCCGGGGGCGGGCGGCATCGGCGCCGCCCTGCACGCTGGCCAGACCGGAGAGCGCCTGGATGAGCGGATCGTAGACGGGTTTGCCGGCCCAGTCGCCCTGAAACCCGAAGCCGGCGATGGAGGTGTAGATGATGTCGGGGCGCACGGCGCGCACCGCGACCTCGCCCAGCCCGATCCGTTCGGCCACGCCGGGGCGGAAGTTCTGCACGAAGACATCCGCCGTCTGGCAGAGGCGGAGCGCGGCCGCGACGCCGCGCGGATCCTTGAGGTTCAGCGTGACGGATTTCTTGCCGCGGTTGTTGTTGAGGAACGAGGCCGAGAAGCCGCCGCGCCGCCCGGTCACCTGCCGGCTGTGGTCGCCGCCCCTGGGGTGCTCGATCTTGATCACCTCGGCGCCCTGGTCGGCCAGCGTCATCGTGGCCAGCGGGCCAGAGATCATGGTGGTCAGGTCGATCACCCGAAAGCCGTTGAGCGGTCCTGGCATGTGGTCGGTCTCCGTCTGGGCGCGTGGCGGCGCCGGGATGCAAAGGATAGTGCGCGGGCGCGGTTCGTCGCGTCGGTGATGGGTTTGGCCGGGGGCGGTCGCCCCGCGACACCGCTAGAGCGAGGCGGCGGCGCGGCTGGCCTGGTCGTACTGGCCCGAGAGGCCGCGCAGGATGCGGGCGATCTCGCGCAGTTCCTCGCCGCTGAGGCCGGTGCCGCCGGAGGCGTCCAGCAGGCACTGACGGCGCACGTCGCGGTAGGACTGGCAGAGTGCGCTGCCCGCGTCGGAGGTGCGATAGAAGACCTCCTTGCCGCGCTTTTCGGACACGATCAGCCCCGCCTTGGACAGCTTTCGCAGCGCGTAGTTGACGGTGTGCGTGTCCTCGATGTTGAGCAGGAAGCAGATGTCGGACAGGCGCTTGTCGCGGTTGCGGTGGTTGGTGTTGTGCAGAATCAGGATGTCGAGCGGGTTGAGCTCGCCCTGGCCGGCGGCGGCCATGCAGCGGGTCATCCAGCGGGAGAACGCGTTGTAGGCGATGATCAGGCCGAATTCGAACTCGGAAAGTTCCCAGCCTTCGCCTTCGGCCAGGTGGCGCGAGGAGACGATGCGGCGGTTTTCCGGTTGGGATTTTTCCATTCTGCGGCCTCTCATTCTTTGGCGAAACGCTGGCATTTCGTTGACTTTTTCACATTTTGATGTGCCGCGCAATTCCTCCGCTCCGGGGCGTTTCCGCGGCTCCGGCACGGTGTCGGACCTTGCGGCGCCAGCGGCTGGCGGATGCCGTAAGTGACAAAACGTTGACAAATTGCAAACGTATCGTCAATATTCCGTCATTGAATAAGTCACAGGGAGAAACGTGATGACATTGATGAAGACACTGGGCGGCGCGGCGGTTGCCGTGGCGGCGCTGGCCCTGCCGATCAAGGCCGAGACGTGGGACATGCCGACACCCTATCCGGATGCCACGTTCCACACGGTCAACATCGCGGAGTTCGCCAAGGACGTCGAAGAGGCGACCGGCGGCGATCTGGCGATCAAGGTCCATTCCGCGGGCTCGCTGTTCAAGCATCCCGAGATCAGCAAGGCCGTGCGCAGCGGGCAGGTGCCGGCAGGCGAGTTCTTCCTGTCGCTGCTGGCCAACGACAACCCGGTCTTCGGGGCGGATTCGCTGCCGTTCCTGGCGACCAGCTATGACGAGGCGCAGGCGCTGTGGGCCGCGCAGGAGGAAGTGATCACGCAGCTGCTGGACGAGCAGGGGCTGATGCCGCTTTACGCGGTGCCGTGGCCGCCGCAGGGGCTTTATACCACGAAGGAGATCGCGTCGGTCGATGACCTGGCGGGGCTGAAGTTCCGCACTTACAACGCGACGCTGGAGCAGTTCGCGAACCTCGCGGGCGCCGCGCCGACGCAGGTGGAAGTGCCGGACATTCCGCAG
Organism: Roseovarius atlanticus; assembly: GCF_019802205.1. Classification (GTDB taxonomy): domain Bacteria; phylum Pseudomonadota; class Alphaproteobacteria; order Rhodobacterales; family Rhodobacteraceae; genus Roseovarius; species Roseovarius atlanticus_A. Next base: position 233,080 of record NZ_JAHVHQ010000003.1, read on the forward strand.
GCCTTCAGCACCGGGCGCGTCGAGGCGATGATCACCTCGCCCTCGACCGGGGTGAATTCCAAGGCGTGGGATTTCCTGACGCATTACACCGACATCCAGGCGTGGATTCCGAAGAATATCGTCGTGGTGAACAAGCGGGCCTTCCGCCGTCTGGACGAGGACACGCAGACCGCCGTTCTGGAGGCCGCCGAAGCCGCCGAGGCGCGCGGCTGGGAGATGAGCAAGTCGGAGGCCGAGGAGATGACGCAGGTCCTGAAGGACAACGGCATCACCGTGGTCGAGCCGTCCGAGGAGCTGACCACCGGCCTGCAGGAGATCGGTGCGCAGATGCTGGAGGCGTGGAAGGAAGAGGCCAGCGAGACCGGGCAACAGCTTCTGGACGCCTACGAAGGCTGACGCAGGCAGACCGGCCCGAGGCGCGCGCCAAGACGCGCCCGGGCCATCCATCATCCGACAGGGAGACACCTCATGCGGCGCGTTCTCGACACGCTTTACCGTGCGGCCGGCGGGCTGGCGGCGCTTTTCATCCTCGCCATCGTCGTGCTGGTCTTTGCGCAGGTGGGGTTGAACCTTGCCGACAAGATCACCGCGGGGCTGACGGGCAGGGGGCTTGGGGTCACGATCCCGTCCTATGCCGATTTCACCGGGTTCTTCCTGGCCGCCGCGAGTTTCCTGGCGCTGGCCTATACGCTGCGGGCCGGGGGGCACATCCGGGTGTCGCTGGTCACGCAGGCGCTGGGGGAGCGCAGTCACCACGCCCTGGAGGTTGTCGTCACCGCCATTGGCCTGGGCATGTCGGGCTTTGCCGCGTGGTACATGATCCTGCTGGTGCTGGAGTCGCACGAATTCGGCGACAAGAGTTCCGGCATGGTGTCGGTGCCGCTGTGGATCCCGCAGGTGCCGGTGGCGCTGGGGTTGATCATTCTTGCCATCGCGCTGGCCGACGAGCTTGTCGGGCTGCTGCGCGGACGCTCTGCCAGCTGGACCGGCAAGGGCGAAAACCTTCTCAACGAGTGAGGCGCGCCCATGTCCGTTACGGTTCTTTCGATCATCCTGCTGGTCCTGCTGTTCGCCTTTCTGGGCGCGGGGCTGTGGGTGGCTTTTGCCCTTCTGGGCGTGGGCATCGCCGCTATGGCGCTCTTCAGCGATGCGCCCTTGGGGCTGGTCATGGCGACCACGCTTTGGGGGCATGGCAACAACTGGGCGCTGGCCGCGCTGCCGCTGTTCATCTGGATGGGCGAGATCCTGTTCCGCTCGCGCCTGTCGGACGACATGTTCGCAGGGCTGTCGCCGTGGATGAACCGGCTGCCGGGGCAGCTTTTGCACGTCAACGTCTTTGCCTGCGGGATCTTCGCGGCCGTCTCGGGGTCGTCCGCGGCCACTGCGGCGACCATCGGCAAGCTGTCGATCCCGGAGCTGACGCAGCGGGGCTATCCCGAGAAGATGGTGATCGGCACGCTGGCGGGTTCGGCCACTCTGGGGCTGCTGATCCCGCCGTCGATCATCCTGATCGTCTATGGCGTGGCGACCGAGCAATCCATCGCGCGGCTGTTCGTGGCAGGCGTGCTGCCCGGCGTGCTGCTGGTGGGGCTGTTCCTGGGCTACGTGATCCTGTGGGCCTTGCTCAACCGCAAGCAACTTCCCGACGAGTCGCTGGCGGTGGATTTCATGGAGCGGCTGCGCCGGTCGCGGCGGCTGATCCCTGTCATGCTGCTGATCCTCGGCGTGATCGGGTCGATCTATGCCGGGCTTGCCTCGCCCACGGACGCGGCGGCGGTGGGCGTGGTGCTGGCGCTGATCCTGTCGTGGAGCACCGGGACGCTGACGAAACAGAGCTTCATCGACGGGCTGATGGGGGCGACGGTGACCTCGTGCATGATCGCCTTCATCCTGGCGGGCGCGTCGTTCCTGACGGTGGCGATGGGGTTCACCGGCATTCCGCGCATCCTGGCGGAATGGATCGGGTCGCTGGGGCTGTCGACCTTCACGCTGCTGGCGGCGCTGACGGTTTTCTTCGTCATCATGGGGTGCTTCCTGGACGGGATTTCGGTCGTGGTGCTGACCGCGTCCGTCATCATGCCGATGGTGACCGAGGCCGGGATCGACCCGATGTGGTTCGGCATCTTCCTGGTGATCGTGGTGGAGATGTCGCAGATCACGCCGCCCGTGGGCTTCAACCTGTTCGTGCTGCAATCGCTGACCGGGCGCGACATTCTTTACGTCGCCAAGGCGGCCTTGCCGTTTTTCATGCTGATGGTGGCGGCGCTGGTGATCATCTCGGTCTTTCCGTCCATCGTCACCTTCCTGCCGGGGCAGATGTAGGATGAGCGACACGGGCACAGGGCAGCACGGGGCCGCGTCGGACTGGCCGAAGATCCGCACCGTGGGGGTGGACGGGATGCTGGTCAGCTTCGGCGACCGCCTGAGCGAGCCGGCGAACCGCGCGGCGCTGGCGTTCCGCGCCGCGCTGGACCGAGCCGCGCCCGAGGGGGTGGAGGAGACGTCGACATCGCTGGTTTCCGCCTATCTGCGGTTCGATCCGGTGCACCGGGATCACGCGGGCCTGCGCGCCGACCTCGATGCGCTGGTTGAGGAGCGCGACTGGTACGAGGCCGACCTGCCCCAGGGGCGGCGGGAATGGCGCATTCCGACCGTTTTCGGCACCGACCTTGCGCCCCAGCTGGACGAGGCCGCAGAGGCGGCGGGGATGACGGCGGAGGAGGCGGTTGCCTCGATCTCGGAGACGGTCGTGCGGGTGCAGACCATCGGCTTTGCCCCCGGTCAGCCCTACCTGGGTGAGCTTGGGCCGGAATGGGACATCCCGCGCCAGAAGGCCCTGACAGAGCGCATTCCCGAGGGCGCGCTGGCGGTGGCGATCCGGCAGTTGGTGCTCTTTTCGGTCTCCACCCCGACCGGGTGGCGGCATGTCGGGCAGACCGGGTTCCGCCTGTTCCGGCCCGAGGCAGAGACGCCCTTCGTGCTGCGCCCCGGCGACGCGGTGCGGTTCGAGCCGGTCTCGCGGGAGCGGTTCGAGGCGATGAAGGATGACCCCGATGGCGGCGCGCGCGCAAAGGAGCTGACATGAGCCGGGTGCTGATCGTGCGTCGCGCGGGACCGGGCCTGACGCTGCAGGATCGCGGGCGGCCGGGCTATATGGGCTTCGGTCTGTCGCCGGGCGGTGCCGCCGACCGGCTGGCGCTGGCCGAGGGCGCGGCGCTGTTGGGTCAGGACGACGGGCTGGCCGCCTTGGAGATGGCCGGGATGGGCGGCGAGTTCGAGGCCGAGAGCGATATGCGCATCGCCCTGACCGGCGCGCCGATGCGGGCGGCCATCGACGGCACAAGGGTAGCCTGGCACGCCAGCCATGGCCTGCCCGCCGGGGCGCGGCTGACCATCGGCGGAGCGGAGGCGGGCAGTTACGGCTACCTGCATGTGGGGGGCGGTTTTGGCGGCGATGCGCGGCTCGGATCGCGCAGCGTGCACGTGGCCAGCGGGCTGGGACAGGCGGTGGAGTCCGGGGCGCGGCTGGAGATCGGCGAAGAGACCGCGCCGGGGGCGGTGAACCGGCTGCTGCCCGTCGCGCCGCGGTTCGAGGGCGGCACGGTGCGCGTCGTGCCGAGCCTGCAGACGGATTTCTTCGACGCCGACCAGATCGAGCGCTTCGAGACGACCGGCTTCACACGCGACGCCCGGGGCAGCCGCATGGGCGTGCGGCTGGATTTCGAGGGCGAGGGATTTCACAGCGACGCGGGCCTGAGCGTGCTGTCCGAGGTGGTGGTGCCCGGCGATATCCAGATCACCGGGGACGGCGCGCCTTTCGTTCTGTTGGGCGAATGCCAGACGACGGGGGGGTACCCGCGCATCGCCTCGGTGCTGCCCTGCGACCTGCCGACGGTGGTGCAGGCCACGCCGGGCACGGCGCTGCGGTTCCGCTTCGTGACGCTGGAAGAGGCGGTGGAGGCCGAGCGCCGCGCCGCCGCGCATCGCAACGGGTTGCGGTCGGCGCTGACGCCGCTGGTGCGCGACCCGCGTGACATCAGAGACCTGCTTGCCTATCAGCTGATCAGCGGGGCGACGGCGGGACGGGAACTGGAGGAGACCTGACATGACGGCAACGGTGGATCTGAACGCGGATATGGGCGAAAGCTTTGGCCCCTGGGTGATGGGCAACGACGCGGCGGTGCTGGAGATCGTGACCTCGGCCAACATCGCCTGCGGCCAGCACGCGGGCGACTGGGACGTGATGGCCAAGACCATGCGCGCGGCGGCGGAGCGCGGTGTCGGGATCGGGGCGCATCCGGGCTTTCCCGATTTGCAGGGCTTCGGGCGGCGGCGGATGACCCTGCCGGCGGAGAGCCTTGGCAACCTGGTGCGCTATCAGCTGGGCGCGGCGCTGGGCATGGCGCGGGCGGAAGGGGCCGAGGTGCGGCACCTGAAGCTGCACGGTGCGCTGGCCAACATGGCGTCGGAGGACAAGGCGGTGGCGCGGGCCTGTTACGAGGCGGCGCTGTCGGTCGCGCCGGATCTGATCGTCATGGTGCTGGCGGGCACGGCGCAGCAGGAGGCGGTGGCCGAGCTGGGCTGCCGCGCGGCCTGCGAGATCTTTGCCGACCGCGCCTATAACGACGACGCGACGCTGGTCGACCGCAGCCAGCCGGGGGCCGTCATTCACGACCCCGAGGCGGCCGCCGCGCGGATGGTCGAGATGGTGGGCGCAGGCGCGATCATCACCGAAAGCGGCAAGCGCATCCCCACCCGGATCGACACGATCTGCCTGCATGGCGACACGCCCACCGCCGTCGACATCGCGCGCCATGTCCGGCAGGCGCTGAAAGCCGCCGGAACGGAGTTGAAGGCCTTCGCGGGCGAGCCGGTTTCGGCGTGAGGCGGTCGACGGCCCGCGCCTAGAGCTGCTCGACCTCGAAGGTCCAGGCGCCGGGCGGCATCTCGTTGCGGACCAGCTGCGCGATGCGCGGGTCGATCTGATCGGGCTTCAACAGCCCGCATTGGGCCATCGCGCGGCGCGGATCGACATTCTGCCCCAGGTAGTTGAGCACGACGCGCGAGGCGGCGGGCTTGCGCCCCAGCCGCAGCGGGCCGCCGGTCTGGACGCCGAACAGATAGTCGATGCCCGCGCTGTAGGACGGGTAGAGGATCATCTGGGTGATCGAGGAGGACAGCGTGGTCTCGTTTTCCACGACATTGATGCGTTCCCCGAGGAAGAACACCAGGCCTTCGTACTTGTGCACCTCGCGCGCGCCGCCCTGGGGGCCCGCGTCGCGTTCGATGTTCTTCCACAGGTAGTAGCCGTCCTTGCGGGTCATCCTGGCGTAGGACCGCATGATGCAGCCGGGGTTGCTGAAGGAATGGAAGTACCTGAAATAGCTGCCGCAGTAGCGTTCCAGGGAGCCTGAGAACTGGTTCAGCCGCCGCAGGGTGGGGCCGACGGGCGTCGCCTCGACCTCGCCGCCCGGCTGGCGGCGCAGGGCGATCAGGTCGGCGAAGCGCGCAGGCTCCATCAAGAGCTCGCCCTCGGTCACGCCGAAGAACTCGCAGATCTTGCGCATGTTGTGCCGCGAGGGGCGCACGCGGCCCGAGAGATACTTGTTGAACTGTTGCCGGTTGATGCCGATCCGGCGACAGACCAGCGCGATGGAGGGCAGGAAGGAACAGGCGAAGGTGAGATTGGTGGAGAGGGGATCGGAGGTCATGTGCTGACGCTACCTGACGCACTTTCAATGTCAACATGCGTCAGCCAGCGAAATTGTGAGGAGGTCCTGCGCATGCAACGATATGCACCTGGATCACGCAAGGAAGCATCGCATGAATCAGTCCGGACCGCCCAGTGACGTCATCGAGGAACGCCACGTCGAGATCCCCATGCCGGATGGCTGCATCCTGGCGGCGCGCATCTGGCGTCCGGCCGATGGCACGCCGGTTCCCGCCATCTTCGAGTTTCTGCCCTATCGCAAGGGCGACGTGACGTTGCCGCGCGACTCGGTGCGCGCGCCCTATATCGCGGCGCGCGGCTATGCCTATGTGCGCGCCGACCTGCGGGGCACGGGCGAATCCGAAGGGGTGATGGAGGACGAGTATACCGCGCAGGAGTTGCAGGACGGCTGCGACGTGATCGCGTGGATCGCGGCGCAGGACTGGTGCGACGGTGCCGTGGGCATGGTTGGGATTTCCTGGGGCGGGTTCAACGGCCTGCAGGTGGCCGCGTTGCAGCCGCCCGCGCTGAAGGCGGTGGTGTCCGTCGCCTCGACCGACGACCGCTATGCGGATGACGTGCATTACATGGGCGGCACGATGGTGGTCGACCAGATATCCTGGGCGTCGCACATGTTCGCCATCAACACGCTGCCGCCCGACCCCGACCTGGTGGGCGACAAGTGGCGCGAGATGTGGATGCAGCGGCTGACCGGCTCTGGCCTGTGGCTGAAGAACTGGGCCGAGCACCAGCGCCGCGACGATTTCTGGAAGCACGGGTCTGTCTGCGAGGATATCGGCCGCATCCAGGTGCCGGTCTATGCCGCGTCGGGCTGGGCCGACGGGTATTGCCGGACGGTGTTCCGGCTGATGGAAAACCTGCAATGCCCGAGGAAGGGCCTCGTCGGTCCGTGGTCGCACAAGTACCCGCATATCGGCGTTCCGGGGCCTGCCATCGACTGGCTGGGCGAGGAGCTGCGCTGGTGGGACCAGTGGCTGAAGGGTGTCGAGACCGGCATCATGGACGAGCCGCAGCTGCGGCTTTTCATGCAGGACCACGCCGAGCCTGCCAGCTATTACGCGGAGCGCGAGGGCCGCTGGGTGGAAGAGTCGTCCTGGCCGTCGCCCAACGTGACGCGGACGCCGTTCGCGCTGGGCCGCGACGGGTCGCTGGGGCGGGAGGACGCGCCCGAGGGGACGCTGAATATCCGCTCGCCGCTGGGCACCGGGATTGCCGGGGGGAAGTGGTGTTCCTATGCCAATCCGGGCGATCAGCCGGTGGATCAGCGCCGGGACGACGCCGGGAGCCTGGTGTTCGAGACGGAACCTTTGGAGACGCCGCTGGAGATTGCCGGCGACGCGCAGCTTGAGATCAGCTTTTCGGTCGATCAGCCGGTGGCGCAGGTGGCCGCGCGTCTTGTGGACGTGGCCCCGGACGGTGCGGCGACGCGCGTCTGTTACGGGCTGCTGAACCTGACCCATCGCGACAGCCACGAGACGCCCGAGGCGCTGGTGCCGGGGGAGACCTACACCGCGACGGTGCCGTTCAAGCATGTCGCGCAGACGTTCCGCGCCGGGCACCGGCTGCGCCTGTCGGTGTCGACCAGCTATTTCCCGGTGGCCTGGCCCGCGCCGGAGCCGGTGACGCTGCAGCTTGATACTGCCGCCAGCCGGCTTGTCCTGCCGGTGCGGGATATGGATGCGGTGACCGAGCCGTGCGATCTGGGCACGCCCAAGGGCGCGCCGCCGATGGAGAAGGAGGTGCTGGAGCCGGAGCACGCCGAATGGATCGTGCGCGAGGACCTGGGCACGGGCGAGACGCAGGTGCGGATCGTCGACTCGGATGGCCGCGTGCGGATCAAGGACAACGACATGACCCGCGGGGCGACCTGCGTCGAGACCTATTCGTTCACTGGCACCGACTGGCGCTCGTTCAAGGGGCACGTCGTGTGGGACCTGGAGATGTCGCGCGGTGACTGGCGCATGTCCAGCCGTACGGAAACCGAGATGACCGCCACGGCCACGCATTTCGTCATCAACGCCAAGCTGGTCGCCAGGGAAGGCGATGCGGTTGCCCATGAGCAGACCTGGTCCTGCGAGATTCCGCGCGACCTGGCCTGACCCGCGTTCCGCGCCCTGCGTGGCGCGGGCCATCACTTTTCGCGCCGGGATCGTCCGGCGCCGAACACGAAAGGCCGAAATGGCCAAACAACTGGGAGTAACAAGAATGACCGATCACATGACCGCCAACAAACCCGGCATCGGGCGTCGCGCGTTCCTGCGCGGGGCCGCGGCGACGGGCCTCGCCGCCACCACGATGCCGCTGGGCTCGCGCATCTGGGCGCAGTCGGGCAAGGTGCTGCGCGTCAGTTCCTATGCCGATATCGACGCGCTCGACCCCGGCTTTTACCAGAACGGCTATAACGTCGATGTCATGAACTGCATCTATTCCAAGCTGGTGCGCTATGTGCCCGGCCGTGAATGGGAATGGGAGCTGGAGGCCGCCGAGGCGATCGAGCAGGTCGACGACACGCACATCACCTTCAAGCTGAAAGAGGGGCTGATGTTCACCGGCGGGTATGGCGAGATGACCGCAGAGGACGTCAAGTTCTCGTTCGAGCGCGTGCTGGAGCATGACAGCCCGGTGAAGAGTGACTGGGGGCCGCTGGACCATGTCGAGGTGACCGGCAAGTACGAGGGCACCATCGTTCTGAAAGAGCCGTTCCAGCCGCTGTGGAGCATCACGCTGCCCTATGGCACGGGGCATATCGTGTCGAAGAAGGCGGTGATGGAGGCCACGGAGAGCGGCGGCAATTTCGGGATGGAGCCGCCGGCCTTTTCCGGCCCCTACATCCTGGAAGCGTGGAAGCCGAACCAGTACGTGCACCTGGTGCGCAACCCCGACTGGAAGGGCGAGGCGCCCGGGTTCGACGAGATCCGCATCCTGCCGATGGACGACACCAAGACCGCCGAGCGCGCATACGAGGCCGGCGACCTGGATTATACCGAGATCACGCTGTCGTCGCTGGCGCAGTATCGCGGCAACGTGCCTGCCAACACGGTGATAGAGGAATATCCTTCGCTTTATTATGTCTGGCTGGGCATGAACCTGGACAACCCCGCGCTGGGCGACGAGAACCTGCGCAAGGCGATCCAGCACGCCATCAACGCCGAGCAGATCATCGACGCGGCCTATTTCGGCGAGGCGGCTCCGGCCACCGGCATGATCGCCCCGGGCCTGCCGGGCCACCGCGAGACTCCGTCGGTTCCGGTGGCGGGCGACCTCGAGAAGGCGCGCGAGTACCTGGAGGCGGCGGGCGGCCCGCCGGCCGAGCCGCTGACCATCGACGCGCTCAATGCCACGGTGTGGAAGACCATTGCCGAGGTGGTCCAGGCGCAGCTGGCGCAGATCGGCATCCAGACGCAGATCAACGTGCAGGATTCGGGGTCTTTCTGGACGCTGGGCATGGAAAGCGAGGGCGACCGCTGGAAGGACATGCAGCTTGTGCTGAACCGCTTCTCGATGCTGCCCGACCCCTATTACGCGACCAGCTGGTTCGTGACCGACCAGGTCGGCGTCTGGAACTGGGAGCGGTTCTCGAACGCGGAGTTCGACGAGCTGCACGCTGCTGCGTTGAGCGAGGCGGATGGCGAGAAACGCGCCGAGATGTATCGCAAGATGCAGGACCTGATGGAAGCGACCGGGGCCTACAAGTTCATCACCCACGAAGGCACCCCGGTGATGTACCGCGAAGGACTGGAGCCGGCGCTGCGGCCCGACGGGCGGCCCTTGTTCATCGACTTCGACGGCGAAGTCTGACGCTAAAGGAGACCGCGACCAGTGCTGTTATACGCCTCCCAAAGGCTTGTCCTTTCGGTCGTGATCGTGATGGTCGCGGTCTCTATCCTGACGCTCATGCTGCACGTGGTGCCGGGCGACCCGGCGGTGATGATCCTGGGCCCCCGCGCCACGCCGGAGCTGATCGAACAGACGCGCGAGGCGATGGGGCTGGACAAGCCGCTGCCGGTGCAGATCGTCACGTTCTTCGGCAACATCCTGCGCGGGGACCTGGGGCAGGACGTGTTCACGGGCCGCGAGGTGTCGCAGATCGTGTTCGAGCAGCTGCCCTACACGCTGATCCTGATCAGCGTCTCGATCCTCTGGGCGGCGGTGCTGGGCATCGCCTTGGGCTGCTATTCGGCGCTGCGGCGCAACACGTGGCTCGATACGCTGACCGGGGTGCTGTCGGTCGGCACGATCTCGATCCCGGCTTTCGTCATGGCGCTCTACTCGGTGCTGGTTTTCGCGGTCTGGCTGCAATGGTTGCCGGCAATCGGCGCGGGCGAGGGGTTCTGGGACGGGGCCACGCACCTGATCCTGCCGTCCTTTGCCATCGGGGTGTCATGGGTGGGCTACGTGTCCCGGATCGTGCGGGCCTCGATGCTGGAGGTGATGGGCCAGCCGCATGTGCGCATGGCGCGTGCCTATGGCCTGCCCGACCGATGGATCACCCGCTCGCATATCCTGAAGATCGCGGTGCAGCCCGCCGTGACCCTGATCGGCACGGGGGTGGCGCATCTTTTCTCGGCGGCGGTGTTCGTCGAGGTGATCTTTGCCCGGCCCGGGATCGGCGCGCTGATCGTGCAGGCGGTGAACGAACGCAACTATCCTATCGTGCTGGGCGCGGTTTTGGTCACCACTGGCATCATCGTTCTGGCGACGCTGATCTCGGACCTGGTGATCGCGTGGCTGGATCCGCGCCAGCGGGAGGACATGTGACATGACCGACGCGACGCAAGAGGCCGTTTCCGAACCCGGTGTGCTGAGCCGGACCTGGCGGGTTCTGTCGGCCAGCCCGACCGGCCTGATCGGTTTCGTGCTGGTGGCGCTGATCGTCGGCTCGGCCATCTTCGCGCCGTGGATCGTGCCCTATGACCCCGCCGCCATCATGACCGGCCCGCGCATGGCGCCGCCCTCGGCTGAGCACTGGCTGGGCACCGACAATATCGGGCGCGACATCTTCAGCCGGGTCATCGCGGGCGGGCGCATCGCGATGCTGGTCGCCGCAGCGTCGCTGGCCGCGGCGCTGAGCATCGGCCTGCTTCTGGGGCTGATCGCGGGGCTGGGGCCGCGCTGGCTGGACAATATCCTGCTGTTGATCTTCGACGCGCTGCGCTCTTTCCCCACCATCGTTTTCGGCCTGGCGGTGGTGACCATCATCGGCCCGAGCCTGTTCACGGTGATGCTGGTGGTGGCGATCACCTCGGTGCCGATCTATGCCCGCATCGTGCGGACCCAGACGATGGCGCTGAAGAATGCCGAGTTCATCCTGGCCGAGCGCGCGATGGGGGTGGGCACGCCGCGCCTTCTGTTCGTGCATGTGCTGCCCAACGTGCTGGGCCCGCTGCTGATCCTGGCGTCGATGGACGTGCCGCTGGTGATCGCGACAGAGGCGGGCCTGAGCTTTCTTGGCATGGGGGTGCGGCCGCCGACGCCATCCTGGGGCGTGATCCTGAACGACGGCTACAATTTCATCCGCAACTCGCCCTGGCCTGTGATTGGCGGGTCGATCCCGATCATCCTGGTGACGCTTGGGTTCACCTTCATGGGCGAGGCGCTGCGCGACATCTTCGATCCCAAGCTGAGAAAGGCCGGCTGATGGTATCCAGCGTTGCGACAGAGCCGGACCGGCAATCGGAAGGCCGCGCCGAGCCGCTCGTGCGGATCGACGGGCTGTCGGTGGATTTCGCCACGCCGCGCGGGGCGATCCATGCGCTGCGCGACATCACCCTGGACGTGCCCCGGGGCAAGGTGCTGGGCCTTGTCGGGGAAAGTGGCTGCGGCAAGTCCACGCTGGCCTATTCGCTGATCGGTCTTCTGGCCGAGAATGCGCGGATCGCGGGCGGGCGGATCGACATGGACGGCCAGAACCTTGCGCATTTGAAGCCGAAGGAATGGCGCGCGCTGCGGGGCAGGCGGATCTCGATGATCTTTCAGGACCCGATGACCTCGCTCAACCCGGTGACGACCATCGGCCAGCAGATGATGGACATCCAGTATCGTGAAAAGGGCGGGCGGGCCGAGAAGCGGGCAAGGGCCATCGAATTCCTGGAACAGGTGCAACTGCCGGATGCGGCGTCGAAGCTGGATGCCTATCCGCATCAGCTGTCGGGCGGGATGCGCCAGCGGGTGTGCATCGCCATGGCGCTGCTGACGCGGCCGGACCTGTTGATCGCCGACGAGCCCACGACGGCGCTGGACGCCACGCTGGAGATGCAGATCGTCACCCTGCTGCGCGAGTTGCAGGAGAAGTTCGGCTGCTCGGTGCTGTTCGTGTCGCACCACCTGGGGACGGTGGCCGAGCTGTGCGACGAGGTGGCGGTGATGTATGCGGGCGAAGTGGTGGAGCGGGGCGACGTGGCGCAGGTGTTCCGCGATCCGTGCCACCCCTACACGCAGGCGCTGTTCGAGTGCGACCCGGCCCGCATCCGCGAGGCGACGCGCCGGCTGCCGACCATTCCCGGCACCTTGCCGGACCTGCGCCGCCCGCCCGCGGGATGCGCGTTTCGCGCCCGCTGTCCCAAGGCGTTCGAGCGCTGCAAGACCGAGCATCCGCCGCTTTACGATGCCGGTGGGGGGCAGGCCGCGCGGTGCCATCTGAACGACCCGGCGGAGGACAGGGCATGAGCCTTCTGGAAGTCGAGGACCTGCGCATCCGGTATGCGCGGCAGGGGCGTCTGAAGGCCGCGCTGCGCCGCGAGCCATATGATTTCGAGGCGGTGTGCGGCGTGTCCTTCACGCTGGGCGCGGGCGAGACGCTGGGGCTGGTGGGTGAAAGCGGCTCGGGCAAGTCCACCATCGCGCGCACATTGATCGGGCTGAAGAAAGCCTCGGGCGGGTCGATCCGTTTTGACGGGGCGGAAATATCGGAGGCCTCGGCCCGCGAGTGGTCCCGCCTGCGCACCGACATGTCGATGATGTGGCAGGACCCGGTCGGGTCGCTGTCGCCCCGGCTGACGGTCAAGTCCCTGGTGACGGAACCGCTGCGCATTCACGGGCGGCCCGCCGGGCGCGGCGAGGCCGAGCGCCTGCTGGGCCTCGTGGGGCTGCCGGCCGAGTTCGCCACGCGCTATCCGCACCAGTTGTCGGGCGGGCAGGCGCGGCGCGTCGGCGTGGCGCGGGCGCTGGCGCTGGACCCCAGGCTGCTGATCGCCGACGAGCCCACGGCGGGTCTCGACATGTCGGTGCAGGGGGAAGTGCTGAACCTGCTGGCCGACGTGCAGGCGCGCAGCGGCGTGGCGATCGTGATCATCACCCACAACCTGAACCTGGTGCGGCATGTCACCGACCAGATGGCCATCATGTACCTGGGCCGGTTCGTGGAGAAAGGCCCGACAGACCGGGTTTTCGCCCATCCGCGCCATCCCTATACCAAGGCGTTGCTGGCCGCGAACCCCGAGCCTGACCCCGATGCGCGGCACGAGCGGGTGGCGCTGGATGGCGAGGTGCCGAGCCCGGTGAACCGGCCTTCGGGCTGCGATTTTCACCCGCGCTGCCCGTGGGCGCAGGCCACTTGTGCCGTGACCGAGCCAAGCTGGACCGACGAGGACGGGCGCGGGCACAGGTGCCTTTTTCCGCTGTGAGCGCCGCGCCGGTCTCCTAACCGCGCGGCAGGCGCATTTCGGGGTCGTAGGGGCAAGGTGTCGATCACCCGCACGGGGATCATCTCGCCGCACATGCCCAGCTCGAACGCGGTGGCAGGTTGCGTCAACGCGGGGGAGACGAAACCGTAGGCGAGGGTAATGCCCGCGCGATGCCCCCACGCGCCCGAGGTGACGCTGCCGACGACCTGTCCCTCGTGCATGAGTGAGGCGCCGGGGTGGGCCGGTGCGCTTGTCTTTCAACCACGGAGGGCCGCAGACCGTCAGGCTTCGCGTTTGGAGATTGCGGCATCGTGGGGAATGGCTTGCATTGACATAAACATATTTCTAATATATCAGACAAACGAAATTGGTATATCGGAGGCTGACCATGGAACTTCAAGACACGAACATGACCGACCGCCAGCGCCAGTACCGGGCCAATTACCGGCAGCGCGTGGCAGGCTGGTACAACGGTTTCCTGCACATCGTGATCATCTACACGATCGGGCTGACGGCGCTTTACATCTATACCGCCAACCTGAACCAGGTGACGCCGCTGGAATGGCTGACGGTGCCTTTGGTGTTCCTGTTCTGCAACTTCTTCGAGTGGTGGCTGCACCGCTACGTGATGCACCGGCCGTCGAAGAACCCGGTCGCCCGCGCGGTCTATAACCGGCACACCCTGCAACATCACCAGTTCTTCACCGAGGTGGAAATGCGGTTCGCGGACCAGAAGGATTACCGCGTGACGTTCTTTCCGCCCTATGCGCTGGCGGCCTTCACGCTGATCTCGATCCCCGGGGCGATCGTGATGGGCTGGCTGTTCACGGCCAATGTGGGCTGGCTGTTCATCGCCACCACGACCTCGATCTACATGATCTACGAGTTCATGCATTTCTGCTGTCACGTCGAGGAGAACTGGTTCGTGCGCAACATGCCGTTCATCAACACCAACCGCCGCCACCACACGGCGCATCACGACCAGTCGCTGATGATGGAGCGGAACATGAACCTGACCTTTCCGATCATGGACTGGCTGTTCGGCACGTCGGACCTGAACCGCGGCCTGATCGGGCACCTGTTCAACGGGTACGACACCAGCCACGTCCGCAAGGACATGCGCAAGGTGTCGCGCACGCCGGTTCGCGGAAAGCAGGACCCGGCCCCGGCGACGCCCGCAGAGTAAGGCGGACCTTGCCCGGCCCCCGCGCGACGGGGCCGGGCGGCGCCACGACATCCAGAGGACAGGACGGAGCGACCCCATGGCCAATATCGAACCGAATATCACCGCTGCCTTCATCTTTGCGCTGTTTGCCTGCGTGACCAGCCTTGCCGCCATCGTGCTGACCGGGGTTTTCCCGCTGTCGACGCGGCCCGAACTGAAGCGGCCTCTGGGCTTTGCGCTGGTGGTGGCGAACTGCGTGCTGCTGGGCGCGGTGCTGTACCTGACTTTCGGCTTCGGCCTGAGCGAATTGCGCTGGACCAGCGTGGTCATCATCGCCGGGTTCGCCCTGTTGTTCATGCCTGGCCTGTTCAACGTCTGGCCCAGCCGCTGGCGTGACGGGACGATGGGCCTGACGGTGGTCCTGGCCGGGCTTGGGGCCTCGGCCTGGACGCTGGCGGGCATGGCCTGAGGCAGGATCGCGGCTGCCGGAAAACCCGTTACGCACTATCAAGAGGAGGAGGCAAGGATGCCCGTCATGATCAAGATCGCGCTGTCCACGCTGGTGGCGCTCGCGGCCATCGGGGGATGGTTCTACATGGGACACCTGGGACAGACCGGACCGCAATGGGCGATTGTCTTTCTCGGGCCGTTCAGCGTCGGGTCGCTGTGGATCTTCCCGGAAGTGATGCGTTCGAAGGCCGATGCGCGGAGGAAACCATGAAAACGTACCTGGGAGACCGGACGATCGACGGTGTCGTCGTGACCGTGGACGGCGAGGAGCTGCCGGATTACGCCGATATCTGCAAGTTCACCAACGCGGGGTTCGAATGGAGTTTCGAGGGGGTGGCGGCGACGCAGCTGGCGTTCGCGTTGATCCATGACGTGACCGGCGATGCGGGGCTGGCCAAGCGCCTGGCCGAGCCGTTCATGCGCGAAGTGACCGCGAATTTCGGCAACGACTGGGAGATGACCGAGGCCGATATCCGGGCCGCCATCCTCCAGGTGCAGCCGGAGCAGGCGTGACGGCGCGACGGGACAGCCCGAAGACGACAGGATGAGCCGGGAAGGTGCCGGAGTTTCCGCGCCGCAGCGGGGGCCTTGGCGGCGGGGGGCCGCGCCGCGTGGCGCGGTGGCCTGCCGAGGGTGCGCCCAAGCCTTGCAGCCTCCAGCGAAGCGCCTTAGGTTTTCACATGGTGACAAAGACCCTACGACCGCACGCCATGGTCTAGGCCAAAGACAGGCAGAGTATGAACAAAGACACTGAGAGCGTGTTGGATAACGGTCCGCCGCGCGCGCGAAAGATCGACAGCGTGACGCTGACAGACCGGGCCTACGAGATGATAGAGGCGCGGATCGTGGCGCTGGACCTGGAGCCGGGGCAGGTTCTGTCGGAGTCGCAGCTGGTCGAGGAATTGGGGATCGGGCGCACCCCGGTGCGCGAGGCGTTGCAGCGGCTGGCGGCCGAGGGGCTGGTCGTGGTGATGCCGCGCCGCGGTGTCATGGTCTCCGAGATCAACATCGCCAAGCAGTTGCAGCTGCTGGAGTTGCGGCGCGAGGTGGAGCGGCTTTGTGCCTGCAAGGCGGCGCTGCGCTCGACCGAGGCCGAGCGCGCGTTCTTTGCTGAACTGGCCGCGAGGCTGGCGGCATCGGCCGAGGCGCGGGATTACGACGCGTTCATGCAACTGGACCTGGAGTTCAACCGCGCGGTGCTGGCCGCCTGCCGCAACGAGTTCATCGAACGCTCGATGCGGCGGATGCAGGGGCTGTCGCGGCGGTTCTGGTTCCAGAACTACCGCGTGGCGCTGGACCTCGAGCGCTGCGCCAACCTGCATGCGGGCGTGGCGCAGAAGATCGCCGAGGGCGACGAAGCCAGCGCGGGCACGGCGTCGGACCGGCTGATCGACTATATCTACGAGTTCACCCGCGCGACCCTTTGAAGCGCGGCGCGCGCAGCAGGCGGCGGTATTTCCCGATAAAGAGGTCGCGGCCCTTGGCCAGGCGTGTCAGCGCGTCGCCGAGGCCGCGCAGGGTGCCCGCATGGGCCAACGGTGCCGGCAGGGGCAGGTGACTGGCCCCGAGGCGGGGGCCGAGGGGCACGAGCATCGGCGCATCGCGCCACGGGCTGTAAGGCGCCATGTGTTCGATGCGCTTGCCCTTGCCGGCCGCGCGCAGCGCGTTCGTCAGGTAGGGGGCTTGCCGCAGGATGCCCACGATGGTCATCGCGTCGCCGGTCGCGGCCATGTCGCCGCCGGTGAAGAGCCCCGGCATGGCGCCCGGCGCGGGGCGGAGCCACGGGTCGGTCCTGACCCGGCCCGCGCTGTCGAGGCGCACCGAGGGCAGGGCGGAAAGAAGGTCGGTGCGGGGCAACGCGCCGAGGGCGGGCAGCACCAGGTCTGCCGCCACGATCCGCCCGTCGGAAAGAACCAGCGGGCCATCCCGCGCGCCCTGGCCGGCGGTGAAGTCGTGGCCGTTGCCTTGGGTGACGATCTCGACCCCCATCCGATGCAGCCGGGTCAGGAGCGCCCGGCCCAGCCGGTCCGGCTGGTCCGGCATGGGGGCTGCGGCGGCGGTGACCAGAGTAAGCTGCATGTCGGGCCGGGCGGCGGCGATTTCGCCCGCAAGCTCGGTGCCGACCGCGCCCGCGCCGAGAATGGCGATGTGCCGGGCGCGGGCGATGCGGGCGGCGAGCGCCCGGTGTGCGGCGAGAAAGGATTCAAGGTCCTCGGCCGAGGATTTGAAGGGCAGGGCATAGGACGAGCCGGTGGCGACGAGGGTAAAGTCGCTGATCAGGGTCGTGCCGTCCGCGAGTGTCGCGCCGTCAGGCTGAAGATGTGCGACGCGGCCGGCCAGAACTCGACCGTGGCGCAGCAGGCCGTCATAGGGGATCGTCGCGGCGTCCAGAAGCCCGGGCCTGACCAGCGCGCGGATCATGGCGGGGGCGTGCAGGAAGGCCGGTTTCGGCTCGACCAGGGTGACATCCATCACCCGGTCGAGCCGGCGGGCCACGTCGCAGCCGAGATACCCGCCGCCGACGACAAGGAGGCGCGGCCTAGAAGCCAAGGACTTTTTCCGGCAGCCAGAGCACCATCTGCGGGAAGGCCATCACCAGCGCCAGCGTGAAGAGCTGAAGGATGATGAAGGGCACGACCCCCTTGAACATGTCCGGCATGGTTATTTCCGGCGGGGCGATGCCGCGCAGGTAGAAGATGGCCGGGGCCATCGGCGGCGACAGGTAGCTGGTCTGGATCACGATCAGGAACAGGATGCAGAACCAGACCGGATCGAAGCCGAGCTGCGTGACGATCGGAATGAAGACCGGCAGGAAGATCAGCAGGATCGAGATCCATTCCAGCGCGAAGCCGGCGATGAAGACGATGACCAGGAACACCGCCAGCGTGGCCCAGGGGCTGAGATCGGAGGCGGCGATCAGGTCGGTGGTCACCCGGGTGCCGCCGGCGCCGACGAAGACGCCCGAGAACATCGAGCCCGCCAGCAGGATCATGAGGATCATCGACGTGACCTTGACCGTGTTCAGAAGGGCAAGACGCAGGGTCGTCCAGGTGAGCGTGCGGTAGACCGCCGCCAGGATCACGGACCCGAAGGCGCCCATCGCCGCCGCCTCGGTCGGGGAGGCGAGGCCCAGCATGATCGAGCCGAGCACGGCGAAGATCATCAGCGCCGCCGGCAGAAAGGCCGTCAGCGTGATCCAGAGCCGTTCGCCCAGCGTCGGCAGGTATTCGTCCTCCGTGACGAGAGAGCCGTCCTGCGGGCGCAGGTAGCAGCGGCCCATGATGTAGACGACATAGAGCGTCGCCATGGTCAGGCCCGGGATGATCATGCCGATGAAGAGGTCGCCGACCGAGACGTCCGCGATCGGCCCCATGATGATGACCACCACCGAGGGCGGGATGATCGTGCCCAGCGAGCCGCCGGCGCAGATCGTGCCCGAGATGAGCCCCTTGTTGTAGCTGTGTTTCATCATCACCGGGATGGCCAGCAGGCCGACCACGGTCTCGGTCGCGCCGATCACGCCGGTGGAGGCGGCGAAGATCACGCACATGAAGATCGTCCCGACCCCCAGCCCGCCGGGCAGGCGGCGGGTCCAGATGTGGACCGCATCGAACAGGCGTTCGGCGATGCCGGACTTTTCCAGCATCGTGCCCATGAAGACGAAGAGCGGCACGGCGGCGAGCACGAAGTTGCCCGCGACCTCGTCGATCTTGTCGATGAACTGATAGATGACGGTGTCGCCGAAGGTGATGTAGCCGAAGATCGTGGCGACGCCCATCAGCGAGAAGGCGATGGGAAAGCCGGTCAGCAGGATCAGCAGCAGGACCGGGAACATCCAGAGTGCGAGATATTCCATGGCTCAGACCTCTTTCGCGTCGGTTGCGGCAAGGACCTGGAGGCAGCCGAGCGCTTCGGCGATGGCTTGCAGCACCATCGCCGCGAAGGCCGTGAAGAACACCAGGTGATAGGGCCAGACGACGGGATTCCAGGCGCTTTCGCCGGAGCGTTCGCCCCATTCGTAGGCCTCGAGCGTGTAGTGATAGAGCGCGAAGGTCAGCCAGATGCCGATGGGCAGAAACAGCAGCAGGTATCCCGCCAGGTCGAGGGCGGCCTTGAGGCGCGGCGAGAAGCGGCAGGCGACGACGTCGATGCGGACGTGCTGGCCGTCCCGAAGGGCATAGGCGGAGCCCAGCAGGAACGAGGCGCCCATCGCCATGTACCCGATCTCGTAGGCCCAGATGGTCGGCTGGTTGAAGACGTAGCGCGAGATGACCTCGTAGACCGAGGCGACGATCAGGGGCACGAGGATCAGGGCCGAGACATAGCCCAGAACACCACTGATCGCTCCGATGAAGCGGCGGATGGATGTGATCATGTCAGTGTTTCCCGTGGACGGCGCGGCAGCCCCGGACCCTGCATGGGCCGGGGCTGCGCCTGTCCGGTACGTGCGGTCAGTTGGAAGAAGTGTTTTGCGGCGGCAGGGCCATCTTGCGATAGCTGTCGGCCTCGGACCAGTCGGATTCAAACGCGCGCTGCGAGGCCAGTACGCGCTCGAACCACTCGTTGCCCTCGGCCTGGCGGTCGGCCCATTCCATGCCGAGGCGCTTGGCGGCGTCCTTGACCTCGTCTTCCAGCACGATGACCTCGTTGCCGTTCTCGCGGTAGAATTTCAACGCCTTGGCGTCCTCGTTTCCAAGGCGCATCCAGCTTTCGAAGGTCACGAGTTCGGCGGCCAGCCTGACCAATTCCTGATCCTGCTCGGACAGCGCCTCCCAGGCGGCGTCGTTGATGACCAGCTCATAGGGTGCGACGGGCTGGTGCACGCCGGGCACGACGACGTACTTGGCGATCTGGTAGAAGCCGGGCGAGACGTTCTCATAGAGCGAGCCCCACTCGGTGGCGTCGATCGTGCCGCGTTCGAGCGAGGTGTAGACCTCGCCGCCGGCCATGGTGACGGGCGAGGCGCCCAGTTCGCTGGAAATCTCCAGCCAGGCCCCGGCGGTGCGCATCTTGAGACCTTGCAGGTCCTCGAGCGTCGAGACGGGTTTCTTGGAATGCAGGAACACCTCGGCGGGGCGCATAAAGAGGGGCATGGAGACGAGGCCGAAGCGATCCTGGCGGAATTCGGTCCAGAGTTCCTGTCCGCCGCCCTGGTAGAGCCAGTGCAGCATGCGTTCGCTGTCCATCGAACCGGCGAAGCCGCCGAAGAGAACGGTGGTCTTGTCCTTGCCCCAGTCGTAGCCCATCCAGGTGTGGCCCACCTCGGCGACGCCGCGTTTCACGGTGGTGGAGACGTCGAGCGCCTTGCCCAGCGTGCCGGCGGGAAAGACCTCGATCTCGACGCGGCCTTCGGTCATCTGCGAGACGCGCTGGGCGAAGGCCTCGGCGCCCAGTTCCATCAGCGGCCCGCCGGTGACGGTGGTGGCCATTTTCCATTCGTGGTCCGCGGCGAGCAGGGCGCTGCTCATCAACGCGCCGGTCATTCCGGCGGCAAGCGCAACGGTCGCGATGCCTTTCTTGAACGGTGACATTTTGTTTCCTCCCTTTTTTCGTTTTTGCAGGCCGTTGGCCACGAACCCTTCTGTTTCGAAAGGAAAAGTCGACCGAGGCGGACTCCAAACCGCACCGGGAACCTGCATCGCGGAGTCGTAGACGACTTTCGGTCGACGGTCAATATGCAATTAATACGTAGCTAATATGTCAGTTGAGTACATGCGGGAATCTAGAGCGAAATATGGGTGCGGGCGTCGTCGTGGCGCGGCTTTTCGCGACGGCCTGGTTCGGGGGCAGACAAGGGGGGAAAGGCCACCGACATCTCCGGTGCGGACCGGGACGGCGCGCCCCTCGACAGGTGCGAGCGCTTGCAAGGCACATGCCGGCGCGCTGGACCTCGGAACGGTGTTGGCCTCAGGCGACCAACCTGGGGAGGATCATCGCCGGATCAGGGCGCGGAAGGCGTCCGCCTCGGGCTTGTCGCTGGTGACGGAGAGATAATAGCCCTCCTGGCTTGGGATCGAGGCGGGATGTGCCCGGTCGACAAGCCCGGTGCGGATGGCGTCCCGGGTCATCCACTCATTCACCAGCGCGACGCCGTTGCCGTGAACTGCCAGGTGCAGCGCCATGCCATACGTGTCGGTATAGATCGACGGGCCGGGCAGGGGCTCGACCTGCCGGGACCAGGCCTGCCAGCCGCTGGAGGTTCCGACGGTTTCGATGCGCGGCAGGTCGGAGATCGGGCCGTGCAGCGTCGGCGCCTTGACGGCGACGAGGCGGTTGGGCCGGATCGCCTGGGCCTCGGGGCCGGCCTGCTGGCCGGAGCCGAAGCGTATCTCGACATCCGCGCGTGCGGTGTGGAAATCATCCGGCCAGATCGCGCTGAGGATCCTGACCTCGACATCGGGAAAGCGCGCGCGGAAGCCCGGCAGGCGCGGTGCGATGATCCAGTGCGCGACACTGATCGAGGCGGCGACCGTCAAAAGGTGCCGCGAGGGGCGCGTGTCCATGCCGACCATCGCATTCGCGAGGGCCTGAAGCGGTGCGCCGACCTCGGGCAGGAGGCGGCGCCCCGCATCGGTCAGGGCCAGCCCGCGCGCGTGGCGCACGAACAGCTGCACGCCCAGGCGCATCTCCAGCGACTTGACCTGCTGGCTGATCGCCGACTGGGTGAGGCCGATTTCCTCGGCCGCCATGGTAAAGCTGAGGTGGCGCGCCGCGGCCTCGAAGGACCGAAGCCATCCGAGCGGCGGGAGCGATTTCGTCATTGGGGAAGCCTGCCATTAGTCTTTTTAATACCTAAGGGCATAATCCATTCGTTTGTCAATAAATTCGGTGCTTTCTACCCTGGGACCAAAGCGAAAGGATGCACTGTGAGCCCGGAAATCAGGAAAATCGTGACCTTCGATGAAGAGGTCCTCATCGAGGGGTTTCGCGCCGCCAGCACGCCGTGGCGGATGTTCGCGGTGGCGGTCGTGCTGCGCAATCCGTGGGCGGGCCGATTCGTCGAGGACCTGGCCCCGGAAATTCGCGCGTATGGGCCGGCGCTGGGCGAGATGATGACGGATCGGATGATCCGCCTGGCCGGAAGCGGCGCGGCGATAGAGGCCTATGGCAAGGCGGCGGTCGTGGGGCTGGACGGCGAGATCGAGCATGCCTCGGGCCTGATCCACACGCTGCGGTTCGGCAATTTCTACCGCGAAGCAGTCGAGGCCAGGTCCTATCTGGCGTTCACCAACACCCGCGGGCCCGCCAATGCGCCGATCATGGTGCCCTTGATGGACAAGAACGATGCCGGGCGGCGGTCGCATTACCTGACGATCCAGTTCGCCATTCCCGATGCGCCGCGGGATGACGAGGTTGTCGTGGTGCTGGGCGCCGCCCTGTCGGGCCGGCCGCATCACCGGATCGGGGATCGCTACCAGGATCTGAAGGATCTGGGTCATGACGTCGACAACCCTGCCGCGGTCTGAGCGCGCGGGCCTTGCCGTGCTGGAGGCGGGGGCTGGGCGGCCCGTGGTGCTGTTGCACGGGGTCGGCCTGAACGCCGAGGCGTGGGGGGCGCAGATCGACGGGCTGAGCGGCGGCTGCCGGGTGATCGCGCCCGACATGCCGGGACACGGGCAAAGCCGCCGCCTGAGCGGGCAGCCATCGCTGGAGGAATACGTGCAGGCCGTCTTGCCGTTGTTGGACAGCCTGACCGAGCCTGCCGTGATCGCGGGCCACTCGATGGGGGCGCTGATCGCGGTCGAGCTGGCCGCGCTCGCGCCCGCGAAGGTCTGCGCGGTGGCGGCGCTGAACGCGGTGTTCGAACGTGCGCCCGAGGCCGCGGCGGCCATTCGGGAGCGCGCCCGCCGCCACGACGGCGAGACGGCGCCGAACCCGACGCAAACCCTGGAGCGCTGGTTCGGGTCGGAGGTGTCGCCCGAGCGGGCGGCCTGCGACAGGTGGCTGCGCGCGGTGGACCCTGCGGGGTACAAGGCCGCCTACACCGCATTTGCCCGCGCCGAGGCGCCGCGCCGCGAGACCGTGCGTGCGATTGCGTGCCCGGCGCTTTTCGCCACGGGGGCGCTCGACCCCAATTCAACGCCGCAAATGTCACGGGCGATGGCCGATCTTGCGCCCGATGGCCGCGTCCTGGTGATCGACGACGCGGCGCACATGATGCCGATGACCCATGCGGATCGCGTTCTTGGCGCCCTGGTGGCCCTGGCGCGGGAGGTCTGGCCATGACCTCCCTCGACAGTCGCGCGCTGCGCAGCGCCTTCGGCAGTTTCATGACGGGCGTGACGGTGGTGACGACCCGCGACGCCGCCGGACGGCCCGTCGGGTTTACCGCCAATTCGTTTGCGTCGGTCTCGCTGGAGCCTCCGCTGTTGCTGGTATGCCCGGGCAAGTTCCTGTCGAGCTACGACAGCTTTGCGGGCTGCGCGCATTTCGCGGTCAATGTCCTGGCCGAAGGACAGGAAGACGTCGCCACCACCTTTGCCAGCTACAAGGGCGACCGTTTCGCGCGGGTGGATCACGGCGAGGACGCACTTGGCAACGTTCTGATCGACGGGGCGCTGTCGCGGTTCTCGTGCCGGACGCATGAGGTGATCGACGCGGGCGACCACGCCATCCTGATCGGTGAGGTGCAGGCGTTCAGCCACGCTGGCGGGCGTGGACTGGGATATGCGGGAGGCCGGTTCTTCAGCCTGGGGCTGGAGCGCGCGGCGCTGGAACCTGCGGGCGGGGCGGCGCTCTGCGGCGCGATCATATCGCTTGGCGATGACGTGCTTCTGGAGAAGACCGACGCGGGGTTCCGGCCGCCGCAGGTTGTCGCGCAGGATCATGAAAACACGCGCACGCGGCTGGTGCAGGAGCTTGCGCGTCGCGGACAGCCCGTCACCCTGGGCCCTGCCTATTCCGTGTTTCGCGACGATGCGGCGCAAAGCTCGTACTTTCTTGCGACCGCGACGGGTGACGGCGGGGCGTTCATCCGCTGCCCGGTCCGCGAGATCCCGGACCAGACATTCGCGTCATCCGCCATCCGGGACATGATGATGCGCTTTGCGGTCGAGACGCGGACGCGCAATTTCGGCCTTTACATCGGCGATGCCCGGCACGGCGACGTACACCAGCCATTCGAAAGGACGTAGCAATGGATTTCTCGCTGTTCGTACACATGGAACGGCTTGCGCCCGACCAGTCGCACAAGCAGCTCAATGCCGAGCTGATCGAGCTGTGCAAGATGGCCGATGACGCCGGGATGCGCGCCGTCTGGACCGGCGAGCATCATGGCATGGAGTTCACCATTGCGCCGAACCCGTTGATGTCGCTGGTGAATATTGCCCATCACACGAAGAATGTGAAGCTGGGGACCGGGACGGTCATCGCGCCGTTCTGGCACCCGATCAAGCTTGCCGGGGAGGCGGCGGCGGCGGACCTGATGACCGATGGCCGCATCGAGCTGGGTATCGCGCGCGGGGCCTATTCCTATGAATACGAGCGCCTGATGCCGGGGCTGGACGCGTGGGAGGCGGGACAGCGGATGCGCGAGCTTGCCCCGCTGCTGCCCAAGCTGTGGGCCGGTGACTGCGCCCATGAGGGAGAGTTCTACAGCTTTCCCGCCACGACGGCCGCGCCCGCGCCGGTACAGCAGGGCGGGCCGCCGATCTGGATCGCGGCGCGCGACCCGAACAGCCATGAATTCGGGGTGAAGAACGGCTTCAACATCCAGGTCACGCCGCTGTGGCAGGGGCTGGACGAGATCGTGACGCTGAAGCAACGTTTCGACGCCGCCTGCGAGGGCCATGAAGGCCCCCGGCCCAAGATCATGCTGCTGCATCACACCTATGTCGGCGCAGAGGCGGAGGACGTCGCACTGGCGGCGCGGGAACTGTCGCGCTTCTACTGCTATTTCGGCGCCTGGTTCCAGAACAAGCGCCCGGTCGAGAAGGGCCTGCTTGCGCCCTTGTCGGAGGAGGAGATGGCGGCGAACACGCTGATGAGCCCCGAGAACATGGCGCGTGACCTGACCATCGGAACCGCCGATGCTGTGATCGAGAAGATCAAGAGGTATGAAGAGCTGGGCTATGACGAATATTCCTTCTGGATCGACAGCGGGATGAGTTTCGAACGCAAGCGGGCGTCGCTGGCGCGGTTTATCGAGACCGTCATGCCGGCCTTTGGATGAGGTGCAGAATGCAGGACAGACCACATTTCCAACTGTTCATCGACGGGGCATGGACCGAAGGGTCCGAAGGGCAGACGATGACTTCGCAGAACCCCGCGACCGGGCAGGACTGGGCCAGTTTCGCCTGCGCCTCGGGCGCGGATGTGGACCGGGCCGTGCGGGCGGCCCGCAGGGCACTGAACGACCCGGCCTGGCGGGACATGACCCAGACGCAACGCGGCAAGCTGCTGTACCGGCTGGCGGAGCTGATCGAGGCGCACGCGGCCGAGCTTGGCCGGATCGAGACCACCGACAGTGGAAAGCTGCTGGCGGAGACGGCGGCGCAGTCAGCCTATGTGGGTGACTATTATCGCTATTACGCGGGGCTGGCGGACAAGATCGAGGGCGCGGTCCTGCCGATCGACAAGCCCGACATGCATGTCTACACGCGGCGCGAGCCGATCGGTGTGGTCGCCGCGATCGTGCCGTGGAACGCGCAGATGTTCCTGACCGCGACGAAACTGGGGCCCGCGCTTGCGGCGGGCTGCGCCGTGGTGTTGAAAGCCTCGGAAATTGCGCCCGCCCCGATGCTGGAATTCGCCCGCCTGATCGAGAGGGCGGGGTTTCCCGAGGGTGTCGTTTCGGTCATCACGGGCGACGCGGAAAACTGCGCCATTCCCCTGACGCGGCATCCGGACGTGGACCGTATCGCGTTCACCGGCGGCCCCGGGACCGCGCGGCACGTGGTGCGCAACTCGGCGGAGAATTTCGCGGTCACGACGCTGGAACTGGGCGGGAAATCCCCCATCCTGGTGTTCGAGGACGCGGACCTGGAAAGCGCGGCGAACGGTCTGATCGCGGGCAATTTCGGAGCCTCGGGCCAAAGCTGCGTGGCGGGGACCCGTGGACTGGTGCAGCGCTCGGTCTTCGAGGAGGTGGCGGGGAGGATCGAGGAAAAGATGAACGGCGTCGTGATCGGGGACCCGCTTGACGCCAGGACCCAGATCGGTCCGCTGTGCACGGCGGACCAGATCCGCAGGATCGAGGCCACGCTTGCCGCCGCCATATCCGGCGGGGCGCGGGTGCGGTTCGGGGGCGCGCCGCTGGATCGTCCGGGCAACTACATGGCGCCCACGCTGGTCGAGTGCGCCGATCCCGGCGCGGAGACATTGAAGGTCGAAATGTTCGGTCCGGTGATGTCGCTTTTGCCGTTCGAGACCGAGGACGAGGCCATCGCCCTTGCCAACGGCACGCCGTTCGGCCTGGGGTCGGGTATCTTCACGCAGAATGTCGCGCGGGCGCACCGGGTCTCGTCGCGGCTGAAGGCCGGGATATGCTGGGTCAACACCTACAGGGCCGTGTCGCCCATCGCGCCGTTCGGCGGGTTCGATCAGTCCGGCTATGGCCGCGAGGCCGGGCTGGACGCGATCCGGGACTATACCTGCACGAAGACCGTGTGGATCAGCACGTCGGACGCGCCCATGGCAAACCCCTTCGTCATGCGGTGAGCCGGGTTACGCGACAGCCGGATTGGGATCGGCGGGACAAGTGCCAGCCGCCCCAAGGCAAGGTAAGGCTTCGCGGCGTGTCTCCGGTGCCTTGCCCGCTGCGCCGGAGGTCGATCCGAAACCGGGGCCGGATCGGGGAGTCCACCTGCCATTAGGCAGACCCGCGTCAGTAACGATTGCGGAACAATCCGCGCTTTTCGTAGGCGGAGGCAGCTTCCTCCACCAGCTGGGCGAGCAGGGGCGCGTCGAATTCGCGCCTGAGCCTTTGCGCGGTGTCCTGCAGGCTTTCGATCGAGCGGGTGCGTCCGGGGCGCAGCAGTTCGTAGATCTCCATGATCGTGTCCTGCGGCACCCGCGTCATTTCCGCGGCCCTCTCGAAGTTCCGCGCCAGGGCGGCGCGGCCCGCGGAGCGCGCGATCTGGGCTTGCTGCAAAAGCGCGTTCGGCGTGATGCGCAAGTCCTCCATCCCGACGTCGCCGGCAAGCACCGCTTCAAGCGTCAGCTCGTCCAGCGACTTGCCGCGATGGCCGGTCACCCGTTCGGGCGACGTTTCCGCAAGAGGGTAGTTTTCGGTCGTGAGGGGCTGATCGGGCATCAGGTGTCTCCCAGGAAATTGATCTCGACGGTCTCGGGCGAGGCGTTGTTCTCGGTCATCTTGGTCTCGATCGCATAGGTCAGCGCCACGCGGGCATGGAACCGTGCGCCAAGCGCTTCGCCCTGGGTCGGCACGACGACCGGCGCGGGCAGGTCGCCGCGGGCGTATTGCGCCGCGTTCTCTCCGAGCGCGCGGTAGTGATCCAGGTTGGTCACCGGCGCGTTCGAGAACAGTTCGAGGTTGTTGTGGGGCAGGCGGTCCTTCTGGTGGATCACCGCCGTGCCCTTGGACTGGATCCCGATCCCGATGCCCGAGCCCGAGAGCCGCGCGGCGCTGAGGCCCAGGAAGGACGTGTCGGCGGTGTGCCGGATCCGCATCAGCCGCATCCGTCCGCCGCCCTTTTCGATCCCGTCGCGAAGTGCCTTCAACACCTTGCTGAGCGGAAGCCCCGAAAGGGTCCGGAATATCCTGGTGCCGAACCCGGGGCTGATGCCCACGACCACCTCGTGCGGGTCGGTGCCGCGCTCGGCGGGGCCCATGGTGCTGTACTCGATCGCGCGGGCCTCGGCAGGTTCGCTTGCGGCCTCGCGGCGCAGCACCTCGTCGCGGTCCAGCACGTTGCGGATCGCCGCCAGCTCCTTGCGCCGCGCCTCGGTCAGCCGATAGCCGGTGCCGGGGCCGGTATAGTCGTTGGGGTCGTTGATGGCGCTTATGACATGCCCGTCCCGGATGATCGCCGAGGTCTGGAGGTAGTCGCCCGAAACCCGCAGCTTCACCAGGAACAGCAGGTTCTGCGCCTCGGGCACGAAACCGCCGCGATGCAGCGACCGGATCACGTCCAGGACAGTGATGCGCTGGCGGCTGATCTTGTCGCTGATCACCGCGACGTCGCGCGGTGCGAAGCTTTGCGTGTCGTTCGAGCCCGACGCGACCGCGACGGAGCGTTTCATGATCTCGGTCGGCGCGGCGAGGTCCAGATCCTTCAGCACATGCGACAGCGCGTCGATGGCGCGGCGGCGCAGGTCCAGCGCGCTTGCGTCCTCGATCGAGGTCAACCCGCCATCGGCCTCGAAATCGCGCTGGAGCACCAGGAATTCCTCCAGCTCCTCGCCGTTGAACGAAGACGGATTGAACGAATTGTCGTATTTCAGGATGCTGCCGAAGCCCGAGCAGATCAGGTCCGATCCGCCAATCAGGAAGGGCAGGACTTTGGCGGCGACCCGCATCTCGGATTCGGAATGCCTGGCGTCGTTGCCCGAGGCGCATTCCAGGTCGAGCCAGACCGCCAGCAGGTTCTCGGCCCAGATCTCGCGCACGCCGCCGGGAATGGACGAGGCCAGCGGCGCACCGTCGATGCCGCCGTTCTGCGTGCCTTGGGAGCCCATGCCGCGCTGGATGCACAGGCAGCGCGCCTCGAGGTAGAGCAGCGACTTGGCCTCGTGATAGCCCATCAGAAGTTCCGACGCCGCGCCGGAGGTGCAGCGCATCTTGATCCCGCGCGAGGCATAGGCGGCGGCCAGCCACGCCTTTGACCAGGGCGTGTCATCGCCGTCGATGAACGCGCTTTCCGTGCCATAGACCGACACGGTTTCGGCGTAGGAGGTGAACCCCGCCATACCGATCTCGAGTTCTTCGGCCTCTTCGCTGGAGCATTGAAAGAGCGTGCCGGCCCGGCCCACGACAGACCCCACGCAACAGGCCAACGCGTTCGACCACGAATTGCGCGCCACCCGCATCGTCGTCTCGATCTCGTCGAACCCAAGCGCCACAGCCACGGCGGCGTCGGCGGCCAACTGCAAGGGGTCGTCCTTGGCGTTGGTCACGTGCGCCTGGTTGCCCGGCGTTCTGCGGGCGCGCATCTTGGAATAGGCGAAGGCGATTTCCATCGCGTTCAGTTGCGCCACGGCCTCGGCCAGCCGGGCCGGTGTCAGGCCGCGCGCCAGGCGGACAAGCTCGGCCCGTGGCACGTTCATGTCGACGAGCATGCGCGCCAGTTGCTCGGCCGGGATCGCCATCGCCTCCTCGGCCACGTCCATGTCGAGGTGATGCGCCGCAATGAACGCGTCGATCATGTCGAAATCCTGTGCCGCGACGCCGTCCATCATGCTGACCTTGCCGTTCTCGATCTTCAGGCCGGGGCCAGGGTCGGCCGCCCCGTTGAAGGCGGAAAACCCGTTCTCGGGATCCTCGACCGCGAACTGGTCGTGGCGCAGCGGCCGCGCGTCCCACTCGTCGAAACGTTTCCAGCGGTTGGCGTCGTAACTGTTGCTCATTTTGGGTAGCGCCTCCCTGCGCCGGTCCTTGGATGAAGCGTTTCCGCCGTGTCTTGGTGTTGAATTGTCGCCGCCGGTCTGCTCCGATCGGGCGCGACCCCTGGCAGGATGAAGGCATGATACCGATCCACGGCCCGCGCCCCCATTCGACGCGCCGCTATGACAGGCGGCCGGGCGTCTATGCGCTCTTGCCGCGCGGCGGGCGCGTTCTGTTGACCTTTCAGAGTGCCCCGGTTCCGGAGCTGCAACTGCCCGGTGGCGGCGTGGATCGGGGCGAGGCGCCGCTGCGGGCCCTGGCGCGCGAGGTGCTGGAGGAAACCGGCTGGCGCGTCGGCGCGCCGCGCCTTCTGGGGCGGTACCGCCAGTACGGGTACCTGCCGGAATACGACATGTGGGCCGAAAAGCTGTGCAGCATCTACATTGCCCGGCCGGTGCGCCGCCTGTCGGACCCGTATCATCCCGAGCACAGCGTCGTCTGGGTCACGCCCGCCGAGGCCGCCCGCCGCCTGACGAATGCCGGTGATCGGGCCTTTGTCCGTGACGTCCTGCTGGCTCGGTCCTGATGCGCACCCCTTCATCCCTCACCCCGCGATGATTTGCGCGTCGGCCTTGCGGATCGCGTCCCACAGGTTGGGGGGAGGACGCTCGTCCGTGATCAGGGTCAGGCGGGGATTCCAGTCGATGATCTGCTGCAGGGAGCGGTTTCCGAATTTCGACGCATCGGCGAGGATGAAGGCCTCGTCGGAGGCCTCGATCATCGCGGCATAGACCTGACCGGCGTGCAGCAGGGCCTCGCTGACGCCGTTCTCGTCGATGCCGGACGCGCCGGTGATGGCGATCGGCGCTCGGAACTGCTTGATGCATTCGGTGGTCTGGGAGCCGTAGACCAGGCCCTCGCGCGGCTCGACGATACCGGGGAGCGACAGGACCTGGATCAGAGGATTGACCGATAATTCGGTCGCGATGCTGAAGGCGGGGGTCAGGACGGTCAGCTGCCGGTCGATCCCGCGCAGCGCGCGCGCGAAGTGCATTGTCGTGGCGCCGCCGCCGATGAAAAGGCTGCCGGCGTCGCCGATGCTTTCGACCGCCAGCCGGGCAATCTGTTCGCGGGCGCGCGTGTGCAGTTGCAACCGCTCGGCCAGCGCAGGCTCGAACGACCGGGTCCTGACGGCTCCGCCATAGGTGCGCTTGATCCGCCCGGACTCGTCAAGCTCGGTCAGGTCGCGCCGCACCGTCTCGCTGGAGACACCGAGTTCTTCCGCCATCTCGGCCACGCGTATGGAGGGGCTGACTTCCAGGATGCTTAAAATCTGGTCGTGCCGCAGTGTTTTCTTAGACATTTCAGGCCCGTTGGCTGCCTCTCAAGCATGAATATACGCAATTGCCACAAAGAATCGAAACAAAAATGACCGACTTCGGTCAAAAAATGTTGTTAGTCAAAAATTAGATGCTAACGTGGTGACCAACTGCAAAGGGGAATCGCGTGTTCAACTACGGATACTTTTCCTTCGACTCGAAGGACGACCTTCTGAAGAAGGCGGCGGAATACTGGAATCCGGGCAAGGTCAGCTTCTGGAAGGAAGCCGGCACGCCGATGGTGATCGACCGCCGCGAGGGATATTTCCTTTACGACATGTCGGGCAAGCGGCTGATCGACCTTCACCTGAATGGCGGGACCTACAATTTCGGGCACCGTCATCCCGAACTGGTCGAGGTGCTCAAGTCCGGGCTCGATTATTTCGACATGGGCAATCACTGGTTTCCGTCCGTTGCCCGCGCCGCCTTTGCCGAGAAGCTGGTCGCGACGGCGCCGCACACCAAGTACGCGATCTTTGGGGCAGGCGGGGCCGAGGCCGTGGAAATCGCCCTGAAAACATCGCGTTACGCCACCAAGCGGCGCAAGATCGTGTCGATCATCAAGGGATATCACGGCCATTCCGGCCTGTCGGTCGCGGCCGGGGACGAACGCTTTTCCAAGATCTTCCTGTCGGAAAAGCCTGACGAGTTCATCCAGGTGCCCTTCAACGACGTCGATGCGCTGGAACAGGTGTTGAAGAACCGTGACGTGGCCGGTTTCATCATCGAGACCATCCCGGCGACATACGGGTTTCCCATGCCCGAGGACGGTTATCTCAAGGCCTGCCAGGATCTGTGCCGTAAATACGGCACCAAGTTCATCGCCGACGAGGTGCAGACCGGCCTGATGCGGACCGGCACGATGTGGGGCTGGCAGGGATACGGCCTGACGCCCGACATGTTCGTCTGCGGCAAGGGGCTGGGCGGCGGCATCTACCCGATCAGTGCCTGCCTTGCCACGGAGGAATGCGGCCAGTGGCTGGTCGAGGACGGTGCGGCCCATATCAGCACCGCCGGCGGCTCTGAGCTGGGTTGTCTTGTGGGGCATCACGTGATCGAGATGCTGCAACGTCCCGAGGTTGTCTCGAACGTGCATTTCGTGGCGGAGTTCTTTGCCCGCGGCATGGAAGAGATGATGGCGCGCCACAGCGACATCTTCGTGGGCGTGCGCCAGCGGGGCGTCGTTCTGGGGTTGGAATTCGACCACCCGGAAGGCGCTGTCGCGGTGTCGCGTGCACTGTATGAAAACGGGGTCTGGGCGATCTTCTCGTCGCTCGACAAGCGCGTGCTGCAGTTCAAGCCGGGCGTCGTGCTGGACGTCGACACCTGCCAGGAGATCCTGGACAGGTTCGATGCGGCCATGCCGCGCGCACGGGAACTTCTGAAAACCATGAGGCGGGCAGCATGAGCGAGCAGGCTACACTGGACGCGCCGCGTCTTTCGGTCCCGGACAGGGAACTGTCGCGCGCCCGGATGAAGGTGGGCCGCGCGGCATGGGCGGCGCGCTACTACAAGGATTTCAGCCGTGATGCGGTGCTGGCCATCGCCGAGGCCGTGGCCAAGGCAGGATACGAGAAAGCGGCGCAGTTCGCCGAGGAGGCGGTGGCCGAAACCGGCTTTGGCGTGGTGGAGCACAAGACGATTAAGAACCGTCTTTGCACCCATGAGCTGCTGGACTACTACCGCGACCTCGACCTGGTGAGGCCCCGCGTCGACGAGGCGCGCAAGATCATCGAATTGCCGAAACCCGCTGGCGTGGTCTTTGCCCTGGCGCCTGCGACCAACCCGGTCGCGACGGTCTATTACAAGGCGATGCTGGCGATCCTGAGCCGCAACGCCATCGTGCTCAGCCCGCATCCGGCTTCCAGGTCGGTTTCGGCGGCCGCGGCCCAGCATATCGCGCAGGCGGCCGAGGCCGCGGGCGCCCCCGCCGGTCTGATCCAGTGCGTCGAAAATCCGTCGGTGCCGCTGGTGCAGGACATCATGGCGTCCGACCGGATCAACGTCATCCTTGCCACCGGCGGCACCGCGATGGTGCGGGCCGCCTATTCCTCGGGCAATCCCGCGCTCGGGGTGGGGCCGGGCAATGCCGTGGCCTATATCGACCCGACCGCCAGGGTGGATGCCGCCGCGCGCTGCCTGGTCGAGAGCAAGGCGTTCGACAATTCGGTGCTTTGCACCAACGAAAGCGTCGCGATCACGCTGGGCAGCAACCGGGGCAACATGGAACGCGCGCTGCGCTCCGCCGGGGCGCATGTGTGCAACGCCGCCGACACCGACCGGCTGCGCGACTACCTGTTCACCGAGACGGGCTTCAACCTGGAGGCCATCGGCAAGAGCGCCACCTGGATCGCCGAGCGCGCGGGCCTGCGCGTGAATCCGTCGACGAAGATCCTCGTGCCGGTGGTGGAAACGCCGGGCCAGGACGACCTGCTTTTCCGCGAAAAGCTGTGTCCGGTGCTGACGCTGACCGCCGCGGGGGATTTCGAACAGGCCCTGACATTCGCCAAGCACACGACCCGGCGCGGGGCGGGGCATTCGGCCGCGTTCCACGGCGAGGACACCGACCGGCTGGTGGCCTTCTCGCAGGGCGTGCCGGTCTACCGCGTGGTGGTCAACGCGCCGTGTTCGCAAGGCGCGGCGGGATTCGCCACGCATCTGCCGCCGTCCTTTACCATCGGGACCGGCTTTGCCGGGCGCTCCTCGATCGGCGAGAACCTCGGGCCCCAGCACCTGGTCCAGTGGACGCGCATCGCCTACGGCAAGGACGCGCCTGCGGACCTTGGCGGCGTAGACCTCGATGCGGTCTCGTCGGGACGCGCGATGCCTGCGGCCCCCGCCGCCTCACCGGAGCCCGCGGACCCTCAGGGGTCGGGCGACGTCAGCCGCGACGATTTGCGCCGGCTTATCCTGGAAGAACTGCGCAGCCTGAAAGGGGGTGACGCATGACCGATCTTCGTGCGTCGATCTTCATCGATCAGCTTCAGCCCCAGACGCTGGCCTATATCTCGACCTGGATGCGGGGCACGCTGCCGCGTCTTCGGATGGCGGCGCAGATCGTCGAAATCGCGCCCGGGCTGGATGTCGAGGCGCTGACCGATACGGTGCTGAAAAGCGCCGATGTCCACGCCGGCCTCCTGGTGGTCGAACGCCAGTTCGGCACGCTGCAATTCCACTCGCGCTCCACCGCCGAGGTGCATTCCGGGGCCGCGGCCATTCTCGAGGCGCTTGGCAAGACCGCCGACGACGTGGCGCCGCCCAAGATCCTTGCCTCGAAGCTGGTCACGAACGTGGACGACCAGCACGCGTTTCTGATGAACCGCAACAAGCTGGGGTCGATGGTGCTCGGCGGCGACAGCATCTACCTGCTGGAATGCCAGTCCGCCGCCTATGCGATCCTTGCCTGCAACGAGGCGGAAAAGGAAGCGGACGTGAAGCTGATCGACATGCGGATGATCGGGGCGAACGGGCGGCTTTACATGGCCGGGACAGAGGCCGATGTCCGGAATGCGAGAAATGCGGCAGAAGGCGCATTGCGTGATGCAGGAGCGTCGTGATGTCAGCCCTGAGGGACGAGATCCGCGCGATCCTGCGCGAGGAGATTGCCGCGCTGCGCAACGAGGCGGGCGGCATGGCGCCCGCGCGCGAACAGGTGCGCATAGCCTCCGGCGCCGACCTGACCCGCTTTGCCCAGGAACTGGTGCAGCGGGCCGCCGAGCCGGGCTTTGCCGATCGCGTGGCGCGGGGCGAACTGGTGTTCGACCTGGCCACCCCGATGCCCTCGGCCGCGCCGGCCGCTGCCGCGCCGCCGATCGTCACCGGGCCCCGACGCTCCGCGCCGGACCGGCTGGACAAGTCGCTGATCACAGAGCGCGACATCAATGCGCTCTCCGCGTCCGCCCGCAGCCTGCGGATCGCGCCATCAAGCCGGCTGACGCCGCTTGCGCGCGACGAGGCGCGGCGTCGCGGCATCCGGATCGAAAGGGATAAGACATGATACAAGCGCGTGTGATCGGAAAGGTCTGGTCGACCCGTCGCGTGACGTCGCTGCCACGCGGCGCGCTGCTGGAGGTGGAAACGGACGGCGGCGGCAAGCTCATCGCCTTCGACCCGCTTGGATGCGATACCGGCGAGACCGTCCTGGTGACGCAAGGGTCTGTCGCCGCCAGTTACTTTCAAGGCGACACGGTGCCCGTGGACGCCCTGATCATCGGCTCCATCGACGACAAGAAATAACAGTCAAACATGAAGGAAGATACTCATGGCTAACTTAGCAATCGGAATGATCGAAACCAAGGGATACGTCCCCGCGCTTTCCGCGGCGGACGCCATGGTCAAGGCCGCGAACGTGGAGATCGTCGCGCGCAACGAAGTCGGCGGCGGGCTCGTCTCGGTCGTCGTCAAGGGCGACGTCGGCGCGGTCAAGGCCGCCACCGAGGCGGGCGCAGAGGCGGCCAGCCAGGTCGGCGAAGTGACCGCGGTGCATGTCATCCCGCGTCCGCATGCCGATCTTGGCAAGCATTTTTCGGCCGCGGCCGTTTCCAAGTAAGCCCGGGCAGGGGGACAGGACAGGATCATGACGGAACTTCGCGTATATCTGCCGATCAAGGATCTGCAGCCGCAGTTCGCGGCCTATCTGTCCTCGCCCCTGCGGGCGCGCGCCTATCCGCCGTTCCGCGGGCAGAACTCGCTGATCATCGAGGTCGCGCCCGCGCTCAGCATCCACCGCATCGCGGACTTGGCGCTGAAGGAGGCCCCGGACATGGAGCCGGGCATCCTGTTTACCGAACGCCAGTTCGGGCTTCTGGAGCTGCATGCCGACGACATGAAGGATCTCGACGCCGCGGGGCGGGCGATCCTGAAGGGGATCGGCGCCAAGCATACGGATCAGCTGGCGCCGAAGGTGCTGTACCACGACATCATCGAGGACCTGTCGGATCAGCACGCCATCATCTTGAACCGATCGCGTGACGGGTCCATTCTCGTGCCCGGCGTGGCGCTGCTGATCTACGAGATGACACCGGCGCTTTTTGCCTGCGTGGCCGCCAACGAGGCCGAGAAGGCCGCGCCGGAGGCGGTGATCAACGACGTTCAGATGATGGGCGCGACGGGGCGGGTCTTCATGTCCGGCAGCCTGGAGGACATGAAGGTCGCAAGGGACCGGATCACCGAGACACTGAACGAAATCAAAGGCCGCTCCGCTTGAACGGGGCGCAATAAACCAACCAACAGGAGAGAAAAAAATGAAAAAGGGAATTTCGAGAAGACAGTTCGTCGGCCGTTCTGCCGCATTGGCCGGCTTGGCCGCCGCAGGTCCGCTCAGCCCCGCTTTCGCGGCGCGCAGCGACCGGATGAACATCCTTTGCTGGGAAGGCTACAACTCGGACGAGGTGCTTGGACCGTTCCGCGACGCGCATCCCGACGCGACGGTGCGTGCCGAAAGCGGCACCTCAGACCCCGACATGATCAACAAGCTTCGCGCCGGGGAAACCTCGGTCTGGGACCTGATCAACGTAAACCAGCCCTGGGCGCGCGACAGGCTGTACCCGGAGAAGCTGATCAAGCCGCTCGATAAGGATCGCTTCCTGCCGTATTTCGACAAGATGCTGCCGTCCTTCAAGAACCCGCCCTACGAGCTGTCCTTCGCGGATGACGGGGAGCTTATCGGGATGCCGCAGCGCTACGGTCCGTTCAGCTTTGTGGTGAACACCGACAAGATCAGCCGCGAAACGGCCGAGGAGCAGGGCTGGAACCTCTTCCTCGATCCGGCGATGAAGGACCGTTACGGCGTGCTGACCTATGACAACTGGAACGTCATGCACATGTGCCTGACCGCCGGGCTGAACCCGTTCGAGCCTGTCGAGGGCGACAATGTCGAGAAGTTCCGCGAAACCGCCCGGACGATCTTTGGCGGCGCCAAGCTGATGACGGACGATCTGGTGGCGATGAACACCGCCCTGATCAACGGCGAGATCGACGCCTATTTCACCGGCGGGACCTATACCGCATCGCCCGCGCGCTATGACGGCGCCACCAATGTCCGCGCGATCACGCCCCTGTCCGGGCCGGTCGACGGCAAGGGCGGCGTGGTCTGGATCGAGTTGACCTCGCTGGTCAACAACCCGGACCCGAGCGACCTGGCGCAGGACTTCCTCGAATTCGTGCAGACGCCGGAAATCTCCAAGGCCGTGGCCTTTACCGAGGGGACGTACAACCCGGTCAGCCAGATGGGCGACGAGGCCGTCATGGCGCTGTTCGACGCGGACGAACTGGACGCGATCCAGATGGATTCGCTCGAGGAGGAGATGTCACGCTCGCTCGACTACCAGGTCGTGGCCTCCTACGACACGTTGATCGACATCTACACCCAAGAGCGCCGCTCGTAGGCGCGTTCGGTCCCGGTGCCTGGGGCGCCGGGACCGTCTCTTCTGATTTTCCTATTTTCAAGGGTAGAGCATGAATTCCTCGCCTTTTCTGAGCCTGCGCGGCGTCGTGAAGTCCTTCGGAAACTTCACCGCACTCGACCGGATCGATCTCGACATCAAAGAGGGCGAGTTCTTCACGATCGTCGGCCCCTCCGGCAGCGGGAAATCGACGCTCATCCGCCTGCTCGTGGGCATGGACGACCTGACCGATGGCGAGATCCGGTTGCGTGACAAACGCATTGACGACACCCCCGCGAACAAGCGTCCGACCTGCATGGTGTTCCAGTCGCTGGCGCTGTTTCCGCACATGACGGTCGGCCAGAACATCGAGTTTCCGCTGAAGCTGCGCAAGGAAGCCCCGGACCGCCGCAAGGCCAGGGCGCTGGAACTGCTCGACCTTCTGCGCCTGCCGCAAAGCTATTACGACAAGCGCGTCTCGCAATGCTCGGGCGGTGAGAAGCAACGCGTCGCCCTGGCGCGCGCACTGGCTTTCGACCCCGAGATCCTGTTTTTCGACGAACCGCTTTCGGCGCTCGATTATCGCCTGCGCAAGACGCTGGAAAAAGAGCTGAAGGATCTGCACGCCCGCACCGGCAAGACCTTCGTCTACATCACCCACTCCCTCGAGGAGGCGATGGTGATGTCGGACCGGATCGCCATCATGAAACAGGGCAGGATCGAACAGATCTCGGTGGCCGACGAGATCTACGGCGCGCCGGTCAGCCGGTTCGTGGCCGAGTTCATGGGCGAAGTGAACCTGTTCGACGTGACGGTTGCCGCCGATGGGGCGGTGTCGAGCGATGTTCTGTCGAGCCGGTCCGGAGTGAAGCTGAAGCCGACGGGGCAGGGGGCACGTGGCCTGCTCATGGTGCGCCCCGAGTATGTGGGCTTTGCGGATTCCGCCGACGCCTTCGACTTTACCCTGTCCGGCCCGCTGCACGGGGAATACGCGCTTGGGTCGCGCATCCAGTACGAAATCGAGACCCCGACCGGCATGGTCACGGTCGAAAAGCTTCGCGAGGACCGGCGCAGCGTGTCCGAGGGCGAGACGCTGACCGTCGGTTTCAATGTCGAAAACACGCATTTCATCGACGAGGCCCCATGAAGACCCTCGATCAAAAACTCGGCCTTTTCTCGGCCCTGCCGGTGGTGGTGCTGCTGGGGCTGGCGTTCCTTGCGCCGCTGCTTGTGGTGGCGCTGTTCTCGATCATGCCGGCCAAGGTCTTTTCGCTTGCCAATACGCCGGACTTTTCGGCCTATGCGGTGTTCGTGCAGCAGGGCTATTACAAGTCGCTCCTGTGGTCGCTGGGAATGGCGCTGGCCTCCACCGCGATCCTGCTGGTCGTCTGCTGGCCGCTGGCCTATGCCATGGCCAAGATCTTCAAGCGGTTCACGCTGGTCTTGACCATCGCCATCGTCATGAGCCTGTTCGTGTCGGAGAATATCCGGCTTTTCGGCTGGGTCCTGACCCTGATGAAAGGCGGCCTGATCGAAGGACATTTCCGTGCCTTCACCGGCGTCGGGTTCGACAGCCCGCTTTACGGCGTGCCGATCATCGTCTTCGGTCTTGTCTATGTCTACCTGCCGTTCATGCTGTTCCCGCTGGCGCAGGGCATTGCGATGGTGCCCGACGACACCCGCCAGGCCGCCTATGACCTTGGCGCGTCGCGCTGGCAGGTCCTGTGGCAGATCGAGATCCCGCTGGCCGCGCCCGGCATCGTCGTGGGCTCGCTGCTCAGCTTCGTGCTGGCGGCGGGTGCGCTGGCCGAATCCAAGATCCTTGGCGGGCAGGCCGTCATCGCCATCGCCGACGACATCGAAACCGCATTCACCTTCGGCCAGAACTGGCCGCTGGGCTCTGCCCTGTCGATGGTGCTGATCGTGATTATCGGCACGCTTGCGCTGTTCGGTGTCTCCAAGGTCGATCTTGACGCCATCATGGGAAGGAAACGCTGATGAACGCCAGTCGTCTGACCCGGACCGTCCTGTTCATCTACGGGATCGCGATGATCGCGTTCCTGTACCTGCCGCTGGTGTCGGTGGGCTTCGCCTCCGTGTCGCAGGCGCGGTATCTCACCTTTCCGATCCGGCGCTACTCGACCAAGTGGTACGGCGAAGCACTGGAAAGCAGCACGGTCAGCGAGTTGCTGCTGACCTCGCTATCGGTCGCGGTCGTGGTCACCATCGTGTCGCTGGTCTTCGCGTTCTTCGGCGCGCTGGCCTTTGCCCGGTATCAGTGGCGCTTCCGTAACGCGTTTCAGAAACTGATCCTGTTGCCGATCTTCTTTCCGCAGACCGTGCTGGGCCTGGCGCTGTTGATGTGGTTCAACTCGCTTGGCATCATTCCCACCTGGAAGACGGCCGTCGTGGCCCACCTGGTCTGGATCACGCCGATCGCCACGCTGATCGTCGCCATCCGTGCCTACAGCTTCGACCCGGCGCTGGAGGAAGCGGCGCGCGACATGGGGGCGGGGACCTTCACCGTCCTGCGCGAGATCACGTTGCCGCTGCTGATGCCCGGACTGGTGTCGGCGGGTCTGTTCGCCTTCCTTCTCAGCTGGGGCAACTTTCCCCTGTCGCTGTTCACCACCGGCGCGGATTCGACCCTTCCCGAATGGCTCTATGCGAAGATGGTGTCGGGCTATTCGCCGCTCGTGCCCACGCTTGGCATCATGTCCGTGGTCGGATCGTTCCTGCTGATCCTGTTCGCCTTCGCGGTGGTCTGGCTGATGCGGGCAAACAAAGAGGCCAGAACGGCCCAGGACTGAACCAACAAAAGACCACACCAACACGGAGGAAATTCCATGCTTACGTCACTCAAAGGCAAAAGCGTCATCGTCACAGGCGGGTCCAAGGGCATCGGCCGCGGGATCGCCACGGTCTTTGCGCGGCAAGGCGCAAAGCTGACGATCGCCGCCCGCAACGAGGATGACCTGAAAAAGGCCGCAAGCGAGATAGAGGGCGATGTCCGCTACGAAGTGTGCGACGTGGCCGACTGGGACTCGGTCAAGGCCATGGTGGACAGCACCGCCGAGGCGCAGGGCGGGTTGCATGTGCTGTGCGCCAATGCCGGTGCATTCCCGCAGACCAAGATGATCGACATGGACCCCGCCGAATGGGACCAGGTCATGGCCACGAACCTGCGGTCGTCCTTTCTCTGTGTCAAAGCGGCGATTCCGCATTTCGAGAAGGCGGGCAAGGGCCGCGTCGTGATCACCTCGTCCATCACCGGACCGCATACGGGCTTTCCGGGCTGGGCGCATTACGGCGCCTCGAAATCCGGTCAACTCGGTTTCATCAAGACGGCGGCGATGGAATTGTCGCGCTACAACACCACGATCAATGCCGTGATGCCGGGCAATATCTATACCGAAGGTCTGCAGGATCTCGGCCAAGACTATCTCGACACCATGGCCGCGTCGATCCCGCTCAAGCGCCTGGGGGATGTCGAGGATATCGGCAATGCCGCGCTCTTTTTCGCGTCGGACGAAGCGGGCTACATCACCGGCCAGCAAATCGTTATCGACGGTGGCCAGATCCTGCCCGAATCCCTCGAGGCGATGGAAGAGATCTGACGACCGAAAGAGAGGACAGAAAGGGAGATCGCGATGTCCGGATCCGATATGCCACTGGAAGAATTGCTGCGCCATCTTGACCGGCTCGCGCAGCAGTCGCTCTCGCTGTGGGACGTTCCCGACGGGGCCAAGGCGCGGCTGATCAACGTATCGGAAAACGCGACCTACCTGGTGGAGGCGCCGGACGGCTACAGGTCCGTCCTGCGCATCCACCGCGAGAACTATCATTCGCACCGCGCCATCGAGTGCGAGCTTGGCTGGCTCGAAGCGCTCGACCGCGACGGGGTGGTCACCACGCCCGGCTATTATACCGGCAAGAACGGCGACCCGATCCAGCGCGGCAAGGTCGACGGCCTGCCCGATGCCCGCTACATGGTCCTGTTCCATTTCGTCGAAGGCTCGGAGCCCGATGAAAGCGGCGACATGACAGACGGGTTCGAGGAGTTGGGCACCATTGCCGCGCGCTGTCACGACCACGTGCTGGGATGGGACAAGCCGCAGGACTTCGAGCGCCTGACATGGGATGCCGACGCGATGTTCGGCCCCGAGGCGACCTGGGGCGACTGGCGCGACGCGCCGGAGGTCACGCCGGAGGTCGCGCAGGTGCTGGAAAAGGTGGAGCAGACGATCCGCGACCGGCTCGATGCGTTCGGCAAGGCGCCCGACCGCTTCAACCTGATCCACGCCGACATGCGCCTGGCCAACCTGCTGGTGGACGCCAACGGCACCCGCCTGATCGATTTCGACGATTGCGGCTGGGGGTGGTTCCTTTACGATTTCGCCGCCGCCATCAGCTTTATCGAAGACGACCCGCGCATTCCTGCCATGCGCGACGCCTGGGTGCGCGGCTATCGCTCCGTCCGCGAGATGAGCGACGAGGAAGAGGCCGAGATCGACACGTTCGTGATGTTGCGGCGCATGGCGCTGCTGGCCTGGATCGGCAGCCATATCGAGGCGCCCGAGCCGCAGGAACTGGCGCCGGGTTTTGCGGCCACGACGGCGCGGCTGGGCCAGGCCTACATGGACAGGATCGGGGCCTAGCCCCCGCTGGCAAGAGGGGCCGAATGAGCAACTGGAAAACCGCGTTTCGCAGCTTTTACTACGAGACCGCCGAAGAGCCCGAGGACATCGTGCTCGATCCGGCCAGCACAGCGCTGCTGGTGATCGACATCCAGAACACCTATCTCGAAGCTCCGGACGACGACACCGAGGCCCGACGCTGGCAGCCGTTTTTCGACCGGATGAACGATATCGTCATTCCGAACAACGCGCGGCTGATCGAATGGGCGCGTGCGGAAGGGATCGAAGTGATGTTCGCCCGGATCGCCTGCCAGACGGAAGACGGCCGCGACCGCTCGCTCAGCCAGAAGAAACCGGGGTTCAACTATCTGCTGTTGCCCAAGGGGCGCGAAGACAGCCAGATCGTCGATGCGCTCGCGCCGAAAGGCGACGAGATCGTGGTCACCAAGACCACCGACAGCGCGCTCACCGGGACCAACTTGCGGTTGATGCTGCACAATATCGGCATCCGCCACGTGATCGTGTCAGGCATTTTCACCGATCAATGCGTCAGCTCGACGGTCCGCTCGCTGGCCGACGAGAGCTTCGAGGTGCTGGTCGTTCATGATGCCTGCGCGGCGGCCACCGATGCCTTGCACGAAGAGGAACTGAAGATCATCAACATGATCTACTGCCACGTCGTGGGGATGAGCGACCTGGACGGGTTCGTCACCCGCGGCTGACGCGCGCGGATGTTGGCCGGGGGCTGCGGGGGCGGGGCCCCTGCCGCGCGTCAGACCCGAAGGCCGTAGAGGGAACGGGCGGCTTGCGTGTCGTCGAA
Source organism: Roseovarius atlanticus (assembly GCF_019802205.1). Taxonomy (GTDB): domain Bacteria; phylum Pseudomonadota; class Alphaproteobacteria; order Rhodobacterales; family Rhodobacteraceae; genus Roseovarius; species Roseovarius atlanticus_A. Next base: position 275,830 of record NZ_JAHVHQ010000003.1, read on the forward strand.
ACGCGCCGCGACCTCCTGCAGGTCTCCGGCGTAGGAGGCGGCATGCTCGAACCGGGTGTGCGGCCAGTCGCTGCCCCAGACGAAGCGACCGGCGGGCAGAAGGCCGGTCAGCCGGTCGAGATGCGCGCGGGTGTCCCGCGTGCCGCGATAGGGCGCGCTCAGCTTGACGAAAAAGCGTTCCCGGTTCGGGCAGGCCTCCAGGGCATCGAGCCAGGGCTCGGCCTGCGCGTCCTGCGACATCGGCAGGCCCATGTGGTCGATGACGACGGCGACGGGCGAGTCGGCCAGGGCAGGCAGATAGTCTGCCCATCGGTCGCTTTCGAGCTGGACCTCGACATGCATCCCGTGCGCGTGAAGAAGGTCGAGGAACCGGCGCACCTGTCTGTCCGCGGGATCAGGCAGCGCTGCGCCGGCGACGAGGTTCCAGCGCACGCCGCGCACCCCCGCCATCGCGAGGTCGCGGAGGTCGGATTCGGGCGCGTCCATGCCGAGGCATGCAATCCCGGCGAACCGATCCTGGTCGAGCTGCGACAGGGCCTTCAAAAGCTGGGAGTTGTCCGTTCCCAGAAAGCTGACCTGCACGATGACTCCGCCGCGCAAACCATGATCGGATTGAAGCCGCAGCCATGTGTCGAGCGGTGCGGGCGCGTGCGGGACATACCGGGCGCCCGGCACCGCACGGATGTGTTCGTAGACATGGGCGTGACAGTCGAAATTTATCACCGGGAGTCCTCAAGTTATGCACTTATATATAGAACTAGTTGACTGACGTGGTCAACACGCGTATACCCGGCGTCGGAGGAGAACACATGGCCCAGGCTTTGAACGTCAGCGACAACCGGCTTCCGGCTTACCTGCGTCTGCGCGACGATATCGCCCGCCGCATTGCCGCGGGCGAGTGGAAACCGGACGAGGCCCTGCCATCCGACAACCGCCTGGCCGCGGAACACGCGCTTTCGGTCGGCACCGTGCGGAAGGCCTTGCAGCAACTCTCCGACGAAGGACTGCTTGAACGGCGCCAGGGCGCCGGGACGTTCCTGCGCAAGCCCGCCTTTGATGCGACGCTGTTCCGGTTCTTCCAGGTGCGCGAACACGGCTCGGAACAGAGCATTCCCACCAGCCGCCTGATCTCGCGCGCGCTGGTGACGCCAACCGAACATGTGGCCGCCGCGCTGGGGACGACCGAGGTCATCCGCATCGAGCGCCTGCGCTGCCTGTCCGAGCAGCCGCTGCTGTTCGAAGAAATATACATTCCGCAGTCCCGCTTTCCCGGATTCGCGACGATCCCGGCGGACGAGATCGGTCCGCTGCTCTACCCGGTCTATTTCGAGCGTTTCGGCGTCTTCGTGGCGCGGGCCGAGGACGAAGTCAGCTTTGGCACCGCAGATCACGCCGTCGCCCAGCGTCTCGGGCTGGACGAGGGCGCTGCTGTCGCAACCATCGAACGCACGGCCTTTGCCATGACCGGCGAAGCCGTGGAATGGCGGGTCGCCTACGGGCGGGCCGACCGATTTCGCTATCGCAGCCGTATCGGCTGAGACGTACCACCAGAGGGAGGAAACCCATGAAGACCCTGCTTATCGGCGCCAGCGCGCTGGCCCTGTCCACCGTGGCAGCTTTTGCAGAATACCCCGAACGCGCCATCGAGGTGACGATCCCGGCCCCTGCCGGCGGCGGCACCGACACGAGCGCGCGCAAGCTGGCCACCCTGCTCGAGGAAGAGCTTGGCCAGTCCATCGCGATCCTGAACGTGGCCGGCGGCGGCGGTTCTGTCGGCGTGACCCAGTTCATGATGGACAAGCCCAGCGGATATTCCCTGCTGGCAACCTGGAACAGCCCGATCACCACGGTGCCGCAAGTCCAGAGCGTCGCCTATGATGTCGACAGCTTCACCCCCATCGCGTCGACCTCCGAGACCGCCTACACGATGTGCGTGGGCCCCGACTTTCCGGCCGAAACGGGCGAGGAATTCCTGGCCGAGCTTGCGGCCAATCCGGGCAAGTACACCTATGGCAACGACGGCATCGGCGGCACGATGCAGATGGCCGCCGAGCGCATCTTCCAGGCCAAGGAGATCGAGGCTGTCGCCATTCCCTTCGGCGGGGCAGGCGAGACCTTGCAGAACTTCCTTGGCGGGCATGTCGACATCTATGGCGGTTCGATCTCGCCGGTGCTGCCCTATACCGAGTCCGGCGAGGCCAAGTGCCTGATCGTGACCTCGGCCGCTCCGGTTGAAGCGTTGCCGCAGGCCGCGGGCCTGGAAACGCTGGGGCTTGGCGACGAGGAAACGCTTTTGTGGCGGATGGTGCTGGCACCTGCCGGCCTCGATCCGGCCATCGCGGAGCGTCTGTCCGCGGCGCTGGAGAAGACCGTGAACGATCCGTCCTATGTCGAGTTCCTTGCGACGAAAGGCGAGATCCCGAATGTCGTGACCGGCGACGCGCTCGCCGAGCGGCTGCGCAACGAATACGACGCGCTTGCCAAGGTCGCCGAAAAGCTGGGCCTGGGCAGCTGATGGAACGGCGGCAGGATATCGTTCTCGGCACTGTCTTTGCCGCCCTAGGTATCTTCGCGGCGGTCAAGGCCGCCGCGTATACCGGCGCGTCGGGCACCTATCCCATGGTGCTTGGCCTCGTGCTGTCCGGTTTCGGCCTGCTGGTCGCGGGCAGGGCCGTGGTCCGGGGGCGGGCCGAGCCGCGCCCGCTGACCAACCATACCGGGCGCGTCTTCATCACCGTTGCGATCGGCGCTGTCTATCTGGCGATTGTTCCGATCTTGGGTTTCTACACCGCATCGGCGCTTGTCGTCCTTGCCCTGCCGGTCGCCCTGGGCTTCCGGCAGCCCGTCCTTCTGGCGTTGGCGACCGCCGTCTTCATCGGCATCGTGTGGGCCGTCTTCTCGATTGTTCTCGAAAAGCCGCTGCCGACAGAGTTCTGGCAAACCTTCTGACCGAGGCGATTTCATGGATATCGTGACCCAAGTTCTTTCGGGCGTCTTTGCGCTCGGGCCGGTGGCGGCGATGCTCGGCGCGTCCATCCTGGGCGTGTTCATCGGCGCGTTGCCGGGCCTCAACCCGGTGATGGCCATCGCGCTTCTGCTGCCGCTGACCTATTCGATGGAACCGCTTGTCGCGCTTGGCATGGTCGCGGGCATCTACAACGGGTCGATGTATGGCGGCGCGATTCCGGCGATCCTGCTGCGCATTCCCGGCACGCCGGCGGCCATCGCGACCACGTTCGACGGCTATCCGATGGCGCAGCGGGGCGAGGCGGCCCGCGCGCTCAAGATCGCCTGCTGGTCCTCGGCGCTCGGCGGCACCGCATCGGCCATCGCGCTGATGACGATCGGTCCGATCCTGGCGCGGGCCACGCTGGCGTTCGGACCGGCGGAGTATTTCTGGATCGCGATGTTCGGCATGGCCTCCATCGGCGTGCTGGTGGGGTCCGATGCGGCCAAGGGCCTGATGGCCGCGACCCTGGGCCTCTTGCTTGGAACGGTCGGCCTCGATCAGTTGTCCGGCGCGGCGCGCTTCACGTTCGACCAGGTTTGGCTGCTGAGCGGCCTGGACCTGATCGTGATCCTCGTCGGCCTTTACGCCCTGCCGCCGGTCATCGCGCTGGCCGAGTCGGCGGACCTCAAGGGGCTGTCGGCGGCGCAGTTGAAACTTGAACCGGCAAAGGTGCCATGGTCCGAGATCCGCGGCTTCGTGCCGACCTGGATCCGCTCGTCGCTGATCGGCATAGGTGTGGGCATCCTGCCCGGCGCCGGCGGCAACATCGCGGCCTTCCTGAGCTACAATGCGGCCAAGAGCGCGAGCGACGAGCCCGACAGCTTTGGCAAGGGCAATCCCGCCGGTGTGGCGGCGGCGGAATGCGGCAACAATGCCGACAACGCGGCCTCGATGATCCCGGCTCTGACGCTCGGCATTCCCGGCAACGTGGTCGCCGCGCTGGTGCTGGGCGCGCTTCTGATCCACGGTCTGCAACCCGGACCGCAGCTGTTCCACCAGAACCCGAGCCTTGTCGGCGGGTTCATGGTGCAGATGCTGCTGACGTCGCTTTTGATCCTCGCCGTGGGCGGCGCGGCGGCCACCAAGGTCTTTGCCCAGGTCCAGCGGCTGCCGGGTGTGCTGCTGGTTCCCACGATCCTCGTGCTGATGGCCGTCGGCGTCTATGTCATCAACGGCCGGATCGTGGATTTGTGGATCATGTTCGCCGCCGGTCTTGCGGGCTATGTGTTCGAGAAGGTGAACGTCCCACTCGCGCCGATCGTCCTTGGCCTGATCCTCGGCCCCATGGCGGAACAGAACGTGCGCCGCGCGCTTCTGATCAGTCGCGGTGATGTCACGGAGCTGGTGACGCGACCGATCTCTGCCGTGATCGCCCTTGCCACGCTCGGGCTGATCCTCCTGCCGATTCTGTCGGCCATCTCGCGGCGGCGGCGCAGAGCCTGACCGGAGACGACCGGAGAGTCCCCCGAACGGTCGGGGAGATGTCCACGGCGTCTCGTCGTCCTGAGAGGTTCCGGAGGTCGGGAACCTGAGGCGAGATAGGCCGCCGTGAGTGGTGCTCGGACGTCTCCGGCGCCGCATCCCTGACACCTGGCGGTTTTGGCATGGACCGAAATTTCGCACTCCGGGAAGGTGGCAGGCCCGTCCCGTCTGGCAATCCGTTCCGCGTTCGGTAACGATCCGGGGCCTGCTGATTCGGTCGCGGGCCGGGCGCCGAAGCCCCAAGAAGCCGCGATGGTGTTTGGCAACGCAGGTCGTTTGATTGCACGGATTTTATGCTACGCTGACGTACTCAACCTTTATTGAATGGTTTTGACACATGCCTGACAATACTTCGAATTCATACTCTCTCAGACCATTGGAAAAGCCGGACCTGACTGCGATTACACAGTGGTTTCAGGACGTGGGGGATCTGGCGCTGTTTGATCGCAACTCGCGCATCCCCTACGATATGGCGACCTGTGAGAAACTGTGGAACATGACTGACACGCCCCAGGACCAGGACGACAAGTGCTGGTTCACGATCACATCCGAGGCCGCCGGCGTTGCGGGTATCGTCGGCCTGGAACAGATTTCGCATGTCAACCGCGACGCGGTCATTGCGCTTTTTGTCGACCGCGCGATCCGGCGACAGGGACTGGGCATTCGAGCCTCTGCGCTGGTGCTGGATTTCGGATTTCGGCAGCTCGGGCTGAACCGGGTGACATCCTATTACCGCAAGGACAACGCGGGCAGCCGCGACCTGACCAGCCAGGCCGGCTTTGAAGTCGAGGGCACGATGCGGCAGGCCTGGTTTTCCGACGGGAAATACCACGACATGATCGTCGTCGGTCTTTTGGCGGAGAACTGGAACGCGCGGCGGGACGCGCTCGCACATGAACTTGGAGACGAAACGGTGATCGCGTTTGGTGACGGGACGACGTCGGGATCGAAATGGCCACCGCAGAGGTCCGCAGCGCTCTGAATGGAAGCAGGATAGTTGACCCCGCAGGAACCTACTTTCAGACAGCGGCTCGGGGCTGTCCTGTTTGCCGATGTCGTCGGGTATTCCCGGCTCATGGGGCGGAACGAGATCGACACCTACAAGGCCCTGCGCGCCCTTCTGGAACGGCTTGAGGCGGCCTGTGTCGAGCACGGCGGGATGTTCGTCGACGTCAAGGGCGACGGTATCCTCGCGCGGTTCGACACGGCGACGGATGCGGTGCTGTTCGGCGTGGAACTGCAACGCATCACCGAGCGCAGCAATGCCGCCGTGCCCCTGGCCAAGAAGATCAGCTTTCGGGTCGGTATCCACCTTGGTGAATTCCTGCTCGACGACCGCGGCATTCATGGCGACATCGTGAACATCGCGGCCCGACTGCAAGAGATCGCAGACCCCGGTCGTGTCTTCGTCAGTTCCAGCGTGTACGAGCAGGTGCGCGACAAGCTGCGCCTGGGCTACGAGTTTCTTGGCCCGCAGATGCTCAAGAACATCGAGCAGCCGATCCCCATCTTCTGCATCCGCACCGAAGTCGAGGGCGCGACCATGGCGGCCACGGTTCGGCCGTCGTCGCCGTCGATGCAGTTTAGCCGACCGGACACGCCCTCGATTGCCGTTCTGCCCTTCGACATTCGCGGCGGCGACGACTCCGAGAGCTGGTTTGCGGAAGGGCTGACCGAGGACATCATCCTGGCGCTGTCCAAGTTCAAGAACCTGTTCGTCATCAATCGGAACACGAGCTTTGCGTTCAGGACGCAGGACCTGCCCCCGAGCCAGGCCGCGGCGAAGCTGGGGGTGCGCTATGTCGTGCGCGGCAGCGTCCAGCGGGCGAAGACGAAGCTGCGGATCAAGGTCGAACTGATCGATACCGATTCATCCCGGACGATCTGGGGCGAAACCTACAAACGCGATCACGAGGACATCTTCGAGATCCAGGACGAAATGACATCGTCGATTGTCGGAGCGGCGGCGGTCTTGGTCGAGGCGGAGGAACGTCGCCGGTTCAGTGCATCGATCCCCTCCGATCTTGCGGCCTATGGCTTTGTGCTGCGGGCCCAGCAGTTGATCTTCAAATACACCCGGCAGGACAACGAGCATGCGCGGATGCTGTACGAGCAGGCCCTGTCACTGGACGGGAAATATGCCCGTGCCTCGGCGGCGTTGTCGCGGACCCTGAACATCGACTGGCGCTATTCCTGGAACGCGGACGGCGACGAGGCGCTCGACACCGCGCTTTCCTATGCCCGTCGCGCCGCCGACCAGGACCCGACGGATGCCCGTGCCTTCGGAGAGCTCGGTTTCGTGCACCTGTACCGAAAGGAACACGATGCGGCGCTGGGGGCGTATGATCGAGCGCTCAAGCTTAATCCGAACGATGCTGACCTTTTGTCGGATTACGCGGATGCCCTGGCGCATTCCGGGCAGAACGAGGAGGCGATCCAGCACCTGCAACGGGCGATGCGGCTGAACCCGTTCTTCCCCGACCAGTACCTGTGGCACCTTGGCGGGGCTTACTACAACCTCAAGCAATATGACGCGGTGATCGAAACCGTCAGCAAGATGAACAACCCGACGGAGGGGCAGCGGATGCTGGCGGCGAGCTATGCGCAGCTGGGCCAGACCGAGCTGGCGCGCAAGATCGCGGAGAAGCACCGCACCGTGCATCCGAACTTTTCGATCAAGCGGTGGGAACAGATCATTCCCGACCGCCTGGAAGAGGACACGCAGCATTTCCTGGAAGGACTGAAGAAGGCCGGGTTCTGACAGGCCGGCATTACCGTGCACCCGTTTGCAAACGGAGCAAGGCCTTCTGGCAACCGCGCGCCTGAGCCCCGTTCAGTCGCCGGATCCGCGCGCCTTGGCGCCGCTGACCTTGGCGCCGCTGACTTTTGCCCCGCTGACCTTGGCGCCGCTGACCTTGGCCCCACTGACCTTCGCGCCGCTCACGCCGGCGCCGTCACCGGCAAAGTAGGCCTCCAGCAGGATCTGCTCGAACATGCCGGTCGAGACGTCCATGCGCATGGTCTGGTCGGCCTTGTCATAGCTCCAGACCCGGATGTCGTTCGCGATCTGGAAGTCGGCGGCGGCAACGCCGCTTTTGGAGGGGTCATTGGGCGCGCGTGACCCCAGGTTGGCGGGGAGGTTATCGTCGGTTGCGCTTTGACCATCTCCGTGAACGAGAAAGATCACGGGTTCAGGCAAGTCGAAATACGTGCCTTCGTGGGCGAAGCCGTAGATTTTGGCGAACGCCTTCGTGGGCTCGCCTTCCTTCTTTTCGGCGGAGGCGAACTGCTTATCCAGATGGTTGTTGTCGCCCAGCCTCTTTGACGGGCTGCGCTTGTAGACAAGATCATCGAGAATTCGGCCGAACAACAGCACTTCTGAAAAGCTCAACAATGACTCCGACATGATGTCCTCTTTTAAAATGTATTTCAGTCACGATGCCACAAACTCGGAGGATCGCCAAAGGTATTTGTGCCGCTACGGGTGCGGCACACGCGTCCGGACCGACACCGCGTGGCTGTCGCCATCGGGATCGGCAAGTCGTGGCCCCACCCGCGCCAGACCGATGTCGCGCACGCGGAAGTTGCCTTCGATGATCTGTTGGTACGCCCCGCCGGAGATATCGCGATCGACGGCCAGCAGCGCCTCTTCGACATGCGAATAGCTCAGCCCGTCCGCGTCCAGCATATCCCAGGCGTCCGCAAGATAAGAGCCCATCAGGTCCCGCGCTTCCAAAAGCGCGATACGGAAACCTTCGGGATCCCGCGCGTAGCGCTCGTCGAATACGGCCTGCATCACGGTGCTGTAGTCGGGCGTGCCTTCGAGCCGATCGGACAGGTCTTCGATCTCGGGCGTAATCAGGCCGTGATCCAGTAACCGTTCGTGGAACACGTCGATCAGGATATCGAACAAGGCGCCGGTAAGCGGCTCCGACAAGGCGTGTTCGCTTGTCCAGCCGCACGCGAAATCGGACAGGAGCCTGTCGTTGGCCGCCATGCGGATCTGGGCCGTCTGTGCCGTTTCGGCGAACCGATTGAGGCGATTGTAGGTGTAGAGGTTGCCTCGCGTTTCGTCGAGCAGCGCCTCGACCACCGACCCGAAATGCAGCGATGCCAGAAGTGCGACCATGTCGGCGGCGGATTCGTGGAAGCCGTAATATTCGCCCGATGCGTTGTCGTCCGAGGGCAGGCCGATGACGCTGTAGATCAGGGCGTGCCCGATTTCATGGGCGATGACATCGAAATTCAGGCTGTAGGGCCTGTATTCGCCCGCGTGCTCCGTGGTGCCGCCGGTTTCAAGGAACCCCCAACCGATATGCGCATTGTCGAGGCCGGGCAGCAGCGACAGTTCCAGCCTGTCGTAGTCAGCCTCGAAATGCCACGGGATCCGGCGTCCGAAATACCCTTCCCAGACATCCATCGTGAAATGCGCCGAGCCGAACAGATGCGCCGCCTCGAACTCCGGGTCGCCGGGCGCGATGTGGAGGAAGTTGCCGTATTCGTCCGGGACGGCCGGCGCATTGCGCTGTCCGTGCCAGGGCGGCAGGTACATGCCCGGCCCGAAGGGCCCGGGAACGATGGCGCCGTAAGGTATGGTCTTGCCGATGGGGTCGACCACGTACATGCGCGGCCCGGACGGACCGGGGCCGATCGTGCCGGGCGGGGCCGAGATTTCGACCAGTTCCAGTTCCGCCGCGGCCTCTCCGAACGGGGATTGCGGAAACAGAAGAAAGCGCGTGCCCGGCGCTTCATCCTCTGCCGCGTAATCCGGAAACTGCATCAGATCCTCCGTTTCGTCCTGGCGCGTGCTCCATGCGCGCGGGTCAGCCCCGGCTGCCGGCGCTCTGGGTGTCACCTTCATCGGGGTTATACAGGAACTCGCGCGCGATGAGGGCGATAAGTTCGTCGCGGCCGTCCAGCCCCAGCGATCGGGCGAACGCGTCCGGATCGTCAGGCACCGCGCGGCCGAGACGGGTTTCGAAGAACCAGACCAGCAGGCGCAGCCGGTCCGGCGATGCCTGCGGGCCGGTGTCTTCGGCGATGGTCCGGGCCTTTGCCTCGGCCCGGTCTTTCAGCTTGGCATAGGCGCCCGTCCAGCGCAGCTCGGACAGGATATGCGCGTCGAGCCCCGGCGACCGTGCGGCGCGTGTGTCGTCGATCAGGGCGGCCTCCGTCAGCAGGGTCTCGTAGCTTTGCCCGTCAAGGTCGTTCGCGTCGAGCCAGGTGAGCAGGGCGTCACGGCGGGACAGGGTGTTCCGGCGCCGGTGGCTGTCCATCACCGCGCGCAGGGTGTCGCGGTCCGCCTGCGCACCGCGACGTGCGGCATCCTCCAGGGCAAGGCTGCGCAACATGGCCCGGTCACGAGTGGCTTCGTATCTTTCGGGGTCCAGTCGCAGTTCGTCCAGCACGGCCCCGGAGGCGGCGGTTCCGGTTTCGCCTTCGGCCTCGATACGCCGCACGAGACCCTGCCAGGCCAGCGTGCGCTCGACCCTCTGCGCCTCTGTCCCGTCGCTTCGGGCGTCGCTTGCGAGGAACGTGGCCATGCGATCCAGCATGGATCGCGCATCATCGCCTTTGGCGTCGACCTTTCCATCGGGAAGCCATGCGAAGAACGCTGCAAGGCCCGGCTCATGCAGAAGCCGCGCCGATATCTCGTCCCAGGTGCGGGTCTTGTAGTGGAGCGATTTTGCCGTTTCGGTCAGTAACGCGGCCGCGTCGGGCGTCAGGACCTGCGCGGCGATGGCGCGTTTCGCCGTGGCGCGGACGGAGACCATGGGCTCGCTCAACGCCACGAAGCCAAGCTCTGCCGGACCGTGCAGGACCGCGACTTCGTCATCGTCGGCGATCTCGCCTTGCAGGTAGTACTCGAATATCGCACCGACGCCGATCATGCCGAAGTCGTGCAGTTCGGCGGCCCGCAGGGCGCCCATGCTGGCGCTTCCGAAGACCGGGATGCCTTGCTCCATGGCCCAGAGGATTTCCTTGTGCCAGACCGACGGCACCCCTTCGAAATAGCCGTCGATGATAGCGATGGCCGGCGGGCGCCGCCGCGCCGCGCGATAGACGTCGCCCTGGGCCACGGGCGGCAGAACCTCGGCATCGAGCACGGTTCGAATATCCTGGGCGGCGATGGTCGGGCCTGCAAAGATCACCGGCTTCATGCGGCACCTGCCTGTAATGCCCGTGCCCTTGGGCCGGCGACGAAATCCGGGTCGTCATGCGGTGCCTCGAGCCCCGGAATGACTGCGCGGATGACGGAAATCCCGATGTCCGGGCGCGACAGGTCGACCGTCACGACCTGGTCCATGCCGGCGGAAGACAGGCGCTGCAGCACCCATGCCAGGTCATCCTCGAAGGTTTCCGTCGTCGCGTTCGGGGCGTCGGTGAAACGGCGCGCCGGCCTCGCGCCGGCGATCAGGTGACGCACGTAGCGCCCCCTGGCCGCCACGGCTTGGGTCGTGAATTCCGCAGGGTCAAGATCGTCGCGTGCGCCGGAAATGTAGGTCAGCCGGGTCTGCGCCGCCTCGGTCACCGCGCGCAGAAGGGCGATGGCGCGGTCCGGGTGGCAGCCGTCCCCGATCCCGATATGGCCTTGGATGTCGCCTGCCTCGCAGATCATGCAGCGAAAGGCGGGCACGCCGATATCCGACGTTGTCTCCCACAGACCGATGTCCAAGCCGGCCCCGATCACTCGATTGAGCGCGTCGCGGCACCGGGGGTCGTCGACAGATGCGGGGTCGATCCGCGTGTCCCCGGACCCGTGATGCCAAAGCGTGGTCGCGTCCCGCTCGATCAGTTCGCAGATCGCGTGGCAGGTCGCCTCGGTCGCGTCGTTGCCGGAGGCAAGGCCGTTCGTGGTGCGCGGAAACGTCCCGTGCCCGCCATCGGGTGGCTCGGTATAGTCGGTATCGACCATCTCCAGCGGCACCCAGCAGGCGGCGTCCTGACCAAGATCCCGCCCTTCGACCCACAGGATCCGGTGATGCGGATCGAACCTGCCGCCGGTGACCTCCGGCAGGCGCATGACGTCCGCGACCGCCACCTCGGCCTGCAACCCGGCGAAGGAGTCGCGGCGGATCGGTCGTACGATCCTTTCGGCGTGCCAGGTCTCGACAGCCTCCATGACGCCCGAAACCCGCGCCGCCTCCAGCGACAGCCCTTTGCCCAGCGACACTGCGACAGAACGGGAATTCGGCCGCGTCACCATGACCGTCGGCAAACCGATACGGTCCAGGCCCGTCAGGTTGGCGATGCGGGTGATGCCCATGCGGGACAGATGCGGCCTGACGCGCTCCAGCGTTTCGGCGGGATCGCACAGGCGATGCGTATCAAGCAGGTATTCTTTCCTGGACGACATGCGAATGACTTTGCTTTCAGCGGCTTCGACGGAAATCGATGATCAAATGCGGCGATGACACATCCCCGCTTGCGAGAGTGGTCCATCGCCCGTCGCCGGTCAATGTGGCCGACGATGATCGACGCCTTGCCCGCATCATTCTCCAGATTTCGAAAAAGTGGTATAACCGACGAGGGCCGGAACCCACCGAATGGAGCCAACGGATGCTGAACGGTATTCCCGAAGACGTCTATCACTGGATCGGATATCTTGGTGTCGCGCTGTATCTCGGGGCATATGCCTTGCTGCAGACCGGGGTGATCCGCGGGAACGGCTATGCTTACGTGATCCTGAATTTCCTCGCGGCGTCCTTCGTTCTTGTCGGATTGACGGTCGCGTTCAGTTTGTCCGCGGCGATTGTTCCGATCCTCTGGATCCTGATCAGCGTCGTCGGGCTTGTCCGCATGTTGCTGCTGGATCGCATGGCCCGATTGAACGAGGAGGAAAGCGCCTTTGTCGCCAAGATCTTTCCGGAGTTCTCCAGGACAACGGCGCGCAGGTTTCTTGACCACGGTATCTGGCTCGATGCCGAACCGGGCATCAGGATCACGCAGGAAAACGAGCCGGTCACGCATCTTACCTTCCTGGCCCGCGGCTCGGCCGACGTGTTCTCGTCGTCGGAGCGGATCGGCAGGGTTGTTTCCGGGCTGGTTGGCGAATTGAACGTCATGCAGAAGGGGCCCGCATCCGCGACCGTGCGTACGGCAGAGCCAAGCCGCATCTTCATGATATCCTCCGAGGCCCTGGCGGAGCTGGCGGCGACGGATGTCGAATTCCGGCGCGGGCTGGAAAGCGGGATGAACCTTGACACCCGCAGCAAGCTGGTTGCCGCCAACAAGGCCCTGACACGACAGAAGGCAGCGGCAGAGTGACCGAGAGCGGGATCCTGATCTTTCTCGTCCTGATACAGGTCAAACATTATCTCGCGGACTTCCGATGGCAGACGGGTGACATGCTCGCGCACAAGGGGGAGTTCCTGCACCCGGCGGGGTGGGCGCATGCAGGGCTTCACGGTCTGCTGAGCGTGCCGGTCATGGCGCTTGCGGGTCTGGGCGGGGCCGGTCTGATCGTCGGGCTGGCATTGGCCGAGGTTTTCGTGCATCACGTGATCGACTGGAAAAAGGCCAACCTTCAGAAAGCAAAGGCCGATCTTGGCGAGGCCGGGTTCTGGAGGCTGGTCGGGCTGGATCAGGCGGCACATCAGCTGACCTATGTGGCGATACTTGCGATCGGTCTGCTGTAGTTGGCTTTGCCGGTCGGAACAGGCACGTGTTTGCGGAGCATGCAATGAAGATCGCGGACAAGCAGAAACAGAAGTACCTGTGTGCCTGCCCGCTGTTCTCGAACCTCGGGAAAGACGTGATCGAGCGCATTGCGGCGCGGGCACAGGGCGTGTTCCTTCCGCGTGGAAAAGTCCTGTTTTACCAGGGCGATCCCTCGGACGGCCTTTACGTGCACTGCACCGGGATGGTCCGGGTCAGCATCGTCAATACGGACGGTGACGTCCTGACCCTCGCGGTGCCGGAACGGGGGGCGCCCCTGGGCGAGATGACCCTGGTCAGCCCCGATCCCCGGTCGGCCACGGTGACCGCGATGGAGGATTCCAGCCTGCTTCACCTCGAGACGGGCACCATGGTCGCGCTGCTGGCCGAAGAACCGGCGCTTGCGGCGCATCTGATCGGGTTTCTGTCGCAGCGGCTTCGGGAATCGAACGAGACGCTTCAGAAATTCGCCTTCGACAACCTGTCGCAACGGCTGCTTCAGAAGCTTGCGGAGCTCGGGTTGAAACACGGCACGCTCGACGACGAGGTGCTGGACCTGGGCCGGAAGTTTTCCCAGAGCGCATTGGCCGAGATGCTGGGCGTCACGCGCGAGGCGATCAACAAGCAATTGAAGCTCTTGCAGGACCAGGGAAAGATCTCGATGCGCAAAGGCGTCATTCAGATCACGTCACCTGCGGATATCGTCAAGAACACGCCCGGTCATTGAGCCCTTGCGAGCTGTTTGACCCCATGCACAGGCCGGGAGATCCTCAGCGACCGTTGTGGTGTCGGTTTGCGCAATAAAATTGTCTCAAACCCGGCCGGTGACGACAAAAGCGAAAACATGTGATCCCGTTCACAGTCGGACGCTTGGCTTTGGTTAATAATGCTTAACAGGGGGACAGAGCTTACCTCCGGGATTTCTGGTAGCAGCCTTGGGTATTGGCCAACTGCGATCCAGGCTAGGGCGGTCAAGGCCGTCTGGGCGAACCGGGGGCAAGACAGTGAGTGGTCTGTGAGAACTGTTCTCTCGGGTTGGCAGGATACTAGCTGGCCGAATTGTACATAGGAAGAATCATTTTTTAGTACCAAATAGTCCCGGGACGGGCCGGCAGCTGTGTCAAAGCGGTATGCGGTTCGGACCGGGTTTTTACATTGGTCCGGACCTTTCGAGGCGTGGTGACAGCCCGGAAATATTCTTGGGGCGAACAGGACTTCGATGGGACGTCCTGCTGAAGTGTTTCTCGAACGTGCTGCCGGGAGAGCGCCTGGAAATGGCGTCACCCGTCAGCGTGTTGGGAACAGACTGGCGTTGTTTCGTCGGAGAGGATGTCAGCGACCGGGCCTTGGTGTCGCCAGAACCGGCAGAAGTTCAAGGCCGCCGCCGGCAGGAGATGGCCGCTGCCCGAGGCAGCGGCCGGTTCATCATTGCGGTCACACGTCCACCGACACCTTGCCGATGGGGTGCGAACAGCAGGCGAGAATGTATCCATCCGCGATATCGTCCTCCGAGATGCCACCGTTATGCACCATGTGCACCTCGCCCGCGCTCTTGCGGACCTTGCAGGTGCCGCACACGCCGAAGGTGCAGCCCGACGGGATGTTCAGCCCGTTGGCCCGCGCCGCCGACAGGATCGTGTCGGTTTCCGAGACATTCGCGCTGACGCCGGAGAGGGCGAACTCGACCTCGGCCTGTGCGGCCTGGTCGGGGACGACATCGTCGATCTCGGGCGCGTCGCTCTCGACCGCGACCGGCGCGTGGAAGCTTTCCTGGTGGTAATGCGCCATGTCGAAACCAAGGCCCTGCAGCGCCTCGCGCACCGCCTGCATGAAGGGCTCGGGACCGCAGCAGAACACTTCGCGTTCGAGGTAATCCTGCGCCATCAGCCCCAGCATCAACTGGTTGAACGTGCCGCGATAGCCGGTCCAGGGCGCATAGCGGTCAGGGGTTTCGACCACCCAGTGCAGGTCGATGCCCGGCACGCGGCTGGACATGTGTTCCAGCCGTTCGCGAAAGGTGATCTCGCCGGGGCGCCGGGCGCAGTTGATGAAGACGATGTCGGGTTCGGTTCCGAGGTCGAACATCCATGTCGTCATCGACATCATCGGCGTGATGCCGGAGCCGGCCGAGATGAACAGGTACTTCTCGGCGGGGTGATCGAGATGGGTGAAAAGGCCCGAAGGCCCCAGGGCCCTGATCCGAACGCCGGGCACGAGGTTGTCGAGCATCCAGCGCGTGCCCACGCTGTCGGCCTGCGCCTTGACCGTGACCGAGATCGACCGCGGCCGCGAGGGCGAGGACGAGATCGTGTAGGTCCGGTGCACCGTGCCGCCCGGCGCGGGGATTTCCAGCGTCAGGAACTGGCCCGGGCGATAGTCGAACAGCGCCCCCGACGGCGCACGAAAGGTAAAGGTCGCGGTGTTCGGACGCTCGGGAATGACCGAGACGCATTCCAGCATCTCGTCATCCGACCAGATCGCACGGGCGGGAACGTGGGACAGATCGTTCATCGGATCACTCCGCCGCCATCGCGACAGGGTCCAGCCGCTGGCGCATCGTGTTGCAGTACCAGTCGACGAAGCCGATCACGCCCGATTCGTGGATCGGGGAATAGGGGCCGGGTTCATAGGCCGGCGACAGGATGCCCAGCTGGTTGTCCTCGACCACGCGGCGGTCCTCGTCATTGGTGGCGACCCAGACCTCGGACAGGCGGGTGACGTCGTAATCCACGCCCTCGACCGCGTCCTTGTGCACCAGCCACTTGGTGGTCACTTCGGTCGTCATCGGCGTCATCGGCGTGACGCGGAAGACGATGGAATGATCCGGCAGGAAATGGTTCCAGGTCGTGGGGTAATGGTATTTCAGCAGCGTGCCCGCCGCGTCATCGCTGACCCGGCCCAGCCATTTCGACACGGCGGGCTTGAGGTCCATGGTAAAGCTCTTGGCGCCGGGCAGCAGCGGCATCCGCGCGAGGCGGTATTGCATGTCGTCCGACATGCGGAACTGCGACGGGACGCCCTGTGCCTCCAGCCGGTCGAAATGCGCCTGAAGATGGGGCGGGGTGACGCCTTCCTCGATGCCTGTGACGGTGGGGTCGTCGGTGAAGGAGCGGCAGAGACCCGGATGGTTGCCGCCGCAGTGATAGCACTCGCGGTTGTTCTCCCACACCAGTTTCCAGTTGCCGTGCTCGACAATGGAGGTCTCGAAGGCGACCTTGGCCTCCGTCAGGTCATGCACCTGCAGGTAGGGCTGCGCCAGCTCGGCGAAGGCCTCGAAATCGGGAGCATCGTCGGCCAGGCAGATATAGACCAGCCCGCTGAGGATACGGCAATGCACCGGCTTCAGACCGTGCTTGGTGGGGTCGAAGTCAGGCCCCATCTCCCGCGCCCACAGCAGCCGCCCGTCCAGTTCGTAGGTCCATTGGTGATAGGGGCAGACCAGCTTGGGCGCGTTGCCCTTGGCCACTTTGCACAGGACCGAGCCGCGGTGGCGGCAGGAATTGTGGAAGGCGCGGATCTCGCCATCGGCGCCGCGCACGATGACGACGCCATAGTCGCCGACGCGGTGGGTCACGAAGCTGCCCGGCTTGGGCAGTTCGCAGGCCGGCACGGCAAAGAGCCAGTCGCGGTAGAAGATGTTTTCCATGTCCGCGCGGAACACGTCCGCATCGGTATAGAATGCCTGTTCCAGCGCATGGCCCGGCCGACGCCGCGCCAGCAGATCGCTGATCGGTTGGGTGTTCATCCTTGGCCTCCTGCCGCGCGGCGCGGCGAATTCGGGCAGGAGGTCGGCACGCGCGGTCCGCAGGTGCGGCAAGCGAGGAGCCGGACCCGAAGCAGCGCCCGCACCGCCACCCGCGGTTTGACGTCATTGCAAGGCTGGTTTCCGGACTCCGGTGCGGCCCTTGTGCGGGACCTCGTGGCGCGAAACCTTCCCGGGGCTCCTCTTCCCCAGTGGTCGTGACCGCGCCCGTTGCAACACCGTTACCGTTGCGGGGGCAGTGCCGGGATTTCACCGGCTTCCCAATTCTCCGCCCGCAGGCGGCACCTTGCAACTTCTCCGATTATCACAGGCCGGGCTGCGCAATATGAGATTTGCGACACTCGCTGAAGTGAATCAGACATCCTGCACGATCGGACAAAAATCGCCTCTGCAAGGCAAACTATATATTGACAGTTTCGGGTGCCAGAACCCAATATGGTGTTGCTTTGGTGCCCGCGACTCAACGTCGTGGGTGAAAAGGGAAGCCGGTGCGACACCGGCGCTGCCCCCGCAACTGTAAGCGGTAAGCCAAGGTCCGGATCCACTGGTGAGGCAACACCGGGAAGGCGGACCAAGGCGCAAGAGCCGCGAGCCAGGAGACCTGCCAAGGCGCCATGAACGACGACCGCGGGCGGAGGGCCCGGGCGCGTGTCAGGGGCCCTTCAGGCCTCCTGTTCCCGTGTCCTGTCCCGCCATTCGCAAACCACGAAAAAGGGACAGAGCACCATGAGCATCACCGTCTATTCCAAACCTGCCTGCGTGCAGTGCACCGCAACGACCCGAGCGCTGGACGCCCGTGGCCTTGCCTATGACATTATCGACCTGACAGAGGACACCGCCGCGATGGAGCACGTGCAGGAACTGGGCTACCGGCAGGTGCCTGTCGTCGTGGCGGGTGACGATCACTGGGCCGGGTTTCGTCCCGACATGATCGGCCGGCTCTGCTGAGCGCATGGCGGGGCTGGTCTATTTCTCGAGCGGGTCCGGCAACACGCGGCGCTTCGTCGATAAGCTGGACCTGCCGGCACGGCGGCTGCCGCGTGTCGCGAGCGATCCTGTCCCGCAGATCACCGCGCCTTTCGTTCTGATCTGCCCGACCTATGCCGATGGGCACGGGCGAGGCGCGGTCCCCAAGCAGGTGATCCGCCTGCTGAACGATCCCGCCGCCCGTGCCCTGCTGCGCGGGGTCATCGCCGCCGGCAATCGCAATTTCGGCAAGACTTTCGCCATGGCCGGCGACGTGATCGCCGCCAAATGCAACGTGCCCGTGCTCTATCGGTTCGAACTGGCCGGCACCGAAACCGACATCGCCCGCGTGCGCGCCGGGCTCGACAAATTCTGGAGAGAGACATGCTTGACGCCAGCCTGACCGCCGACCTCGACTATCACGCGCTGAACGCGATGCTGAACCTTTACGACGATCAGGGCCGCATCCAGTTCGAGGCCGACCGCATGGCGGCGCGGCAGTTCTTCCTGCAGCACGTCAACCAGAACACCGTGTTCTTCCACTCGCTGGACGAGAAGCTCGGCTACCTTGTCGACGAAGGGTATTACGAGCCAGAGGTGCTGGACCAGTACTCGAAGAACTTCCAGCGCCGGATCTGGGACGCGGCCTATGGCAAGAAGTTTCGCTTCCCCAGCTTTCTGGGAGCGTTCAAGTATTACACCTCCTACACGCTGAAAACCTGGGACGGGCAGCGTTACCTGGAGCGGTACGAGGACCGCGTCGTGATGAACGCGCTGGCGCTGGCGCGCGGCGACGAGACGCTGGCGCTGCAACTGATGACCGAGATCATCGAGGGCCGGTTCCAGCCCGCCACGCCCACCTTCCTGAATGCCGGCAAGAAGGCGCGGGGCGAGTTCGTGTCGTGCTTCCTGCTGCGGCTGGAGGACAACATGGAAAGCATCGGGCGGGGCATCAACTCGGCACTGCAACTGTCAAAACGCGGCGGCGGCGTGGCCCTGATGCTGACCAACATCCGAGAGCACGGCGCCCCGATCAAGGGGATCGAGAACCAGTCCTCGGGCGTGATTCCGGTGATGAAGCTGCTCGAGGACAGCTTCTCCTACGCCAACCAGCTCGGCGCGCGGCAGGGGGCCGGGGCGGTCTATCTCAACGCGCATCACCCCGACATCCTGCGCTTCCTCGATACCAAGCGCGAGAATGCCGACGAGAAAATCCGCATCAAGACGCTTTCGCTTGGCGTGGTGATCCCCGACATCACCTTCGAACTGGCCAAGAAGAACGAGGACATGTACCTGCTCTCGCCCCATGACGTGGAAAAGGTCTATGGCTGCGCGTTCTCCGAGATCTCCGTGACCGAGAAATATCACGAGATGGTCGACGACCCGCGCATCCGCAAGAAGAAGATCAACGCCCGCGCGTTCTTTCAGACCATCGCCGAGATCCAGTTCGAAAGCGGCTATCCCTATATCATGTTCGAGGACACGGTGAACCGCGCCAACCCGATCGCGGGGCGCATCGCCATGTCGAACCTCTGCTCGGAAATCCTGCAGGTGAACGAGGCGTCGGAATTCAACGACGATCTCAGCTATGCGACCATGGGCACCGACATCTCCTGCAATCTCGGCTCGATGAACATCGCCCGCGCGATGGATGGCGGCGACCTCGCCGGCACGGTCGGCACCGCGATTCGCGCGCTCAACGCGGTGTCTGAAATGAGCGCGATCGACAGCGTGCCGTCGATCCGCAAAGGCAATGACGAGGGCCACGCCGTCGGGCTGGGGCAGATGAACCTGCACGGCTACCTCGCCCGCGAACGCATCCACTATGGCTCGCCCGAGGGGATCGACTTTACCAACATCTATTTCTGCACCGTCCTCTTCCACGCGCTCACCGCCTCGAACGCGCTGGCCCGCGAGGCCGGGCGCAGCTTCAAGGGGTTCGAGACCTCGACCTACTCCGACGGATCCTTCTTCGAGAAATACGTCACCCGCGACTGGGTGCCCGAGACCGAGCGGGTGACGACGCTTTTCGCCGAGGCCGGTATTGCCGTGCCCACCCGGGAGGACTGGGCGAACCTGCGGGACGCGGTGATGGCGGACGGCCTCTACAACCGCAACCTTCAGGCGGTGCCGCCCACCGGCTCGATCAGCTACATCAACTACGCCACTTCCTCGATCCATCCGATCACGTCGAAGATCGAGATCAGGAAGGAAGGCAAGATCGGCCGCGTCTATTATCCCGCGCCCTACATGACCAACGACAATCTGGAATTCTACCGCGACGCCTACGAGATCGGACCCGAGGCGATCATCGACACCTATGCCGCGGCCACCCAGCATGTCGACCAGGGGCTGTCGCTGACGCTGTTCTTCCCCGCCGAGGCCACGACCCGCGATATCAACCGGGCGCAGATCAACGCGTGGAAGAAAGGCATCAAGACGATCTACTATATCCGCCTGCGCCAGATGGCCCTGGAAGGGACCGAGGTGCAGGGCTGCGTCTCGTGCTCTCTCTGACCTGACGCCCCGAAACCGCACCGCCGCAATACCGCAGCGATACAGACGTGATGCCGACGTCGAAAATCCGCCCCCAAAGGCCCGGAGACCGCCATGAAAGACCTTGCCAAATCCACCCGCGCCATACCCCGCGCCGTCAACTGGAACCGCCTCGAGGACGACATCGACCTCGACGTCTGGAACCGCCTGACGGTCAATTTCTGGCTGCCGGAAAAGGTGCCGCTGTCCAACGACATCCCCAGCTGGTCGCAGCTGACCGAGGACGAGCGACAGTTGACGATCCGGGTGTTCACCGGACTTACGCTGCTCGACACGATCCAGAACACCGTGGGCGCACCGACCCTGATGGAAGATGCGATCACGCCGCATGAAGAGGCGGTGCTGAGCAACATCGCCTTCATGGAGGCGGTGCACGCCCGCAGCTATTCATCCGTGTTCTCGACACTTTGCCAGACCGCTGAAGTGGACGAGGCCTTCCGTTGGTCTGCGGAGAACGAGCACCTTCAAGCCAAGTCGCGCCTCATTCTCGATGAATACGACGCCACCGCCTCGCCCCTGCGCAAGAAGGTGGCCAGCGTTTTTTTGGAGTCCTTCCTGTTCTACTCGGGCTTCTACCTGCCGATGCACTGGTCCAGCCGGGCGCGGCTGACCAACACCGCCGACCTGATCCGCCTGATCATCCGCGACGAGGCGATCCACGGCTATTACATCGGCTACAAGTTCCAGCGCGGACTGGAGCGTCTGCCCGAGGCTGGACGGCAGGAGATCAAGGATTTTGCCTTCGGTCTGCTGTTTGACCTCTACGAGATCGAGGCGCGCTATACCGAGCAGCTTTACGATCCGCTGGGACTGACCGAGGATGTGAAGGCGTTCCTGCATTACAACGCCAACAAGGCGCTGCAGAACCTCGGGTTCGAGGCGCTATTCCCCGACGAGGCCTGCAAGGTGAATCCGGCGATCATGGCGGCGCTTTCGCCCAACTCGGACGAGAACCACGATTTCTTCTCGGGCTCGGGTTCCAGCTATGTCATCGGGAAGGCCGTCGCGACAGAAGACGAAGACTGGGATTTCTGAAGCGAGGTCTTCACTTTTTCGGGACGACGAGCCTGTGCGCGTCTTGCCGCTGAGACGCTAGAGACCAGCGGATGTACCAAGACCCCTCGTTCCTGCGGTGCTGACGTCGACCATGCGGGTTTCAACATGTTCTCAGAAGCCGAAGGCCGTCATAGACGGCCGCGTGAATATTGCGGGAGGCAACGGCGTCGCCGATCCGGAAGAGCGAAAAACCGGATTGTGCGTTGCGGATGAGGGTCTGGGGGCGTCCGGCCAGGAGAGCGTCCCGGTCCACTTCGCCCATGTTGCGGGAGAGGGGTTTGAGGTCGAAATAGAGGTCGTCCAGGGGAATGGTGCCGTTGTTGACCACGACCTGGTCGACCTCGCGCGTGGACTGCGCGGCACTGAAATCGCTGCCCAGCCTGGCCAGGAGACGGTTGCCCGCGCGCTCGATCGAATGCAGCCGCCAGGTGACGGTGAAGGTTACATCGCGCGCCTGCATCTCGCGCAGGAAAGGCGTCAGCGTCATCGGCATCACCTCGGCTGAGAGGGCGCGCTCGGGGCTGACGATCTCGACCCTTGCGCCGGTGGCCGCGATCATCTCGGCCGCTTGAAGCCCGGCCGCGTCGCCGGAATTGTCGAACACGAGGACGTTGCGGCCGGGCTGCGCATCCCCCGAGAGGATGTCCCAGCTGGTCACGGTCAGGTCCTGACCGGAGGCGAGCGGTACCTCGTGGGGCAGACCGCCGGTGGCGACGATCACCACGTCCGCGCCGGCCTCGGTGACGGTTTGGGTCTCGGCGAAGCTGTTGAAGTGGAACCGCACGCCCAGCCGTTCGCATTCGGCCATGCGCCAGCCGATAAGCGACAGGATCTCGCGCCGCCGCGGCGACTGCGCCAGCAGCCGCACCTGTCCGCCGGGGTCGTTGGCGGCTTCGTGAAGCTCGACCCGGTGGCCCCGCAGGGCGGCGACGCGCGCCGCTTCGAGACCGCCGGGGCCGGCGCCGATCACCAGCACGCGGCGGGCCGTGTCGGCGGGTTCGATGCGGTGGGGCTGTTCGCGTTCCCGCCCGGTCGAGGGGTTGTGGGCGCAAAGCGCGGCGGCCCCCTGAAACCGGCGGTCGAGACAGAAGTTGGCCCCGACGCAGGGGCGGATGCGCTCTTCTTCGCCGGCTTCGATAAGGCGGCCGATATCGGGGTCGGCAAGGTGGGCGCGGGTCATGCCGATCATGTCCACCATGCCGGAGGCGATGGCGTGCCGCGCGGTGGCGACATCGGCCACCTTGGCGGCATGAAAGACGGGCATTCCGGTGGCCTTGCGCAGGCTGGCCGCGGCGTCGAGATGCGGTGCGCTGGGCATTCCGTGAACCGGGATCATATCGGTCAGTCCGGCGTCGGTGTCGATATGGCCACGGGTCACGTTGAGGAAGTCCACGAGGCCGCTGTCGCGGAGGCGACGCGAGATTTCCACCCCCTCTTCGGCGTCAACGCCGTCGGTGCACATTTCATCGCCGGCATAGCGCAGCCCCAGAAGGAAGTCCGGGCCGACGCGGCGGCGGGTCTCGGTCAGCACCTCCATCGCGAGACGCATGCGGTTTTCGAGCGATCCGCCATAGGGCGCGTCAAGGTGATTGGAGCGTGGCGACCAGAACTGATCCAGCAGGTGGCCGGTGGCGAGAAATTCGAGCCCGTCGAGGCCTGCGTCATGCATCCGTTCGGCGGCAGTTGCGTAATCGTCGATGATGCGGGCGATATCCCAGTCTTCGGCCAGCTTGGCCGCGTGCCGGTGCGCGACCTCGCGCTCGTGGCTGGCGGAAATCGTCGGCAGCCAGTCGCCCCGGTCCCAACGGGTGCGCCGGCCGTGATGGGTGAGCTGGATCATCACCGCGCAGCCATGGTCGTGGCACTCTTCGGCCAATCTGCGCATCAGTGGCACGATCTCGTCGCGATAGGCCTGCACGCCGCCTGAACTCGGGGCGCTGTCGGGCGAGACCGCGGCAGAGCCCATCGTCATCGTCAGTGCCACCCCGCCGCGGGCCCGCGCGACATGGTAGGCGCGATAGCGCTCCTTGGGCAGCCCGTCCTCGGAGTAACCCGGCTCGTGCCCGGTGATCAGCAGGCGGTTCTTGAGCGTCAGCGGCCCGATCTGAAAGGGCTGCATCAATGGGTCTTCGCGCATGTGTCGGTTTATCCTCGTTGGTGGCGGTTGTCTTGTCGCGCGGGCCGGTGCGATCCCGGGCGCGCGGGGTTCACGGGCAGCTTTGCAAAAAACAAAGCGCATATGCTGTGGTATCCGGGCCGGAAACCGCAGAAAAAACCGTGACGATTGGTCGATACTGTGTAGGAAGTGGTATCCGACCCCGCGCGGCACGGCCCGACGTGCCTGCGCCGCGGAAGATGAGGGATGTGCGTACGCATGGTAAGACAGGTTGGCGAGTCCGGAAATGACGCATTGTCCGCGGGAGACGCGCCGACGGACGACAGTTTTCGCGTGGACAAGTTCGTGGCCACCGCGCACCGGATCAGCCTGGCCGACCGGGCGCTGTTGCATGAACTGACTGTCGGGGTGTTCTGGCCGCATCGATGGCGTGATCTGGATGTCTTCATTTCGCTGGGCGAAGGGTACCTGGCGGTGGACGAGATCGGTCGCGCCATGGGGTCGGCCATGTGTTTTCGCGCGGAGCCGGATTTCGCCATGCTGGGCATGATGGTGACCGCGCCGCGGCTTCAGACGATGGGAACGGGGCGTTGGCTGTTGCGCCGGGTGATGAAAGAATGCCCCAGGGCGGATTTGCGGCTCAGCGCGACGCGGCAGGGATACCGGCTTTACAAGGAAGCGGGCTTTGTGCCGCTGACGACGATCCGGCAGCATCAGGGCATGACGCGGCGGGTTCAATCGCCCGATCCGGTGCCTGGTGTCACCGCGCGCGCGATGGAGGTGGAAGACACCGCCGCGATCGCGGCGCTGGATACGCAAGCGTATGGGGCGGCAAGGGACAGAATCCTGGCAGAGATGCTGCGCCTGTCCGATGGCATGGTCGTCGAGCGGGAGGGCACGATCTGCGGTTTTGCGCTGCGCCGCCGTTTCGGGCGCGGGTGGGTCATAGGACCCGTGGTCGCCGAGACCGAGGACATCGCGATGATGCTGGCCGCCCCGCTGATCAAGCGCAGTGAAGGCGAGTTCGTGCGCCTTGACACGCCAGTGGAAAGCGAGAAGTTCAACGCCTTCCTGTCGGCCATCGGTATGGGAGTCTACGACACCGTCACCGAAATGTACCTGGGCCGGCAGCGTCGACCGCTGGACGGCCCGCGGATGTTCGGACTGGCGGCCCACTCGCTTGGCTGAACGCGGCGGGCATCAGGCCAGACGATCCTTGAGCGCAAACCACATGCCGACGAAGGGCAGGAACCAGGGACGGCCCGAGTAACCCGGAACGGTCGGCCAGTCGAGGCCGGCCAGAGGGTTGGTGTCTTCGCGGCCCATGGCGAGGTCGGCGAGCGACGCGCCCACCAGGGTCGACATCTGTGCGCCGTGCCCGGAGTATCCCATGCCGTAGATCATGTCATCCATCTCGCCGGCGCGGGGCAACCTGTCCTTGGTCATGCCCACGAGCCCGCCCCAGCAATAGTCGATCTGCACATTTGCAAGCTGCGGAAAAATCTGCGCCATGCCGGCGCGCAGGATGGCCCCCGACTTGGCGTCGGACCGCTGGTCGGAGGTGGCCGAGAACCGCGCGCGTCCGCCGAAGATCAGACGGTTGTCGGGCGACAGGCGGAAATAGTTTCCGATGTTCATAGAGGTCACGCAGGTGCGGTTGCCGGGCATGGTCGCCGCGACTTCGGCGTCGTCGAGCTGGCGCGTGGCCACGATGAAGGAGCCGACCGCGATGATGCGCTTGCGGAAGGGCTTGAGTGGGGCGGGGCCGTGGACGCCCGAGTAGGCGTCGGTCGCCGCGATCACACGCTCCGCCTGGAGGTGACCGCGCGGGGTTTCAAGCTGCCAGCCGCCGTTCTGCCTGTGCCGGGCCGTCACCGGCGCGCCTTCCCAGATCCGCGCCCCGTGGCCGGAGGCGGCGCGGGCCAGGCCGGCGACGTAGCGGCCCATATGCATCATCGCGGATTTCGGCTGAAGCGTGGCACCGTGAAAGGCGCGCGAGCCGATCTCGTCCTTCAGGTCCGATGGTTCGAGCCAGCGCGCCTCGGGGTCGACCTCGCGGGCGATCAGGTCGCAATTCGCGCGCAGCCCGGCGACATGGCCGGGTTTCGAGGCGAGTTTGAGCTTGCCCGAGCGGCGGAAATCGCAGGAGATACGTTCCTCGGCAATTATGTCCTCGATCATGTCGATCGAGCGATCGTAGGCCTTGTAAAGCGCGTGGGCGCGGGTTGCGCCCAGATGCGCCTTGGCGGCGGCATAGCCATGCGCAAGGCCGTTGTTGAGATGCCCGCCGTTGCGGCCCGATCCGCCTGCGCCGACATGCTGGGCCTCGAGCAGGGCCACCGACACGCCCGCGCGCGCCAGTCGCAGCGCGGCGCTGAGGCCGGTGAAGCCGCCACCGATGATGGCGACATCGAACCGTCCCTCGACCGGGCCATCCTGGCCGCCCTCGAAGGGCGGGGCGGTGTCGAGCCAGTAGGACGTGTATTTCATGTTCGTCTCTGCGTGCATCAAAGCCCGACCAGCGCGGGCAATCCGGAGATGTCCGGAATCTCGGTATATTCGTAATACGGATTGGCGGGCTCGTGGCCGCGATTGACCCAGGCCTTGTGGGTGATGCCGAGATCATGCGCCGTCATCAGGTCGTAGCGGAAGCTTGACGAGACGTGCAGAATATCCTCGGGGCCGCAACCCAGCTGGTCGAACATGTATTCGAAGGCCTGCATCTGCGGTTTGTAGGCCTGCGCGTCCTCGGCGGTGAAGACATGGGTGATGGGCACGCCGAGATTGGCGATATTGTGCGGGATCTGGCTGTTCATCGCGTTGGTAAGCGCAACGAGGGGGATCTTGCCGGCGATCCTGGAGAGTCCGGCGGTGACGTCGGGATGCGGGCCCCAGGTGGGCACGCGTTCATAGATTTCGGTGGCGACGGCAGGGTCGAACGCCACGCCGTTGCGCTTGCAGGTGCGTTCGAGCGCGTTGTGCACGACCTCGGCATAAGGTTTCCAGGCCCCCAGCACTTCGTCCAGGCGGTAGGCGGAGAAGTCGCGGATGAAGACCTCCATCGCGTCGGACGACAGCACCTGGCCGTAGTGATCGCGCGCGGCCTGGCCCATGTCGAAAAAGATCATGGTGCCGTGGCAGTCGAAAGTGATGAACTTGGGGGTGAAAGGCATGGGGGTCTCCGAAGGGTTCAAGATGCCTTCATCCTCGCCGTATCCGGACGGAATGGATTGCCGGGTTTTCCACGCCTGCCGCAGGATATCGCGTTGATCGGGCGGGATGCGGCAAAAGGTGCCGTGGTATGGTGGCGATGCGATGCCCCTGATCGCCGCTTTCCATCCAGGATACACCATGCAGGCTTGCAAGCCGAAACAAGAGGAGTCGAGACGACATGCCATTTTCGTGCGCACCCGAAGAGATGCTGGAAGAACTTGTGGGCCACGAGACGGTCGTGGGGCGTCCGAATCTGTCGTTGATCGAGGCGGTGGCGGATTGGCTGGAGGGTCACGGCATATCCTGCCGTATCCTGGTTGGGCCGGAGGGCGACCGGGCCAACCTTTTCGCCACGATCGGGGATGCAGATCGGCCAGGCTATGTTCTGTCGGGCCATGTGGACGTGGTGCCGGCGGGCGAGCCGGAGTGGCAGGGCGATCCGTTCCGCCTGCGCAGGCGGGACGACCGGCTGATCGGGCGGGGCGCGTGCGACATGAAGGGGTTCGTTGCCGCGGTCCTGGCGGCGGCGCCCGGGTTGGCCGAGATGAGGCCCGCCGTTCCGATCCACATCGCGCTGTCCTATGACGAGGAGGCGGGATGCAAGGGCGTGCCGCACATGATCGCGGCGATGCCGGAGCTGTGTGCGCCGCCGCTGGGCTGCATCGTGGGCGAACCCACGGGGCTGGTGCCGGTGCTGGCGCACAAGGGCAAGGCCGCGCTGCGCCTGCGGGCGGCGGGCGTGGCCGGTCACAGCTCGCGACCCGACCTTGGGGCGAACGCGATTCATGCGTTGTTGCCGGTGCTGCTCGCGGCCCGGGCGCAGGCGCAAGCGCTGGAGGCCGAGGGGCCGCGGGACGACCGCTTTGCGCCGCCGTGGTCCAGCCTGCAGATCGGCACGGTGGCGGGTGGCCAGGCGCTCAACATCATCCCCGAGCGGGCGGAGGCGGAGATCGAGGCACGCGCCATCGCTGGTGTCGAGCCCCGGTCGCTGCTGGCGCCGGTGATCGATGCGGCGGAGAAGGCGGGTGTCGCGACCGAGTGGTTGTCCAGCTACCCGCCGCTGGCGCTGGACGCGGGCGACCCGCTGGCCACGCTGGTGGCCGAGATGTCGGGCAAAGCGCCCATCGCGGCCGTCAGTTTCGGGACCGAGGCGGGGCTTTTCCAGCAGGCTGGCATGCCCGCGATCATCTGCGGACCCGGCGACATCGCGCGGGCGCACCGGCCCGAGGAATACCTGACACGGTCCGAGTTGCACGCCTGCCATGCGATGATTCTGGGTCTGGGCCAGCGCTGTGCCGCCTAGGGCGGCATTTCCTGCGGCGCGAGACACCGGGTGCGACAGAAAACTGCCGGACGCATTTCGCATCAGGCGAAACATGCCGATCCGTGCGGCCTAGCATCCAGAAAAATCAGCAAGAGTGAGTTCATGTCCGAGGCACCCGTGCAGACGCAGCCCGCAGAGAAACTGGAAATCCGTCCGCTTGGGCCAGAACACGTGGACGGCGCGCTGGCGCTGTCCCGCCAGGTTGGCTGGCCGCACCGGAAAGAGGACTGGGACCTTGCCCTGGCCGTTTCGGAGGGGGTTGTCGCGACCGAGGGCGACAGGGTGACGGGAACCGCCTGTTGCAGCCGCTTCGGTTCCGTCGCGTTGATCAACATGATCATCGTCGACGAGGCGATGCGCGGGCGTGGCCTTGGCCGGCGTCTGATGGAGGCAGCGATGGCGCTAGGCGCAGGCGACGAGATGCGTCTGGTGGCGACGCGCGAGGGACTGCCCCTGTACGAGAAGCTGGGATTCACGGCGACGCACCAGATTCTGCAGCATCAGGGCATCGCCCGAGCCGCCGCACCGCAGCTTGTCGTGCGCGACGGCAGCCTGTCCGACATCGGCCGCCTTGCGGAACTGGATCGCGGGGCGTGCGGGCTGGAACGGCAGGCTCTGCTGGAGCGGATCGCGGCGCAGGGGCAGGTGCTTCTGGCGGAGGACGGCTTTGCGCTGTTGCGGGAGTTCGGACGCGGGCACGTGGTCGGGCCGGTGGTGGCGAAGGACGCGGCCGTGGCGCGCGCCCTGATCGCCGAAGCGGCAAGCCGGACAGAGGGCCGTTTCCTGCGTATCGACCTGCCCGAGGCGGCTGGACTTTCGGAATTCGTCACCGCGCTGGGGCTGGAACACGTGGGCGGAGGAACCGCGATGGTTCGCACGCCCGCGCCCGCAACGCCCTCGGACTACACGACTTATGCGCTTGTATCCCAAGCCCTTGGATAATCGGAGATAAACATGCTCGCAAATTCGCTTGTTGAACTTGACCGCCGGCACCTGGTGCACCCGCTTTCCTCTTTTCGCGGACATGAGGCGCGCGGCGTGCGCGTCATGCGGTCCGCGCAAGGGGCGCGGGTGACCGATAACGAGGGGCATGAACTGATCGACGGGTTCGCTGGACTGTGGTGTGTCAATGCAGGCTACGGCCAGGAAAGCGTTGTCGAGGCCGCCGCGGCGCAGATGCGGGAACTGCCCTATGCCACAGGGTATTTCAATCTGGGCGCGGAGGCGCCGATCCGGCTGGCGGCGGAACTGGCCGAGCGGGCGCCGGGCGATCTGGACCACGTCTATTTCAGCCTGGGCGGGTCGGACGCGGTGGACAGTGCCGTGCGGTTCATCCGCTACTACTGGCATGCGCAAGGTAAGCCCGAGCGGGATCAGTTCATCTCGGTCGCGCAGGGGTTTCACGGCTC